>CAJJBH010000066.1 GCA_905182355.1 uncultured Paracoccaceae bacterium | reverse complement strand
CTGCAGGTGCCTTCCCGCCGCTGATTGGCTGGGTTGTAGCAACGGGCACGATGTCTATCGAAGGGTGGCTGATGTTCGCCCTGATCTTTGTCTGGACGCCACCACATTTCTGGGCCTTGGCTTTGTTCATGCGCTCTGATTACGACGATGCGGGTGTGCCAATGTTGACGGTGACACATGGTCGACCAAGCACACGACGCCATATCCTTGCCTACACGATTGTATTGTTTGCTCTTGCTGTTGGTGCTGGGTTCACCAGCATTGGTGGACCGATTTACCTGCTTGCGGCTTTGGTCTTGAATACTCTGTTCCTGAAGGGTGCGTATAATATTTGGTGTCGCGACGAAGTGATCGCAGATGGTGATGATTATGCGGTCGAACGGAAATTCTTTAAACTTTCGATACTATATCTCTTCCTGCACTTTGGTGCGATTTTGGCTGAGGCGCTGTTGCGACCTTGGGGATTGGGTGGCTGGTAATGGCAATCAAAGTTGAACACGAAATCCATCAACGTCGCAAAGGCCGCAACGTTGGGGTTGGCCTGATGTTGGCTGCATTTGTTGCTCTTGTTTTAGCGCTGACGTTTACAAAGGTTACCAATGGTGCGTTTGAACTTCCCAAGGCGAACGAGATCAGCCAATGACCAAAATGACCGGACCACAAAAGACAGTGGCGCAAACCCTGTCGCTTGTCGTTTTGATGGGTGGTTTGGCTTGGGCCTCTGTACCGTTTTACGACTGGTTTTGTAAGGTCACTGGGTTTGGTGGAACAACGGGCGTTTCATCGGTCGCTTCGGACGAGATATTGGAGCAAACCATAAAGGTACGTTTCGATGGTTCTTTGAACAGTAACATGCGCTGGGAATTCAAACCTGTTGTGCGTGAAATGGAAATTCGAATTGGCGAAACCGGACTGGCCTTTTACGAGGCGCACAACCCGACCAGCAAGCCAATCGCGGGGCAGGCAAGTTACAACGTAACGCCTTACCAAGCGGGCTATTTCTTTAACAAAATCGACTGCTTCTGCTTTGAAGAACAGGTGTTACAACCGGGTGAAACCGTCATGATGCCTGTCAGCTTTTATGTGGACCCGGAAATAGTGACGGATCGTGATGCAAAATACGTGCACACCATCACACTTAGCTATACATTCTACGAAATTGATTTGCCCGAAGGCTACGCAGCCCTTGAGCGAACCAGCGACACAAACCTGAACTGAGGGACGCTTCATGGCCCACGCTAAAAACCACGACTACCACATTTTACCTCCGTCAATCGATCCATTGTTGGGTTCCGTTGCAGCATTTGTCATGCTGTTCGGTGCCGTGGCTTGGATGACGGAAGGAATGACTATCTTCTTCGAAACGGTCACATTGTCGGGCCCGTGGATGTTCTTGATCGGCTTTACCGCCGTTCTTTACGTCATGTTCTCATGGTGGTCTCGTTGCGTAGACGAGGCGCACATTGGTGATCATACGTCTGTTGTTCAGATTGGCCTGCGCTATGGTGTGATCTTGTTCATTACCTCCGAAGTCATGTTCTTTGCTGCATGGTTTTGGTCGTTCTTCAAACACGCTATTTATCCGATGGAAGATTATTTTGGCTCAGAATATGTGGCTCCAGAAATCTACCCTGTTGATGCGCTTCATTTGCCGCTGATTAATACGCTAGTCTTATTGTTATCTGGTTGTGCCGTAACATGGGCGCACCATGCGCTGGTCCACGAAAACAACCGCAAAGATTTGATCACTGGTTTGGCCCTCTCAATCGTACTTGGCATCGCGTTCACTGCCCTACAAGCTTACGAATACGCGCATCTGCTTCACGAAGGCTGGGAATTTGGTGGCGACGAGTTTTATTCAAACTTCTTCATGGCCACAGGCTTCCACGGCTTCCACGTCCTGATCGGTACGATCTTTCTGACAGTCTGCCTGATCCGTGCGATCAAAGGTCACTTCACACCAGAACAGCACTTGGGCTTTGAAGCCGCTGCTTGGTACTGGCACTTTGTTGATGTTGTTTGGTTGTTCTTGTTTTTCGCAGTCTACATGTGGGGCATCTAAACCACGTGGTGTTGTGATTGCATATCGACGCTAAATCATGATCACAACAAGGCGTATGGGACAGCTCATGCGCCTTGTTTCTTTTGACGACGAGGGCTAAATGAAACGCATCATCTTCTTTGTGGTTTTCGGACTTGGTGGCCTGTCCATTCTGGTCAGCCTTGGCATTTGGCAGATGCAACGCCTGGCTTGGAAACAAGCGATTATTACCCAAATCGAAGAACGTATTGTGGAAGCGCCGATTGCGCTGCCTGCAAATCCTAATCGGGTTGATGACAAATACCTGTCGGTCACCGCGGAAGGGTTCGTGAATCCTGAGTTCCTGCGCGTGCTTGTTTCGCAAAAGCGCATCGGAGCGGGGTATAAATTGATTAGCCCGCTTGTTCTGCAGGA
This sequence comes from uncultured Paracoccaceae bacterium, assembly GCA_905182355.1. GTDB lineage: Bacteria > Pseudomonadota > Alphaproteobacteria > Rhodobacterales > Rhodobacteraceae > Ascidiaceihabitans. The sequence continues at coordinate 26,571 of CAJJBH010000066.1, read as the reverse complement.
TAGGACCGTTTTGCTGGATCGAGGATTTATCTCGGTAAATGACACACTGCCCACCGATATAACTGCCCAAGTTAGATCGGTCGTCACGGGAAATCTGCACTGGCCGCAAGAGATCGACAGTTACACGCCCGCACCTGACATCGCGAAAAATATATGGTTCGCGCGTGATGTCGACGCGATGGCCAAGATCCTCAAGACGGACCCAGTAATGATCGTCTTGCGTGAAATATCACCTGCTGATACCAACGTAACGCCATTGCCTGTGGACACGGTCAATATTCCAAACGATCATCTGCAATACGCCATCACTTGGTTCTTGCTTGCCCTCATTTGGTCCGCGATGACTGCCTATTTTCTGCTGCGCAATGACAGCAACACAACCGAAACCTGATCAGAGTACCCAAACGTGAAATATATCTCGACACGGGGACAAGCCCCAGCACTTTCGTTTGAAGACGCAATGCTAACAGGACTTGCCCGCGATGGCGGCCTGTATGTGCCCGAAGCGATCCCGCAGCTAAGCCACGCCGAAATTAAAGCGATGGCAGGCAAGAGCTATGAAGAGATTGCATTTCAGGTGATGCGTCCCTTCGTCGGCGAAACATTTTCGGACGATGATTTCAAAGGCATCATAGAACGGGCTTATGCGGGGTTCGGACACGCAGCCCGCGCACCTTTAGTGCAGTTGGATCAGGGACATTACCTGCTTGAGCTGTTCCACGGTCCAACCCTTGCGTTCAAAGACTTTGCGATGCAGTTGATCGGTCAGCTTTTCCAAACAGCACTTTCACGGCGCAATGAACGCGTTACAATTGTTGGTGCTACGTCCGGCGACACGGGGTCGGCAGCGATTGAAGCGTTTCGCGGGCTCGACAATGTCGACGTATTTATCATGTATCCGCACGGACGTATTTCCGAAGTTCAACGCCGCCAAATGACAACACCGTCCGAATCCAACGTTCATGCTCTGGCGATGGACGGCGATTTTGACGATTGCCAAGCCCGCCTTAAGGACATGTTCAATGACTTTGATTTCCGTGATGGTGTTCGCCTTGCTGGGGTGAATTCAATCAACTGGGCGCGGGTTTTGGCGCAGGTTGTTTACTATTTCAGCTCTGCGGTTTCCGTAGGCGCACCAGATCGCAAAGTCAGTTTTACCGTGCCTACAGGCAACTTTGGCGACATTTTTGCAGGTTACATTGCGAAACGCATGGGCCTGCTGATAGACCGCCTTGTTGTGGCAACAAACCAAAATGATATCCTTCATCGCTGTCTTAGTGGGCAGGGCTATCACAAAGGTGAAACATCTCCTTCCATAAGCCCATCGATGGATATTCAAGTCAGCTCCAACTTTGAACGCGCCCTGTTTGACGCTTATGGCCGCGACGGCGGTGCTGTTTCGCAATTGATGGACGAACTCATACAGGGCGGTTTTGACGTCAGCCAAGGCGCAATGCAGGTGCTGCAAAGCCACTTTGATTCTGGCCGTGCATCTGAAGCAGAAACCAGCGCGACCATAAGGGATACATTGAAAACCACTGGGGAGCTGCTGTGCCCGCACTCTGCCATCGGCGTTAAAGTGGCCAAGGATCAGCCCCCCAGCGCCACCCCGATGATTACATTAGCAACGGCACATCCGGCTAAGTTCCCAGATGCAGTGGAAGCGGCAAGTGGCATTCGTCCTCCATTGCCAGATCGTATGTCTGACCTATATGACCGCGACGAACGTGTAACACGGATTGCCAACAATCTTGACGCGTTAAAGACCCATATCAAAGGAAACATCCGCCAGTGACAACGTCGTCTAGCTTGCAACAGCATCGTCTTTCCAACGGCTTTCGCATCGTAACAGAACACATGCCAGGCCTTGCGTCGGCAACCATTGGAGTCTGGGTCGGGGCAGGGGCACGGCACGAAGCAACGACCCAAAATGGCATCGCACACTTCCTAGAACACATGGCATTCAAAGGTACCAAACGGCGCAGTGCGTTGCAAATTGCCGAGGCAATTGAGGATGTTGGCGGATACATTAACGCCTACACGAGCCGCGAAGTAACTGCATACTACGCACGAGTGCTTGAAAACGATGTGCCTTTGGCATTGGATGTGATTGCCGACATTTTGCTGAATCCCGTTTTTGAAGAAGCGGAAATCGAGATCGAGCGGGGCGTGATCTTGCAGGAAATTGGTCAGGCGCTTGATACGCCCGATGACGTGATCTTTGATTGGCTGCAAGAAACCGCGTATCCGGATCAACCGATGGGCCGCACAATCTTGGGCCCGACAGAACGTGTATCTAGCTTTAGTAAGGCTGACCTGTCCAAGTTCGTAGGCCAGCATTATGGACCCGAGCAGATGATTTTGTCCGCCGCAGGTTCAATTGATCACGACGCCTTGGTGAAGATGGCTGAAGGCCTGTTTGGCCATATGACACCAACACCTGCTTTTGATGCCGCTCCTTCGAAATTTATTGGTGGTGAAGTGCGCCAGACAAAGTCGTTGGAACAGGCCCATTTTGCGTTGGCGTTTGAAAGCCCCGGTTACCGCGCTGACGACATTTATGTGGCGCAAATTTACGCCAGTGCTTTGGGTGGCGGTATGTCCAGTCGTCTGTTCCAAGAGGTGCGTGAAAAACGTGGCCTGTGCTACACCATCTTTGCCCAAGCAGGGGCGCATGCTGATACAGGCATGACCACAATTTATGCAGGGACCAGCGCTGAACAATTGGGTGAATTGGCCGAAATCACAGTGGACGAAATGAAAAGGGCGGCAAGTGACATGAGCCCGGCAGAAGTGGCCCGCGCCCGTGCCCAAATGAAAGCTGGGTTGTTAATGGGGCTTGAGAGTTCGTCTAACCGGGCAGAGCGATTGGCTCGGCTTATCCAGATTTGGGATCGGATCCCGCCACTTGCAGAAACGGTATCGATGATTGATGACGTGACAACAGGGGATGTACGTGATTTCGCTGAGAAAATTGTGAGTAAAGCGCCTGCAGCACTTGCGCTTTATGGCCCAGTTGGTGGTGGCCCTACCTTGGATCAAATTCAGGGCAGGCGCGTCGCCTAATGTTGTTAAGCAAACGCAAAGTTCGGATCGAAACGGAACGGTTGACCCTGCGCCAACCCGCCCATTCAGATTTCCGTGCTTGGACGTCATTGCGTGTGCAAAGTAACGATTTTTTGATACCTTGGGAACCGGTTTGGTCCAAGGATCATCTATCGCGCAAATCCTTTACCAATCGGGTTTATTGGGCACAGCGTTCGATTTCGTCCGGGACAGCGATGCCGCTATTTTTGGAACGCCGTGAAGACGGTGCATTGATTGGTGCAATCACCTTGGACAACGTCCGTCGTGGCCCATCGCAAGCGGGAACATTGGGGTATTGGACAGGCGAAACATATGCGCGAAATGGCTACATGCGAGAGGCGATTTTGGCAGTTGTTCATCACGCGTTTGTCCAACTGGACCTAAGTCGGATTGAAGCTGCGTGTTTGCCGGAGAACAAACCGTCCCGTGGGCTGTTAGAAGGCTGTACATTCAAATACGAAGGTGTCGCGCAATCCTACCTACAGATTGGTGGGCGGTGGCGTACTCATGTGTTGTACGCTGCGCTGCGCAGTGATCGTCGTGGGCGCACTGACGCGGGTTAAGGTGCTGATAAGTATATATATCGTCAGGAGCATAAATGCTAAATTCTTTGACAGTTGAGTTTGAAAACGCTCTAAAAACGCTGCTTCCTGCGAATCGTTTCCGCACGGCAGATGCCAGTTATCTTGAGGAGCCACGCGGTCAGTACGCGGGCCAACAAGGGATTGTGGCGTTGCCTAGGTCTACTGCGGAAGTGGGCGTTCTGGTGAAGGCTTGTGCGCAGGGGCATGTGGGGATCGTTCCATTTGGTGGTGGCACAGGATTGGTCGGGGGGCAGGTGGCTGAAAGTGGTCCTAAGCCACTGATTATTAGTCTGGAAAAGATGAATGCCGTGCGCGAAGTTTATGCCGAAGAAAATGTGCTGATTGCAGATGCAGGTGCTATTTTGGCGGAGGTTCAAATCGCGGCAGATGCTGAAAATCGGCTGTTTCCTTTGTCGCTTGCCTCGGAAGGATCTGCGCGGATTGGCGGGAATTTGGCGACGAATGCAGGTGGAACATCCGTCCTAAGGTACGGAAATACCAGAGATCTATGTCTAGGGCTTGAGGCTGTAATGCCGTCAGGTGAAATTTTGAATGGTCTTAGTCGACTGCGCAAGAACAACACTGGGTACGACCTGCGCCACCTTTTGATCGGATCAGAAGGCACGTTGGGGATCATCACGGCGGCGGCGCTGAAGTTGTCGCCAAAACCTGCTAAAACTGGCACTGCGCTGTTGGCGGTGGAAAGCCCGAAAGCGGCGTTGTCGTTGCTGTCTTTGGCGCGTGACCAGTTGGGCGAAATGGTAAGTGCGTTTGAGCTGATACACAGTCAAAGTTTTGATTTCCTTGAAGAAACCATGCCGGAAGTGCGCCGCCCTTTTGATGTCGCCCCCGAATGGAGTGTGTTGATCGAATTGGGATTGCCTGCCGCGATGGACGCAGAGCAGGCGTTGGAAACCTTGTTTGAAGCTGGAATGGAACAAGGGCTGGTCAGCGATGGTCTTATTGCGCAATCACAGGCGCAAGCGGACGCGTTTTGGGCGGTGCGTGAAAACATTCCAGAGGCCAATCGACGGGTTGGATCGGTGTCGTCACATGATATCTCAGTTCCCCTTGGGGCCTTGGCTGGGTTCATTGAAGAGGCGAACCAGCGCATTGAAAAGATTGGTGATTTTAGGATTAACTGCTTTGGTCATGTGGGCGACGGGAACTTGCATTACAATGTGTTTGCCCAAAAAGGGCGCTCGCGAAATGACCACATGAACGAACGAGACGAGATCAAGCGCATCGTGCATGATTTGACCCATGAACTGGGTGGTTCGATCAGCGCAGAACATGGTGTGGGGCGGATGAAAGTGGACGATCTGGAACGATACGGCGATCCGACCAAACTGGTGGCAATGCGGGCGATTAAGGCGGCCCTGGACCCGCATGGGATTATGAATCCGGGTGCAGTGCTGCGGACCTAAGGGCGCTGTGTTAATGTGTGAATGGGCGTAAGCTTAGGTGTGTTTTTAAACAAAATATCAGGCAGATTTGTACATTTTGAAACAGAAATTGTACAAATACACAGGGGCTTGTCCGCCTGTTTTTGACAAGAAAATACGCGGTTGTACAATTTATTGTCTTATTTGTACATTTCGGCCCAATTGTTAATCAGAGCTTGCCGAATCTGGTTAATAGCCCACGAAAACCCCATCAAAATATTGCAGCTAATTTTAATCAATACTGCGCCAGACACCATTGTCCCAAACCAGCGGTGTGGTCGATATCGGGTTTGGAAATTGGTTGATGGACGGGTCCACCAGTGTGCGCAGGTTTTCGACGGCGTTTTCGACGTCGCTGTCCACAAAAAGCACCAGATCACGTGCAGCGACCACGGCAACGATACTGCCTAACCCAACGTCGACGCCCTGCCAAAAGCTCTGGTTTAGCATAAAGCCGGTTTCGAAATTTCCGTCTAGGGAAATGATGTGCAATCCGTCCCCGCCTTCAATATTCAAATCCCAATCACGGGCTTGCAGATTTTTGCGTGCTATGTCCAATAATTCACGTTCAGTAAGTTCAAGTTGAGCAAGGTGATCGAGGGTTACAAATTCGATCACTTGGTCTTTGTCTTGGGCAAAGAAAATTTCCATGTCTGCCGCAAAGGGCAGGGTCACGGGTGCGCTTTGCTCCTCTTCGTTCTCCTCGCCAAAATGGCCAGTTTCAGGAACACTAGCAAAGCTGGGTTGGATCGGTTCGACACCGAACCCTTTAGGGCGAATGACAGGATAGATTTGGGTCAGATCAAGGGCTGCCTCGGGCGCTGCCGATTGCGATGCAGATATGGTAAAGTCGATGAACTGGACCAGCGCCTTTTCACGGGCTGTATCGTCGGCCGCATTTTGCAACGTGCTATGGATTGTATCGGGCAGGCTGATTTGCAGCGGCCCGTCGCCAATCTGAAAGCTGATATAGCGCTGTTCAAGATCAATGTTGGTGGACGTCACGCGCGGGTCACCAACGAACTGATCCCGCATCAAGGTCAACGTATCATCAAGCGTTTCTGGGCGTGCAACATCGGCCCATGCTGTCGGTGCGCAGGCCAACGAGAAAACTGTTGCCCAGATCAGGCGTCGCATTTATTCGCCTTCGAATTCGCAAAGAACGGTAACATCCATGCCCATTTTTTCCAGCTTTGTCCGCCCCCCAAGGGCCGGCAGGTCGATGATGAAGGCGCAGGATACAATTTCGCCACCCAATCGTTCGATCAGTTTGATGCTTGCCTCGGCTGTGCCACCTGTGGCCAGAAGATCGTCAACCACTAGAATTTTTTCACTGGGTTGAATCGCGTCGTCGTGCAATTCCATCACCGCCTCGCCGTATTCAAGCGTGTAAGCTTCTGAGATCGTTTTGCCCGGCAATTTTCCTTGTTTGCGGATTGGAACAAAGCCGACGGACAATTGATGCGCGATTGCGCCGCCAAGGATGAAGCCGCGTGCTTCTAAACCCACCACTTTGTCGATTTTGATGCCCACATAGGGGTGCAACATTTGGTCGATTGCCAACCGAAAGCCCCGTGGGTCGGCGAACAACGTGGTCACGTCGCGAAACATGATCTCCTCGTGCGGGAAATCGGGGATAGTGCGAATGTAATCTTGGACTTTTTTCACGCGGGACGCTCCGTTTGTGGTTTTGGCGGTTAGTTGGATTGGAAGGCTATGAAGAGTTCGACCATTTGGTAAGTCACCCATAGGCAGCATGCAAATGCCGTGACGCAGATTGCCAGATTTACAGCCACATTGATCATTTTTGCGCTGAGGGTGTCGCTGCGAAGTAGGGTGACGTCGCCGCGCAGCAGGAAGATGGACATCAAGAACAGAAATAGGACAACGGACAGGCCGTATGACATGGCGAGCGCTACGGCGGACTCTGATTTGATCGCGATTATGCGCACCACTCCGATGGAAAACATCCAACGCACGGCGTCAAAAACATCATGGCTGAGTTGGTCCAACACTTTCCCAAGTTTGGTTTTCCAGAGTGGTTTAAATTGGCTCATAGGACGCGTCCCGCGACGGCGTCAAGTTTTGCGAGGACTTCGGGATCCCGCGCATCGGGCGCTGTGAGGATGGCAAATTCAAGCGCGCGGTCACAGCCCTGTGGGCAGGGTGCGCGGTTTGAAGTGAGGAGGGCGGGTAGGCGTTTCACAAGGTCGCGACCCTTGTCGGCGTTGCCCATTAAGGTTTCGATAATTTTGGTCACGTCGACCTCGCCGTGGTCGGGATGCCAACTGTCATAGTCAGTGATCATAGCGATGGAGGCGTAATCAAGTTCGGCTTCGCGTGCCAGTTTGGCTTCGGGCATGTTGGTCATGCCGATCACGTCCGCGCCCCAACTGGTGCGGTACATCTTGGATTCCGCGAGGGTGGAGAATTGTGGCCCCTCCATCGCAAGGTAAGTGCCGCCGCGGTGTGTGGTTATTCCTGCGGCGCGGGCGGCGGTTTCGCAAGCGTCGGAGAGCCTTGTGCAGGTTGGGTGCGCGACAGACACGTGCGCGACACAGCCAGTGCCGAAGAACGATTTCTCACGCGCGAACGTGCGGTCAATAAACTGGTCCACAATGACAAAATCACCGGGGGCCATTTCTTCGTGGAATGATCCGCATGCTGAGATTGATATGATGTCGGTTGCCCCGATCCGTTTCAGCGCGTCGATGTTGGCGCGGTAGGGCACGGTTGTGGGTGAATGGATGTGGCCGCGTCCGTGGCGGGGTAGAAATGCCATGTCGACGCCATCCAGCGTTCCGGTCAGGATTTGGTCTGACGGTGCGCCCCAAGGCGTGTCTACCGTGATCCATTCAGCGTTTTGCAGCCCGTCGATGTCATAGATGCCAGAGCCGCCTATGACGGCGATTTTCGTGTTGGTCATTGGGGGAATCCTTAGGGCTGCAGGTTAAGGACAATTCTAGGGATTCCCAACGGATTGAAAACCGCTAATCGCGCGGGATGGGGCCGGTTATGGCTGCGGTTGAATGTCTCACAATTTCTGCATTGTAGGATTTAAGAATCCAAGGATGTGGAACGTGAGGCAGGTAAATGTGAAATGGCGTTTTTGCTGAGGATATAACTGCCTTTTGAGGATATAACTGCCTTTATATTTTTGTTCGTAAGATTTACGTCTGACCCACCGCCGCAGCCATTTCATGTATTTCATACGCAGAAACGGACAGAGATTCAGTTATTTTTAAGGATCTTAGTGCGCTGTCAATCTTTTTGGATAGCTTTTTGCGAGGTGACAGCTGAAAGGATACCTAACACAGCAGCCACCCAAAGAGCTGTCGTATAGGTCCCGTACCAGTCATAGATTTGACCTGCGAGCCAGGGTGCCATCAACCCCGCAGTTCCCCAGGCCGTGAAAATACGTCCATATGCACGTGGGCCATCTTCGCCAGGGAATAGATTTGCTATGGCTGCAGGATAGGTCGCGATAGTCCCTCCATACGCGAAACCGATAATTCCCAAAAATGTGAGTGTCTGGGCTGGCAAAACCGAGAGTGCCAGCAGCGCCGCTGCGCCGAGAAGTGGTAGGCTTGTGAGTATGCTGCGGTGAGAGACCTTGTCAGATAGCCATCCGCAAAGAAGGCTACCTGCCAGATTGCAGCCAGCGATTGTAGCAGCTGCAATCCAACCGGAGAAGCCGGCAGTCGACGCAATCCCTGCGGCATGGCCTATTGCCATCAGTCCAGCCGTTACGCCGCTTCCGTAAGCGATCCAGATGATAGCGATACGGCCCGCAGGCAAGTTTGCAACGCTTGGTTCAGTTTTCGGATTAGAATACTGAACTCCACTTTGCGCCACTAAAAAGGCCGCACCTATGTTGATCAGAAAAATGGTCGAGCCGAAGGTCATCATGGCGGAAAAGAAGCCCCCAAACGCCAGTGCCACTTCAAATCCATATGGGGCCAAAACAGCCCCTAACGCGTATGCCGCCGTGACCACGCCCATTGCTAGGCCTTTATGATCTGGGTTCGCACGTGCTGCGAATTGAAGCCCGAAGCCATAGCCCAGCCCGTTGGCGATACCAAAAACCAGGCTGTACCCAATCCAGACAAGTTCTAATCCGTCAGCGACACTAGCAAGCCCAGTTCCAATGATACCAAGGAACGCAACTAAAACGTAAATTGTTGCTGGTTTCAGGTGGGAATAAACGACAGGGCCAAACAAAACCGCTATTGTCAGGAATACCAAAGCGAACGAGTAGATTAGGCTGACAGTCGCGCGGGAAGACCCGAATGTTGTCTCAAGGGGGTTCTAGAAAAACTGAAAATGCATGTATTGAGCCGAGCACCATGGAGACCAGCGAAGCAGCAAACAAGACTTTACGTCCCTGAGGGTTAGGTGAGCACATGGTCGGAACGTATCGTAAGTAGCACTTTTAACAAGCCACAGATTTACGGGCTTGGCATGTCCGTTGAAACTCGGCCTCGTCGTCTGTGCTCATTTGCCTCCAGTAATCACGGCGAACGATCGGTTTCCGCCCCACCCACCAATCATACAATTACATGTTGATAAAATGACGTAGCGGTAAACCAAATTTGGGTATTGCCGTGCATCTGTGAACCTGTTCCTTTTGGCGGCGAACCTAACAACCGACAAAGGACATACTCATGGCGATCCAAATCGATACTTCGCGCTTTACCAACCTTGATCTGCAAGCCCATGATGATGGCGTTTGGGTTGTGACATTGAACCGCCCTGCCAAGCGTAACGCGTTGGATATTAAGACGATTGATGAGCTGGTCGAGTTCTTCTCGCTTGCGCCACGTGCAGGTGTTCGCGCTGTGGTTTTGGCGGGTGCGGGGGATCATTTCTGCGCAGGTCTGGATCTGATTGAACATCACGATGAAGATCGCAGTCCTGCCGATTTCATGCATGTTTGTCTGCGCTGGCACGAGGCGTTCAATAAGATGGAATATGGTGGTGTACCAGTGATCGCGGCGCTGCAAGGCGCTGTTGTTGGCGGTGGTTTGGAACTGGCCAGTTCCGCGCATATTCGCGTCATGGATCACACCGCGTATTTTGCTTTGCCAGAGGGACAGCGGGGGCTTTTTACCGGTGGTGGTGCTACGATCCGCGTGACGGATTTGGTCGGAAAATCGCGGATGATTGACATGATGTTAACCGGACGTGTGTATCAGGGGCAGGAAGCGGTCGATCTGGGGTTGGCGCAGTATATTGTAGAGGGGTCCAGTTTTGATGCGGCGCTGGAACTGGCCCGTAAGACGGCGCAGAACTTGCCGTTGTCGAATTTTGCGATCTGTTCTGCGGTTAGCCATATCCAGAACATGTCCGCGATGGACGGCGCCTATGCAGAAGCGGTTGTTGCAGGTGTGGTGAACACGCAGCCTGATGCGCGTGCGCGTTTGGCCGCGTTTGCGGATAAAAGTGGCGCGCGGGTACGTCCAAATAAGTAGTTTAGGGCTGTTTGTCTTATCTTAATGCTGTGCGTTCAGGTCTTGTCAGGCGCGCCAGGGTTCACATGTCGGGTAAAAGGGGTTAGTAGCCGCGCAAGAGACGACCTCCCTTGTACTGACAGGACATTTCATGCGCGCGACATTGGCAGCATTTACGAAGAATATGGACGTAACAAATTTACGTTGGATGGACGAAAAGTTCACATTTAGCCGGTTGCGGATTGAATTGTTGTCGGGATTGACCGTTGCGCTGGCTTTGGTGCCCGAAGCGGTGGCATTTGCCTTCGTTGCGGGTGTTAATCCGTTGGTTGGTCTTTATGCCGCGTTCATCGTGGGTTTGATCACCGCGTTGTTTGGGGGTCGTCCTGGGATGATTTCGGGTGCCACGGGCGCTTTGGCCGTGGTGATGGTGGCATTGGTTGCCCAACACGGGCTTGAGTATCTGTTGGCCACTGTCGTTTTGATGGGGTTGTTGCAGATATTTGCGGGCGTTATGCAGTGGGGCAAGTTTATTCGCCTTGTCCCTCATCCGGTGATGTTGGGCTTTGTGAATGGTCTGGCGATTGTTATTTTCTTGGCCCAAATGACCCAATTCAAAGTGCCGGGTACTGTTGTCAGCAACGGCCACGGCATGACGGGGGGCGAGTGGCTTTCTGGTGGCCCGCTGTTTATGATGTTGGCGTTGGTAATTTGTACGATGGGGATCATTTGGGTGATGCCCCGTCTCACCAAGTTTATTCCGGCCCCGTTGGCTGGTATTGGTATTGTGGCGGCGGTAGTTATTGGCTTTGGTCTGGACGTTCCCCGCGTTGGTGATTTGGCCTCCATTAGTGGTGGTTTGCCAGCTTGGCACATTCCGATGGTGCCGCTGAATTGGGAAACTTTCCAGATTATCCTACCGTATTCAGTGGTTTTGGCAGCGATTGGTTTGATCGAAAGCCTGCTGACCTTGAACTTGGTTGGTGACATGACGGGCAAACGTGGCGGTGCCAGTCAAGAATGTATCGCCCAAGGCGTGGCCAATACGGTCACGGGGTTCTTCGGTGGCATGGGCGGCTGTGCGATGATTGGTCAGTCGATGATCAACGTGAAATCTGGCGGCCGCACACGGGTCGCAGGAATTGCAGCAGCTGTGTTCTTGTTGCTGTTCATTTTGGTTGGGTCCAGTGTGATTGAATTGATCCCGCTGGCGGCACTTGTGGGTGTGATGTTCATGGTTGTGATCGGCACGTTTGCTTGGAACTCCCTCACCATTTTGCGCAAAGTTCCGTTGTTGGATGCCTTTGTCATTTTGCTGGTGACGGTTGTCACAGTGATGGAAGACTTGGCAGTGGCCGTTGTGGTTGGTGTGATCGTGAGTGCGCTGGCGTATGCGTGGCAAAATGCACGCCGCATTCATGCCAAGACCCATATTTCAAAAACGGAAAAGGGTGCCAAGGTCTATGAAATTCAAGGACCGTTGTTCTTTGGATCATCAGATGGATTCATCGAATTGTTTGAATTTGAAACGGATCCTGACAACGTAATTGTGGATTTCACCGACAGTCGTGTGGCGGATCAATCTGCTTTGCAGGCGATTGAAGCGGTTGCTGCGAAATACGAGGCGGCGGGCAAACGTATTCAACTGCGCCATCTTAGCCGCGATTGCCATCAGTTGTTGACCAAAGCAGGTCACTTGATGATCGATAGTGATGACGATCCTGATTATGGGATTGCTGTTGATTATTCAGTACGTACGGGAATTTTGGGCGATCACTAAAATCACCCGGCTGGACAATTCGGAAACAAAAAGCCGCAGAGATATTCTGCGGCTTTTTGTATTTAGGGAACGATTTTTGTCGGATCAATCGTCTGGCCGTTCCAATTCAAAAACATTGTTCACTACTGAATAATCGCGATACCCAAGACGCGACAACGGTTGGAATGTGCTAACATCGAAACGTCCATCGACGATTGTGTTGTCGCGCATATGCACTCCGGTGACTTCGCCGAACACGACATAATTACTGGCACCCTCGATCTGGATGATCTGGGTCATTTTGCACTCCAAAGTGGCAGGGACGCCGTCGATACGGGGGCAGTTGATCGTTTCAGACTCGACTGCTGTAAGGCCTGCGTGCGCAAACTCATCCTCGCCTTTTCCAAGGGTTGCTGAGGATGCGTTCATGGCGTCCCGCATCGCAGATTCGACCACATTTACGCAAAAGACACCTGTTTCGCGGATATTGGCAAGGCTGTCCTTGGTGTTGTCTTGATCAGGTTTGGTCCCAGTTGATGCAAACATGATCTGTGGTGGAACATAAGCCACACCGTTGAAAAACGAATAAGGGGCCAAATTGTTGTGGCCTTGTGCATCACGGGTTGAAATCCAACCAATGGGGCGTGGTGTCACGATTGCATTGAAAGGATTGTGGGGCAGCGGGTGGCCGTCTTGGGGGCGATAAAACAATTTTTAGACCTCGTTTGGGTTTTCAGCATTTGGCAAAAAGGTAGCGCCATGTTACGTCGGGGACCAGTCCCAACCGTGGCAGCTGCCATCTAATTTCAGACGTGTTTGATTATGTACATATTAACCCCTGAAAATGATGACGACTGGTGGGAGGTCGAAGCGCTTTATGATCTATGCTTTGCCCCCGGGCGCGAAGCGTTGTCGTCTTACCGCCTTCGTGATGATGTGCCGCCTGTCCTCAAGTTAAGTTTGGTTGCCCGCGATAATGATGGTGTTTTGGCTGGTGCCATCCGCTTTTGGCCAATCCGCGTTGGCGAAACGCCTGCTTTGTTGTTAGGCCCAGTTGCGGTGCACCCGACCCGTCAGAGCGAGGGGTTGGGGGGGCAATTGATGCACGCCAGTTTGGATATTGCCAAAAGCGAAGGCTGGGCGCGCGTTATGCTGGTCGGTGATGCGCCGTATTATGGTAAGTTTGGATTTTCCCAACTGAATGGGGTGGTGATGCCGCCCCCGACCAACCCTGCGCGTGTGTTGGGGCGTGCCTTGTGTCCAAAGGCGTGGGACGGGGTCAAGGGTGACGTGCGCCGCTTTGACCATTGAAAAAACGGTTGTCTCACCCGATGTTAAATCCAGGGAGACAGCAATGACCGAATTAACCTTGATGCGCGTAGTCGATGTAGAAGCCGAGCTGGATGCCTTAGCCACCCGATATGCAAAAGCCGGCGGCATCGGGATTGATCTGCTGAATTCATTGGGTGCACAGGCGGACAGCCTGATCCAACGGCTGCCCCAAAAAGCCCAAGACGGTTTGCAGGATGCAACGATTGCCGCGCTGAATCATGCGATGACAGCTGCCCATAAATCCCGCGATATGGTGCCTGATCAGCCGGGATGGTTGAATTCAGCTGTCAGTGCCGCGATGGGTGCAGTGGGTGGGTTTGGTGGATTGCCAACCGCTTTGGCCGAATTGCCCGTGACCACAACGCTGTTGCTGCGGGTGATAAATGGTGTGGCGGCGGAACATGGTTTTGATCCCACTGAAGATGGTGTGCGATTTGATTGTGTGCAGGTTTTTGCGGCGGCAGGTCCATTGGAACATGATGATGGGGCCGACATCGCATTTCTGTCGGCACGTATGGCGTTAAGTGGTGCAGCAATGCAGGGGATTGTTGCCCGTGTTGCGCCGCGTTTAGCGACGGTTTTGGGCCAGAAGCTGGCGGCCCAAACACTGCCCGTTTTGGGCGCAGTTGCGGGCGCCGTGACGAATTACGCTTACACCAGCTATTACACTGATATGGCGCATGTGCATTTCGGACTGCGAAAACTAGCGATTGATGCGGATCAACCGCGTGAAGTTTTGTTGGAACAACTGCGCGCACGTCTTGTTAAGATACCCGTCAAACGCAGTTAACGCCCTATGGATGACGCCGCGATTGAGGTGGCTTTGATCACTGCAAAACAGTGGGTGCCTTTCGACAATTCCAAATCCTGAACTGCGCGGGCTGTGACGCGTGCCAACAGCTGATCCCCCGCTGCATCAAGGCTGATTGCTGCCCCTGGTCCGTCACCTGTGCGGATATTTTTTATTGTGACGGGTAAGATGTTTACTGAAGACAACCCCTTGGGCCGCTTGCGCGACAAGATCACGTCTTGGGCCAAAACGTGCAATCTGACGCGGGTGCCAACAGGTGCCACGACGCCCGGCAATTCGATTTCCCCTGCATTTACGTGCAGCGTGCTGATCCCGTCTGTGCCGTGTTCGATGACCGTAGCCTGTAGCACTGCGCCTGCTTGGCGCACACCAAGCAAAGGGACGTTGGCGGGGTCTGCCAACACATCAAAGATTGAACCCGTGGCGGCGACTTTACCTTTTGACAAGATCACAAGATGGTCGGCCAGTCTCGCGACCTCGTCCAAGGCGTGGCTGACGTATAAGATTGGCAAGCCCGCGGCCCCAGACTTAAGCCGTTCTAAGTAGGGTAGGATGCGTTCTTTGCGCGGCCCATCAAGCGCTGCAAGGGGTTCGTCCATTAACAGCATTTGCGGACGACTTAATAAGGCACGCCCAAGGGCGACTCGTTGTCTTTCGCCCCCTGACAGATCTGTTGCGCGGCGCTGCAGCAGGTTGGTAAGCCCCAGTAGATCCGCGACTTCTTCAAGGGATGGACCTGCAGCACCAACGGGTGCGTGGCGCAAACCGAAGCGGAGGTTTTGCGTGACATCAAGATGGGGAAACAAACGCGCGTCTTGAAACACGTAGCCCATGCGCCGCTTATGTGCGGGCAGGTTGATGCGTTTTACGCTGTCGAAAAGCGTGGTTTCGTTAAGCGTGATATGGCCACCGTCAGGTTTGCTTAGACCTGCAATCGCATTGATCAGCGTCGTTTTACCAGCCCCTGATCGCCCGAAGACTGCGGTCACTCCGATGGGGGCATTAAAGGCGGCTTCAAGCGTGAAGTTCCCCTGTGTCTTGGATATTTGCAGATCAAGGCTCATGTTTCACCTTCGATTCCGCGAATGCGTTTGGCGACCCTTTGGCCCAGCCATTCTGAAAGCGCGACGGCCCCAAGGGCGATAACGCAGGCCCAAAGCACAAGTGCGATGGCGCGGTCCTCGCCCCCCGGGACTTGAAGGAAGCTATAGATCGCGGAAGGTAGCGTTTGTGTTTGACCTGGAATGTTGGCGACAAAAGTAATGGTGGCCCCGAATTCACCGATGGCTTTGGCAAAACCCATGACGGCCCCCGCAAGGATGCCGGGGGTGATTAGGGGCAGCGTTACAGTTGCGAAGACGGATGTGGGGCTAGCCCCCAAGGTCGCGGCGGCCTGTTCCAGTTTGGGATCTACGGCTTCAAGCGCAAGGCGCATGGCGCGCACCATAAGGGGAAAACCCATGATGACGGCAGCCAGAACGGCACCCGTCCAGCGGAAGGCTAGGGTGATGCCGAACACGTCGTATAGAAATTTCCCGATGGGGCCTGCGCGTCCAAATCCGACAAGCAACAAGTAGCCTGTTACGACAGGTGGTAGGACCAGCGGGAGGTGGACAAGGGCCGATAGCAGGGATTTGCCGCGAAACTGCCCACGTGCCAGTAACCATGCCACCCAAAGGGCGATGGGCAGTGCCACGATAGTCGCAGTGCAAGCGACCAAAAGCGAAAGGTAAAGGGCGTCCCAACTGGCGGCATCAAGGGTCATTGCTGGACCCTGGGCGTTGTGAAGCCGTGAGATTCTAGGATATGTGACGCTTTTGTTGTGGTGAGTAAGTATATGAAATTGTGGCCGTCTGCGTTGGTCGCAGCGGCAGGGTAGGTGATTTTCCCGTGTGTGTCTGCCGGGACATTATAGACGACGGTTACTTTGGGTTCAGCCTGCGCATCGGAGCGATAAACCACGCCAAGCGGTGTCTCGGACCGTGCAACAAAGGCAAGGGCAAAGCGGACGTTTTCGACTTCAGCTAGGTGGGATTTCAGGGTGTCCCATTGTCTGACGTGCGCAAGCCATTCTTGGGTGTAGATGCCTGCGGGGACCGCGTCGCGTTGGCCTATTGCAAGGCGGCCTTGCCCCAACCGCGCATTGATTTCACTTGGGTCGGTGATGGGTTTTGCATCTTTGGCACCAATCACAACAAGGCTGTTGTGTGCGACATCGACGCGGCTGTTGGATAAGATTGCGTTTTGGGTTTCCAGCCAATCCATCCAGCGTGGGTGGGCGAGGATCACAACATCTGCAGGTGCGCCTTGGGCAACCTGACGCGCGATGGTGCCGGAGCCCGCGTATGACAGGGTGATAGGCGTGTCGCTAAGGGCTGCGATTTCGTCCAAAGCCCCGCGCAACGAGGCGGCGGCAAATACGGTGGTGTCTGCGTGGGCCACCCCAATATGCGCACTTAAAGTCGCGCAGATCAGTGCCAGTTTCTTAATATGGTATGCGCATTTCATGGAGTGACTATTGTCCAGCTGGATGCGTCTTTCAAGGTTAATAGGTTGTCTGTAAAGTGGTGTCAGGTTTGCAAACGCAGCGGTTTTATTTAATGAATTTCCCGCTGGACTGGAGATTTCTGTCAAAACTGCCTATATTGGGAAAAATAATAATAAAAAGCAGGATAAATTTTGTATATGGGCCCCTTAGTAAAGCAGCTTCCAATTTCGGTTGGAGGCGCGAAAAAAAGTGATGTGCGCATGCAGATTGCGGCGCTTTGCTATCGTGTGGTTAAAAAGAAGGTCCAAGTTTTGGTGATCTCGTCACGTGGTACGGGACGTTGGATTGTACCCAAAGGCTGGCCGATGGATGGCAAAACCCCTGCAGATGCAGCGCTGCAAGAGGCTTGGGAGGAGGCGGGTGTTATTGGCAAAGTTGTGTCAGCCCCGTTGGGTTTGTATTCATATCAGAAGGTTCAGGACGCTGCCCCTGATTTTCCATGCATAGCCGTGGTTTATGCGGTTAAGGTAAAGTCGTTGGCCAAAGAGTTTCCTGAGGCAGGTGAGCGTCGGATAAGGTGGGTTGGCCGCAAGAAAGCCGCCAGACTGGTTGATGAACCCGAGCTGTCCCGTATTTTGCGCGATTTTGATCCACGTAAAATTGCGCCAAAAACTGTTGATTGACCCACGGCTTTTGATGGATTTCACGTCTTAATGACATATGTTAAGTTCACCGCATTCGCAGTTTGCGCGATTGTCCAAGGAAATATCAAACCACGATGATCAAATTCACTTTGAAATGCGACCAAGACCACAGCTTTGAAAGCTGGTTTCAGTCGGGCGATGCGTTTGATGCGTTGGCTGCTTCCGGTCATGTGAATTGTGCGATGTGTGGCAGCAAAGACGTGAAGAAGTCATTGATGACCCCGCGTGTGCGGCCAGCCCGCACGGCTGTTGAACCAGTGGGTGCAAAGCATATGTCGCTTAGCACACCGCAAAGCAAGGCAGAGATTGCATTGGTTGAAATGCGCAAGACTGTCGAAGACAATTCCGATTACGTGGGTGGCAACTTTGCCAAAGAAGCACGTGATATGCATTTGGGCGATGCCCCTGCGCGTTCGATTTATGGCACCGCTGGCTTTAAGGAGGCGAAGGCCTTGATCGAAGATGGCGTGCCAGTAATTCCCCTTCCGTTTATGCCCAAAGAAAGTGCGAATTGATTTCATGCATGTTGTAATTACCGGCGCAAGCCGTGGCATTGGCGCGGGCCTTGCCGACCTTTACCGCGAAACAGGCCATTCAGTGACAGGAACTGGCCGTTCTGTTGTGTCCGATATCCAGTTGGATGTGAACATTTTCAGCGATCACGGCGCGATGGCTGATGCCTTGGCAGGCAAACCAATTGATTTGTTGGTCTGTAACGCGGGTGTGTTGTTTGACCGCACTGAAGCGCTGGAAGACGGCTATAACGCTGAAATGTGGGCGGCAATGTTCGCGACCAACGTAACCGGCGTTTTCCTAAGCATTCAAGCAATGCTTCCTATGCTGCGGCTGTCAGAAAACCCAAAGATTGCAATTATTTCTAGCCAGCTGGCGTCGACCACACATGCGGGTGGTGGTCAATACATCTACCGCGCGTCCAAAGCGGCTGTGCTAAATTTGGGCCGTAACTTGGCTACGGATTTGCGCGATGAAGGTATTGCCGTTGGCATTTATCATCCCGGGTGGGTGCAGACCGATATGGGCGGAGAGGCCGCCGCGATCACGGTTGACCAATCTGTTCAGGGTTTGGCAATGCGGTTTGACGCGCTTAATATTGAAACCACTGGCTGTTTTGAAACATGGGATGGCCGTGCGCACGACTACTGATTGGTCGCGAACAGGTGTGGCATCTTGTGAATATTTCCATCAGCGCGTAAACCGCCCCTGACTGTAAGAATATGAGGGTGTCATGCCTGTTCTCGTGATGAAATTTGGTGGCACGTCTGTGGCCACATTGGATCGGATCAAACGCGCTGCAAAACGCGTGGGTGTTGAGGTGTCAAAGGGCTATGACGTGATCGTTATTGTGTCCGCTATGTCCGGCAAAACCAACGAAATGGTGGGGTGGGTTAACGAGACATCGCCGATGTTTGATGCGCGTGAATACGACGCGATTGTGTCTTCGGGTGAAAACGTGACAGCTGGTTTGATGGCGTTAACCTTGC
The DNA here is from genome assembly GCA_905182355.1 of uncultured Paracoccaceae bacterium. Taxonomy (GTDB): domain Bacteria; phylum Pseudomonadota; class Alphaproteobacteria; order Rhodobacterales; family Rhodobacteraceae; genus Ascidiaceihabitans. The sequence continues at coordinate 7,409 of CAJJBH010000066.1, read as the reverse complement.
AAGAAATGAACGTGCCTGCCCGGTCTTGGCAGGGATGGCAGGTGCCTGTTCAAACGACCTCGGCCCACGCATCTGCCCGCATCGAAGCAATTCCGACAGACAATATAGCTGCCAGCTTTGGCACAGGCATGCGTGTCGCGGTTGTTGCAGGTTTTCAGGGAGTTTCCCCAGAAGGACGCACCACGACATTGGGCCGTGGCGGATCGGATACAACGGCTGTGGCATTTGCCGCTGCGTTTGATGCGGAGCGCTGTGACATCTATACGGATGTCGACGGAATTTATACGACCGACCCACGTGTGTGCACCAAAGCTCGCAAGTTGGATCGCATTTCGTTTGAAGAAATGTTGGAACTGGCTTCGCTGGGCGCAAAGGTTTTGCAGACCCGATCGGTTGAATTGGCGATGCGGTATAAAGTGAAGTTGCGTGTCTTAAGCAGCTTTGAAGAACAATCAGACGATGCGGGAACGCTGGTCTGCGCGGAGGAAGAAATCATGGAAAGCAATGTAGTCGCAGGAGTGGCTTTCAGCCGTGACGAGGCCAAGATGACGCTGGTATCTGTAGCGGATCGCCCAGGCATTGCGGCGCTGATCTTTACAGCTCTAAGTGACGCGGGTGTGAATGTGGACATGATTGTGCAAAATATCTCGGAAGAGGGGCGCACAGATATGACGTTTAGCTGCCCTGTTAATCAGGTCACGCGTGCAGAGGCTGCGATGGCTGAGACGAAAGCAAGTGGTACCATCAATTTCGGAGAACTGATTGCGGATACCGAGGTTGCGAAAGTGTCTGTTGTTGGGATCGGCATGCGGTCCCACACAGGTGTCGCGGCCAAGATGTTTCAGGTGATGAGCAATGAAGGTATCAACCTGAAGGTCATTACGACGTCAGAGATCAAGATTTCCGTACTTATTGATCGGAAATACATGGAACTTGCTGTTCAAGCCCTGCATGATGCGTTTGAATTGGATAAAGTGGCCTAAGCTCCAAATTTTTGGGTGCTTAGGTGTCCGACTTTAAAGGAACTACACGGTTATGGTCGAACGTAAAGAGACTGAAAGCCGCAAGTTATTGGGTCGTTTGCGCGACGCAATGGCGGGGGACGATCCTGGTCAGGAACGTCTGGATAAGATTACAACTTTGATTGCAGACAGCATCGACACCGAAGTGTGTTCGATTTATCTGTTTCGAGATGACGAAACTTTGGAACTCTGCGCGACCGAGGGATTGAACTCGGATGCAGTCCATCAAACCCGCCTGAAGCTGGGCGAAGGTCTGGTTGGCCGTGTGGCGCGGCGTCGTCAGGTGATCAACACCCCTGATGCCCCCAATCTGCGCGGGTTCCGTTATATGCCAGAAACGGGAGAGGAAATTTATTCCTCGTTCCTTGGCATTCCTATCCAGCGTCTGGGTGATGCGCTGGGCGTTTTGGTTGTTCAATCAAAAGACGCACGCAAATTTACGGCGGACGAGATCTACGCCCTTGAAGTTGTGGCAATGGTTTTGGCCGAAATGACCGAACTGGGTGCATTTGTGGGCGAGGGCGCAGCGATGTCAGCCCGTCATTCTCAGCCAACGATGTTGCGTGGCACAGTGGCCCAAGAAGGTGTGGCTGAGGGGCATGTTTGGTTACATGAACCACGTGTTGTTGTCACCAACCCGATTGCCGATGATCCCCACCGCGAGTTGGAACGACTGGACGAGGCGGTTGAAGAACTGCGTGTTGGCGTTGACAAAATGATGGATATGGCAGGCGAGGGCGAACAGCGCCAAGTGCTGGAAACCTACCGCATGTTTGCCAATTCCAAAGGCTGGTTGCGCCGTATGCAAGAAGGCATTGGCCGTGGGCTTAGTGCTGAGGCTGCGGTTGAAAAAGAACAATCCATTGCCCGTGCCCGTATGGAACAAGTGACGGACAGCTATTTGCGCGAACGCCTTAGCGATCTGGATGACTTGTCCAATAGATTGCTGCGTATCTTGACGGGGCAGGGCAAAGACACAGGCGCTGAAATGCCGCTTGATCCGATCCTTGTGGCCAGCAACATCGGTCCCGCAGAATTGTTGGAATATGGCCGTGCGCTAAAGGGCATCGTGCTGGAAAAAGGGTCGGTTGGTAGCCATGCTGCCATCGTCGCCCGTGCTTTGGCCATTCCGTTGATTGTGCATGTGGGTCGCATCACAACAGAAGCGCTGAATGGCGATCAGGTGATGTTGGACGGCGAACAAGGCATTGTGCATTTGCGCCCTGACGATACGGTTGTGTCCGCTTTTCGTGACAAAATCGCGATGGAGACACAGGCGAAGGAACGCTATGCCTCGATCCGCGACAAGCCAGCCGAAACCAAATGCGGTGCGGTGATTGAGCTGCAAATGAACGCTGGCTTGATGGCGGATTTGCCGTCGTTGGAAAGCTCTGGCGCCGAAGGTGTTGGGCTGTTTCGCACTGAACTGCAGTTTTTAGTGCGGTCTCAGATGCCGAAACGATCTGAACTAAGCGCGCTTTACCGCCGCGTTTTGGATGCGGCGCAGGGCAAACCTGTCGTGTTTCGCACGCTTGATATCGGGTCGGATAAGGTGCTGCCCTACATGAAGCCCAACGATGAGCCTAACCCTGCATTGGGTTGGCGGGCGATCCGCGTGGGTCTTGATAAGCCGGGCATATTGCGGATGCAGCTTCAGGCGTTGATCCGTGCGGCGAATGGCCGTCCTTTGACAGTGATGTTTCCGTTTATTGCGCAATACGAAGAATATACACAGGCGCGGTCAGAAATGGATCGCACGCTTGCCCGCGAGGCAAAATTGGGTCACGTTTTACCCAAAAGTGTTTCAATTGGCGCGATGCTTGAGACTCCCAGCCTTGGCTTTGCCCCGCGCAAATTCTTTGAAGATGTTGATTTTTTATCAATTGGTGGCAACGATCTAAAGCAGTTCTTCTTTGCGGCAGATCGTGAAAACGAACGTGTGCGCAAGCGGTATGACACACTGAATGTCAGCTTCCTTAGCTTTCTGGAACAAATCGTGGAACGGTGCGCTGAGACGAATACGCCGGTTTCGTTTTGTGGTGAAGATGCGGGCCGTCCGGTTGAGGCATTGTGTCTGGCCGCAATAGGCTTGCGCCGTTTGTCTATGCGTCCTGCATCCATCGGACCGATCAAGAGCTTGCTGCGCCGATCCAATCTTGAAGAGGTCCGCAAGGTCATATTTGACGCGCGTCACCGCGGTGATATGTCAGTGCGCCCAGCTGTTATGGAGTGGTTGCGCCAGAATGGATAAGCGGTAACCTAAGCTACGCCGGCGCGCAGCAGGTCGTGGATTTGCAGAACGCCCACAGGTTTTCCACCATCGTCAACCACCATCAACGCGCCGATTTTACGGTCATTCAGCAACGCGAGGGCCTGCGCCGCAAACAGCTCTGGCGTCACGGTAACAGGCGATGGGTTGGCGATTTCGCCCGCTTTCATCGTCATAAGGTTGTCCATGTTGCGCCGTAGATCCCCATCCGTGATGACACCGTTCAGGCGGCCGTCGTCATGCGTGGTGGCAGCAATCCCAAACCCCTTAGAGGTCATGGTGATCAACACCTCACTCATCGGCATGTCGGCATCAACCAAAGGCAGCGCGTTCCCTTCGTGCATCAGGTCGCCGACCCGCGCCAGTTGTGCACCAAGTTTGCCGCCAGGGTGAAACTTCAGGAAGTCTTCGGAATTGAACCCGCGCAATTCCATCACAGCCACGGCCAGCGCGTCGCCCAAGGCAAGCGTTAGGGTGGTGGATGTCGTGGGGGCCATGCCGATTGCACAAGCCTCGGGCAGTTTAGGGAGGGTCAGTTTGTAATCTGCGGCCTGCATTAACGTGCTGTTTGGGTTGGAAGAAATCCCGATCAGCGGAATCGAAAACCGGCGGGTAAAGCGGATTAGGTCGCCCAATTCCGATGTTTCGCCAGAATTTGAAATCAGAATGCACACGTCATCAGAAGTGACCATGCCCAAATCGCCGTGGCTTGCCTCTGACGCATGTAGAAAGTCTGATGGCGTACCTGTGGAGGCCAGCGTTGCTGATATTTTGCGCCCGATGTGCCCGGATTTCCCAATGCCCCCCACGATCACACGCCCCGTTGATCCAAGGATCAACTGTGCGGCAGCTGCGAAGTCCTGCGGCATTTCTTTGGCCATTTGCGTGATTGCATCCGCTTCGATGTTCAGGACACGTTCGCCGATTTTGACAATGGCTTCGGGCGTTAAATTTTGGGGCATGATGATCCGTATTTGTTTTGTTGGCTGATGATTACACGGATGTTTGCGCACATGCCAGTGGAGCTGGCTTGGGCGGTTTTCAAATATCAAGTGATCTGGCGCTTTCCTTTAAACTAGACAATACTTTGATCAACACGTCAGCATTTTGCGGGCTGAAAAAAATGAGAGATACTAGTTGAACATCCTATTTATTATGTACGACCAACTGCGCTTTGATTATTTAAGCTGTGCGGGGCATCCCCATTTGAAAACTCCGAATTTTGATCGTGTGGCGGCCAAAGGTGTGCGTTTCACCAATGCCTATGTGCAATCCACGATTTGTGGGGCCAGCAGGATGAGCTTTTATACAGGTCGCTATGTGTCGTCCCACGGCGCGGCATGGAACGGTTTTCCTTTGCGTGTAGGCGAACAGACCCTTGGCGATCATTTGCGTCGCGCGGGTATGGAATGTTGGTTACTGGGCAAGACCCATATGAAGGCAGATGCCGAAGGCATGGCCCGCCTTGGCCTGTCACCTGATAGTGAAATCGGGGCGCGCCAATCTGAATGTGGTTTTGATACGTGGATCAGGGATGACGGTCTTTGGGGATCAGGTCCTGACGGGTTTTATGATGAGAAACGATCGCCTTATAACGAATTCCTGAAATCAAAGGGATACCCGTCTGACAACCCTTGGGCCGACTTTGCAAATGCAGGGGTCGATGATGAAGGTAACAAAGCGACAGGCTGGATGTACAACAATGCAGACAAGCCTGCCAACATTCGCGAGGAAGACAGTGAAACCCCGTGGCTGACCCGCCAAACCATTGATTTTATGAACCAAGCCAAGGCAATGGGCAAAGGACCGTGGTGTGCCCATGTTAGTTTTATCAAGCCACATTGGCCATATATCGTGCCTGCCCCTTACCACAACATGTTCAACGAAAGTCACGTTCCATCGCCTGTGCGCGACGACTGTGAACGAGACGATCCGCAGCCGGTTTATGGCGCGTATATGGAAAATAAGATCGCTAAAGCCTTCCAACGGGATGATGTGCGCAACAAGGTGATCCCTGCCTATATGGGGTTGATCAAACAGTGTGACGATCAGCTTGGTGTGCTGTTGGACCACCTTGAGGAAACGGGTCAGATGAAGGACACGATGATTGTCCTAACGTCGGATCACGGTGATTATCTGGGCGATCATTGGTTGGGAGAAAAGGATTTGTTTCACGATCAATCCGTCAAAGTTCCGATGATCATTTTTGATCCACGATCTAGTGCGGACGCGACCCGCGGCACCACCATTGATGCTTTAGTAGAGGCGATTGATTTGGTCCCAACATTTGTTGAAGCAGCAGGTGGTAAGGTTGCAAAGAATATCCTTGAGGGCCGTTCACTGGTTCCTTTACTCAACGGTGAGACACCTGACTGGCGCGAGGTTGCGATTTCCGAATTTGATTATTCCCCCACACCTCAGGGTTTGAAATTAGGTTTAGAACCCAATGATTGTCGTTTGTTTATGGTGTTTGATGGACGTTATAAAATGATGCACGCAATGGGAGGGTTTCGCCCGATGTTGTTTGATCTTCAAACCGATCCTGATGAGTTGCACGATCTGGCCAAAGATGATGCCCACGACGTGATCTTTGATCAAATGTACGCTCATCTGGCACATTGGGGCCGGCGCAATGCCCAACGCGTGACTAAATCGGATGAGGATATTGTGAACATGCGCGGCAAATCTTTACGTAAAGGAATATTGCCATTCCTAATCGACGGAACAGAAGTGCCCGATGAATTGTTGGTGAGTTATAGCGGACCAGCCCCGCAGCGATATACGAAGGACTGAATATCAAACACGTGTTTGACCGCAGGCATATTGTAGGCCGCCATATAGAGAAAAATCAGAGGAAAAGGTTGGAGGCGAGTACGAGACCCGCTACCGTTTTTACAAACCATTGAACAGATTGCATATTTAAGTGTGAGGTTAAGTTGTGTGTCTCACTTTGTGTCCCATTTACATGCTATAGGTTGTATGAATTGTCAAAGGATGAGTGTTGATAATCCGATGTTTATAAGTGGGTATCCGGACTCACTATGATGGATTTAATATAGTAGTAGATAATAGCTTTATTGAAGTGATGGGTGCAAAGTTGGTATTTTGTATATGATATTAAGCTATTGGATTAATTGATATATTTTAGATTTTTATAAGATCTAAGGAACTGATTTTTTATACAATAATAAACAAGATATAATAATGGGGCAGACAGATACCAAGAAAGCTCTGTCTATATGTGAGGAAGTCGGATTATGATTTGCAATCAATTGCTTAAGTGTGCTGTGGTAAAGGCTGCTTGTGCAAGAAATTACCCCCATAGATGTGTCTAGTGATGACGGTGGTTAGAGTTTCCGGATCAAGGTGAAAACTGACAGATGTCGTGCGCGGCTAAGTAACCACCATATTGCCAGTGACGTGGTGAGGAGCACAACGAAGTTGGATGCATGGGGGAAGATCCAAGTGACTGTTTGTATGGATACCCGCGCGGAAAAGTTATTTGTTTTTTTGCGAGGGGATGAGTTGGGCCGTAAGCGGTGCGTACGCCCCATGGTATCGGTTTTGAATTAATGCCAATCTACAGTGATTTAAGCGAAGACCCGGATAGGGCTTTAGAGACCGTTGACTTGTCAGATGCTAACGAGACGGATGTCATCCAAGGTGAATGCGGCATTGCTGATGACAGTTAGATTAGCTACCGCTTGTGTTGCATTGACCTCTTCAACGAAAGTCAAAGTAATAAGCGAGGTATATGTTCCATTCTCTTGGGTCTGATCTAATTCGACTTCGACGCTTCTGTCAGCTGTTTCGTCATTCCTATCTACTTCAATGGTGAAAACGTCTTCATTCGGATTGAAATCAGTGATACGCTGTAAAGATGTATCCAGAAATTGTTCTTCGCCCATACTGTTTTGTAGATTATACACAACGTTGAATTCGTCTGCACCATCTCCTCCTGTGGCGACTGCGCTCCCTAGATTAAAGAAATTCTCTATGCCCGCATCTGCGAAAATACTGATGGTGTCGTTACCTTCACCGCCGTCGATTTGAACCGTTGTGTCGAAGGCATTGTCACTGGGATTAGAAATGATTTGATCATCCCCAGCACCCCCAAA
>CAJJBH010000065.1 GCA_905182355.1 uncultured Paracoccaceae bacterium | reverse complement strand
GCTTTCCGGGCTCATGCGTCACTTAGATGAACGAAAGTCACTCCGGCGCGCTTTGAAGCATGCGCAGATCGAAGCGGAGCGTGATTAGAATTCGTTAGTGAATGATTAGAGTATTGGCCTATTTCGTGGCAATCTTATTCAAAGCTGCAATTGCATCCGTTAGAAACAGCGTTGAAATATGCTGACACCAATACCTACCCACAAACGAAAAAAAGCCGCCCCCGATGGAGCGGACTTTCTTTTATTGTCCAGCTTAGCTGCCGATCAATCCCGAAAGATTAACCTTGGCGTGCTTTAAAGCGTGGGTTTGTTTTGTTGATCACGTAAACGCGGCCTTTACGACGGACGATGCGGCAATCGCGGTGGCGGCTCTTGAGCGAGCGAAGTGAGTTACGTACCTTCATTGGAACGAACCTTTCTAAGTCATGGCGCGAACCGCGCCGGTTAAATCATGTGTCTGGCAAAAAAACCAAACAGTTAAGCGGGTGTCTGACAGATGCCAGACAATCAAACAAGTGGTGGGCGATACAAGGATCGAACTTGTGACCCCTTCAATGTCAATGAAGTGCTCTACCGCTGAGCTAATCACCCACTTCTTTGCCAGTTAGCACCCTCACACCCCTTGTAGCAGTTGCGCGATTACTCGCACGGGCCAATAAAAAGGGGCGCGAAAGTCCGCGCCGGTTGGTGGGCGTATAAAAGGAGTCGTTACAGGGATCAAGGGGTTTTGACCCAAGTACTTCATACTATATGCTAAATGCATCAAAGGACTGGTTATGCCCAAGTTTGCTTACGAAGTACTGCACCCAGAAAAGCACACATCTTGTGTTGTTTTCGCCTCGCCACACAGCGGGCGCGATTATCCGTGGTCATTTCTGCGCAAAACAATTTTGGATGAACATGTGATCAGAAGCTCGGAAGATGCCTTTGTAGATCAATTGTTTGACTGTGCACCTAAGTTTGGGGCCAGTTTTTTGAAAGCGGGTGCTCCGCGGGCCTATCTAGATCTTAACCGCAACGTTGATGAACTGGACCCTGCGTTGATTGAAGGGGTGCGCCGCGGCGGTCACAACCCGCGCATCGCGTCGGGTCTTGGGGTGATTCCCCGTGTCGTCGCGGCTGGCCGCTCGATTTATCGCGGCAAGATCAGCCAAACCGAGGCACAGCGCCGCATTACTCAATACTGGCATCCCTATCACGAGATGCTGCAAAAGCTGTTGGACGATGCCCGCCAACGTCACGGTCAGGCTGTTTTGATAGATTGTCATTCGATGCCCCATGAAGCGATGGATGGTGTGGCCAAAACTGGGATACGTCGTCCTGATGTGGTTTTAGGTGATCGTTTCGGGGCCTCTGCGACGGGCGAAGTTGTTGATCGGTTGGAGGCGGCGTTTGTCGCGGCTGGATTTGTAGTGACTCGAAATGCCCCGTTTGCGGGTGCCTACATTACCCAAGCCTATGGTCGTCCCAAAAAGGGGCAGCATGCGGTTCAGGTTGAAATTGATCGCTCCATTTATATGAACGAAAAATTGATCCGTCCGAATGGAAACTTTGAGGCTGTGCAGGCCGCGTTGCGTGATGTGGTGCAAGAGGCTGCGATGATCGGGCAGGGGCGTGTGCCTTTGGCGGCTGAATAAGACCTCGCGGTTTTTGTGCGTTGCGGATAGAGCGATGCCATGGATACAGATTTCGAGATATTTTTGGCCACAGCCCCCGGGCTTGAGGCGGTTTTGGCTGAAGAAGCTGCGCAACATGGCTTTGCCAATCTGGTTGCTTCAAATGGTGGCGTCACGATTACTGGCGGCTGGCCCGAAGTTTGGCGTGCCAATCTGGTGATGCGTGGGACGAACCGTGTGTTGGCCCGTATCGGGTCGTTTCGGGTCATGCATTTGGCCCAGCTTGATAAACGAGCCCGTAAATTTCCGTGGGGCGATATTTTAAGCCCTGATGTGCCTGTGCGCGTTGATGTCGTTTGCCGTAAGTCGAAAATCTATCACGCGGGTGCCGCGACGCAGCGGATCGAAACTGCGATCAAAGAAGAATTGGGCGCGGTAATCTCGAAAGAGGCTGTTTTGAAAATTATGGTCCGGATCGAGGATGATCTGTGCACCATCAGTGTCGATACGTCGGGTGAGTTGTTACACAAGCGTGGCCACAAAGTTGCGGTGAACAAAGCCCCTATGCGTGAAACTTTGGCCGCGATGTTCTTGCGTCAATGTGGGTACGACGGGTCCGAACCTGTTGTGGACATTATGTGTGGGTCTGGCACGTTTGTGTTGGAAGCGGCAGAGATTGCGATGGGTCTTGCCCCCGGACGGTCGCGCAGCTTTGGGTTTGAGCAGTTCAACAATTTTGACGCGGACGCTTGGACTGCGATGAAAGCGGCGCAAACGCCACACGAAACTGACTTGCGGTTTTATGGATCAGACCGTGATGCGGGTGCGGTGCGGATGAGCGCGGCAAATGCAGAACGTGGCGGTGTTGATGGGATCACCACGTTCAACATGCATCCCTTGCAAGAAGCTTTGCCGCCTGAAGGGCCAAAAGGTCTGGTGATGATCAACCCGCCATATGGTGCGCGTATTGGCAACAAAAAGATTCTGTATTCGGTTTATGCGGGGCTTGGCACTGTGTTGAAAACCCGTTTCCGTGGCTGGCGTGTGGGGATGGTGACAAGTGAGCCGTCGTTGGCCAAAACCACAGGTTTGAAGTTTCTTGAGCCGTTGCCGTCTGTGTCGAATGGCGGCTTGCGGATCAACCTTTACCGAACTGGCACACTCTAACGCAAAGATCGGCCTTTTTTGATCGCATCAGAACCAAAGCGGTCCCGAATTTTATCGGTGGCACGTTCCGCAGCACTGCGTTTGTCAGCGTTAGGGTCCAGTAGATCAGCCGCAAGTTCAGAACCATCCGCGTCGACAAGATGGGACAACCCACAACCAATCAGACGGTAAGGTCCTTGATCACCGACCTGATCAAACAGCCCTTTGGCGGTGCGATAAACCGCGTCGGCCAATTGTGTTGAACCGTTCAAGGTTAAACGGCGGGTCAGCGAAGTGTGATTGGCGCGTTTCAGTTTCAACGTCACAACCTTACCGGCAAGTGACTTGGCTTTTGCCCTGTCCGCCACCTGTTCGGCCAACCGCCAGATGTGCCCATCCAAAATGTCTGGGTCAGACGTGTCGTCGTTAAATGTGGTTTCTTTTGAAATGGATTGGACAGGTTCGTGGGCCGAGACGCGTCGTTTGTCTTGGCCGCGTGCAAGGTGCCAGAGGCGTTCCCCCATACCGCCAAACCGCGCCACCAGATCGGTGCGTTCCCAGCGCAAAAGATCGGCGAAGGTCCGAATACCCACTTTATCAAGTGAGGCTTGGGTGACTTGGCCAACCCCCCAGATTATTTTGACAGATTTGTCGCGCAGGAATTCGTCGGTCTCGGCTTTGCCAATGACAGAAAAACCGCGGGGTTTGTTTAAATCCGATGCGACCTTAGCGAGGAACTTGTTGTGACTTAACCCGATTGAGCCACTTAACCCCAATTCATCGCGCATCCGTTTGATTAGGCGTGCCAACATTACCGCAGGGGGGACGCCGTGCAAACGGGTGGTGCCACCAAGGTCCATAAATGCTTCGTCCAGCGACAACGGTTCGATGGCGGGTGTCATTTCTTCCATCATAGTGCGGATCCCGCGGGAGGCTTCGACATATGCCTCCATCCTCGGTTTTATGATCACGGCGTCGGGACACAGCTTTAACGCTTGAAACATAGGCATCGCTGATCGCACGCCCCGAATGCGGGCCACGTAACAGGCGGTTGAAACAACGCCACGGCGCCCGCCGCCGATGATGACAGGCTTGTCGATAAGGCTGGGGTCATCGCGCTTTTCAACTGACGCGTAAAATGCATCGCAATCCATGTGGGCCACAGTAAGCGTGTTCAGCTCTGCGTGGTTAACCACACGCGGGCTGGCGCAGGACGGGCAGCGCCGTCCGTTTTCAAACTGGGTCATGCAGTCGCGACAAAGGGCAGGCATTTGGGTTCTTATCTGATAGGATCGGGGAAAGTTTACCGTGAGGATTCATGAATGAACATGACCGTTGATGACGCGAATTTTCACGGTGCAAAATTGGTGTTGTTTGGAGGTGATCAGTTGGCAATCATCTTGCGGGACGATGATCCCGATATGGTGTCCCCCAATCATTGGGATTTCCCGGGTGGTGGCCGCGAAGGGGATGAGGCCCCATTGGCATGTGCGCTGCGGGAAACATGAGAAGAGTTGGGCATTTATCCGGACCCTGAAAGTGTTGTTTGGGGCAAACAGTTTGACCGTCCAGCTGGTGACAGATGGTTTTTTGTGGCTCATGTGTCGGTGTGTGTTGTTGATAAAATCACACTTGGTGATGAAGGGCAGATGTGGCGTTTGATGTCGCCAGAACAGTATTTTGAACTGCCAAACCATATTCCGCAGTTTGCTAATCGATTACGTTTGTATCTGTCTGGAGTTGTTGGTGACCCATTTGAAAGGGCCCCCCCACAAATCTAGTGGGGGGAGTTAACGAACCTCAGGAAGATTTGGTTCGTCAGGGAGTATCACCTACCATTTGGTACCACCATAAGGTGATTTTACCTAGTAAGGGATTCCTGACCTCACAACATGCAGTGGCCTGCTGTGGCTTTCCTACAACTTATTGTCTTTGCTATGGCAGGCTTGAGATGATGTCTTTTGCAGCCTGCGCTGGACTTTTGGCCGTCCAAACTGGGCGTCCGACAACGATGTGATCGGCTCCGTCATCGATCGCCTCAAACGGCGTGGCTACCCGTTTTTGATCCCCCAACGCGGCCCCTGTTGGGCGAACGCCCGGGGTCACAATCAAACGCCCTTTGGCTTCCGGTAGGGCGCGGATCAAAGCGGCTTCTTGGGGGGAGGCGATGACACCGTCTGCGCCTGCTTCAAATGCTTTTGCTGCGCGGGTGATCACCAAGTCCTTGATGTCGCCTTGTTGAATTAGACAGTTGTCGAGATCGGTGCGATCCAGCGATGTCAAAATGGTTACGCCTAGGATTTTAAGGTTGCTGCCTGCGGCACCTTGTTTGGCGGCGTCGATCACATGGGGATCGCCATGCACTGTCAGGAAATCCAGATCAAATTGCGCCAGTCCGCGCACTGCGGATTCAACGGTCGCGCCAATGTCGAACAATTTCATGTCTAGAAAGATGCGTTTGCCGTGTTCTTGGATCAGCTCGTTTGCCAAGGCCAAACCGCCAGTGGTCAACATGCCCAACCCGATTTTGTAGAAGTTGACGGCATCGCCAATTTGCTGGGTCATTTCCAAAGCTGCGTGTGCGTTTGGCACATCCAGTGCTACGATCAATCTGTCGTCTGCCATCTTTATTCCCAATATCTGCATATAAACTTTTCGGTGCCTAAACGATCAATGTCCTCAAGTCCATTCAGGTGGGTCACCATCTAGACAAAAAAGCCCGGCATGCCAATGGCAGCCGGGCAGTTTCAGAGACACTAGCAGGCAGGCAGCATGTCTCTGGACTGCAACCCAAAACCGCTGGGGGATAGGTGTAGCGGTTGGCAGGGGTTGCTATGGGAATAAGTTAAGTCGGGAGGTTGCGCAGCATTCTGAAGGCGTCCATCACGTTGCGCTGTGACGCGCGGCCTGCGCGGACCTGTGGGGCTGGCGTGGTGGCCGGGTGTGATGAAGAAAGTCCGGCGTCCCCTTGGAAGCTGCGCAGCGCTTGGGTGCTAAGCCCCTGCGCGGCGTTCGCAAAAGTCATATCGATCGGAGCATTAATCGCACAGGCAAAGCTGCGTAAGGATGCCCCCGCATAAACCGTTGCCAAAGCTTCAAAGCTTTGGCTGGCTGCGTTGTAAATTACATTGTTCAGTTCCACTGCGCTATTCCAAATCCGCTCATACGCGATTTTACCACAGGTTTCACGTCGTCTGGGTCACAAAATATCGCTATAAAGTGTTACAGCGTCCCATGCGTGAGCGAATATGTGAGATAATAATGCAGGCATGTCAGGAAATGGGTGTTCACATCGTGAAGGGTGTGTTGGGTCGGGATCACGTCCATATGTTTCTCTCGATCCCTCCAAAGCTGTCGTTGTCTGATGTGATGCAACGCATCAAAGGACGCTCATCACGACGCATCCAGATGGAATTTCCTGAGCTACGCAAGCGCTATTGGGGCAGACGGTTCTGGGCCAGAGGATATTTTTCAACCACCTCTGGGAATGTCACCGACGATATAATCACACAGTATCTGGAATTACATTCCTCTAAATGATGCTACCGGCGCCAGCCGGTAGTGGTACACTTATATAACGAAATGGGTATAATTTCCGTCGTTTTTAGGGGTGGTAACATCACAATTGCATCA
>CAJJBH010000064.1 GCA_905182355.1 uncultured Paracoccaceae bacterium | reverse complement strand
TCCCTTTTTCCAGCGTAGCGGGGGTCATCTTGCGACCACTGATCCCAAAGCTGTAAGCCGTCGTCTGTCCCGCCGAATTGATGATGCAACGCAAAACCAACATTGAGCCAATCGCCATAAGGCAGGTCGGCGGCAGGTACTGCGCATAATGCCTTCGTAATCCTTGAAGGTTCGATATACTGTGGCCCTTTCACATCGCCGATAGTGATTTCGTCGATAGGCTGGGGGCTATTATCCATCACGTGAACCGCTGGAAGGTCTGCCGTGGTTGGGTTCAGCTTATCAATCTTAGCTTTGCGCTCCGCCCAAGTTTCTGGCCCTATGAAGGTGTTGTCCTCAACGATCTTCACCATGAACGGTTCGCCTGTCAGTCCCTTCTTTTCTTCCACCTTTTGATGAGGGAAGCCGGGAAGTCGCATAACGCGTGACAAGTCATTGACGCTCTTGTCCGTACCCCAAGCCGCGCTCATGGCTTTCTGTGCGGGCTTGAAGCCGCCCTTAGGCGCATCCTCAACAAGCCAATAGGCGTGAAAGTTGCCGCAGCTACTCTCAACCAAGATATGCGGGTCTGCGTCCTTTATTGGATCAATATCGGCCCCATCGGTATCGACAAAAACGGCCCGCACACGCTTTATGTTGCTGGCTTTCCGCCCTATGCCGTCCGTTTCGTTTACCGTAACAAACACACCAGCGCCTCGTGCCGACATTTCGCACATCCACGGCCAACCCTGATCCAGTGTACCGTGCCGCATCTGGGCTAGGCTTTTCTCTTTGCGGTCGGCATTGTCGTCAAAGGTCTGAAACGTCCAACTGGTGGCTTCATGGTCAAGTGCATTCAAGAAGTCGCGGGCTCGCTGAATGTCAGGCTCTATTGTAATTTGCATTGCTCATGCCTCAGTCTTGCCCAAGGTGTACTGCGGTGCTATATTATCCCACGATCTACCCAACCGCACTGATATCTTTGCCCGTCCGCGTCACCCTGCGGGCGGGTTTTATTTATGGGTGTTGTCGCGCAGATTGCGCAGATGGGCTTCTACATCGCCTTCAGGCCAGTAGAGCCGCCCGCCAAGCTTTACAGGCTGGGGAAGTCTGCCAGCCGCAAGGTCGAGATAGATTGCGCTGCGTGAGCGTCTGCCCAGCTTTGCGCGAAGTTCGGTTAAGGTGAGATAGTTTTGCATCTTTTACACCGTCCTTTGTTGAGGTTCTCGGTGCATCGTTGCGCGAATTGGGCCGAAGCGGGATTGTGCGTGAAAATCAGAAATTAAATCGCAAGGCGTTCGCAGCTTTCAATTTGTCGCGCCCTGCTTGCGGGGGCGGGTCGCAGTATCCGCCCTCTGGATTTTTGTGCCGCTCCAACAGCCCAGCGTTGAATAAAGCTTCGGTGTATTCCCGCCAGCTTGCTTCGGGCCTGGCTTCGCGGGCGTCGAGTGTCCGTAAGTATTCCAGTCGCTTCACGTCGTGATGCCGCGTTTGCAGCAACTTTCCGTGTAATGACTTTTGTTTTTTCTTCAGCACAGTCGCCGCGCTTTTGAGTTGCTCTCCGAGAGGCTTGTCCAAGCTGAAAGTAATTGTGGTTTGCCCGATAAGGGGAGAAAGTGACGAGCGGCCTTCCTCACTGGAAGGGCTGCCATCCAAGATGTTGAGGCCGTCAGAGCGCAAGATTTTCAATCTTTCGTCTGGATAATCGGACGTGGAAGGGTCCAGAACCTCAATGTAACCCCATTGCCTCAAAAATGTCGTAAATCTTTGGGCTTGAAGGTCGGCCAGCTTATTGAAGCGATTGCGTGCTTCAGGTGTTTTGTTCGCTCGAAGGTCACTGGTCAATGCATCGCGCGTTTTGAGAATTTCAAAAAATTCCACGGCTTGTGTTCTATAATCAGAGTTGCGTCGATTAAACTCCCAACGCCAACGCGAAAACTTCCAATTTTCCCAGTCACCGTAATCACTTGCGTCTGTCCAGTTGGGAAGGCCCCATTCATTTGCTCCCTGTGTCGCAGAGGTCACGGTTGTCGCAGGGGTCGCGCTGTTTTTTCTTTTCACCATCAGTCCGCTCCCATCAACTTCACCACTCGGCCAGCGCCGCCGGTCACATGGTCGGCCCACCGGTCAGCCAGCTTGGTGCGCTGTTCGAGATAATCTGTGCGGCGATAGGCGCGCACCACGCCGCCATCCACGATATGCGCCAGCATCCCTTCGGCCACTTCATGTGGGGCGTCGGTCGCTTCTGCCAGCCAAGTGCGCAGGCTTGTGCGAAAACCATGCGGGCGCGCTTCCAGCCCGCGCCGTTCCATCATTCGCGAAAGGGTCGTATCACTAATCACACCGCCGCGAGTGTTCGGAAAAAGGAAGCCGTTGCGGGCGTGGGGGCGCGCAAGGTCAACAATGCGTTTTGCTTCAGGCGATAGGGGTACCCGGAACGGGTCGGTCGCACCCTTTCGGCCCTTCATGGCTTCAGCTGGCACGGTCCACACGTCATCTTCTATCTGTTCCAGACGTAAAGTGCGCAGCGGGTTCGAACGAACGCTGGTCAATATCAAAAGACGCAAGGCAAGGTGTGTCTGGGTTGGTTCTTCAAGGCTGGCATAAAAGTCCGGTACATCGACCCAAGCCATCGCAGGGATATTTTTTGGAACGTGGCGGGTTTTTCCCAAAAGTGCCTTTGCTTTTTCAGTCGCTTGCAGGTCAACATCCAAGCCAAGCGCCTCCGCGTGTTTCAAGACGATTAAAAGCCGGTTCATAGCCTTGCGTGCCGTGTCGGCCTTCGTGTGCCAGATGGGGGCAAGCGTGTCGCGAATGTCGCGCTGGTCTAGGTCAGTCACCGGCACTTTGCCAAGCTTGGGTAGAACGTGAATGTTCAAAGGCGAAAGCCACCGCCCCGCCGTGCCATCCCCCTTCAATTCGGCCTTGCGGGATTCAAAAGCATCAGCGGTCAGGATTTCCAGCGTTATATCTTCTCGCCGCTCGGCCCGTTCTTCGGCTTCGCGTTCCTTGATAGGATCACGGCCAGCCGCAGCCAACTTGCGCCAGCGTTCCGACTGCTTGCGAGCGTCAGCCAGTCCGAGTGAGGAAAGCCCACCTAAGCCCATTTCCCGCCG
Source organism: uncultured Paracoccaceae bacterium (assembly GCA_905182355.1). Lineage (GTDB taxonomy): Bacteria > Pseudomonadota > Alphaproteobacteria > Rhodobacterales > Rhodobacteraceae > Ascidiaceihabitans. The sequence continues at coordinate 7,958 of CAJJBH010000064.1, read as the reverse complement.
CCGCCCATGGATCGTCACGCGCTGAACCCATTACGCACCGCCATCGTCACGCTTGATGAGCCAAAGCCCACCATCATCGCAGTGCTTACCGACGGGGGCGGTCTTTATGAAGGATGACGTAAGTCTGTTCTTGGCCCGCATTTTTTATCCACCTAAGTATCCACCTTAGATTATTGGATACTGATGGACGACACAAGACACGTAAGGACGCGTTAGCCCATATTAATAAGGGGGATAACTTCAAGGAAGGACAAATAAGAACAAGCAAAAACAAGGGGTCGGTGCCGCTTACGGACACCGACCAGGATATTTTAGATCACTTTGACAATCTGCTTGCCAACATTTTTGCCTTCCAGCAAACCCATGAATGCTGCAGGTGCGTTTTCGAGGCCCTCGGCAATGTCTTCGACAACCTTGATGTCACCTGACGCAACTTTGGGTGCGATTTCTTTCATGAACTTGGGGAAGTCACCCCAGTGGTTCGATATGATGAAACCGTTCACGGAGATGAAGTTGACCAAGATGTTGCGCCAAAGCGCTGGGGCTGTGATGCCCTCGCCTGACGCGCCAGCGCCTAGGCCGCCCGCGTTGTACCAACTGATCATGCCGCAGATCGGGATGCGTCCGTGTGGCTTCATCAATGGGATCACAGCCTCTAGCACTTTGCCGCCGACGTTTTCAAAGTAGATGTCGATGCCGCCGCCGCATGCTTCTTTGATCGCGGCACGCAGGGAGCGGGCATCGTCAAAGGCACGGTGATCAACGCAAGCGTCAAAGCCGAATGTCTCGACCGCCATTTTGCATTTTTCTGGTCCGCCAGCGATACCGACAGTTTTGAGGCCCAAGGATTTGGCGACTTGGCCAACCATTGATCCAACCGGACCTGTGGCCGCAGCAACCACAAGCGTTTCGCCAGCTTTTGGGCGACCGTATTCCATTAAGCCATACCAACCTGTGAAACCAGGCATCCCAAGGACGCCAAGGGAGGCTGTGATTGGTCCTTCACTAGGATCAACCTTGCGGCACATTTTTGCATTTGCTGTGGCGTGGGTCGCCCAACCAAACGGGCCGAACGCGAAATCGCCAGCATTGAAGGCTGAAGAATTCGATGCGATGACTTCGCCAACTGATCCGCCTTCCATTGGGCCACCAATTGGAACGGGAGCTGCGTAGCTTTTGCCGTCGTCCATGCGCCCGCGCATATAGGGATCAAGAGACATGTAGTGAACGCGGACCAGTATCTCGCCCTCGCCCGGTGTCGGAATATCCAATGTCTCAAAACCAAAGTGTTCTGGGGCGGGTGCGCCGGTTGGACGGCCTGCCAATGTGATGCGTTGCATTTGTTCAGTCATGGTGTTCTCCCTCTTTGTGGGCAGCGTGGCGTTGAATGGCCGTGCTGACAAGTTGTGACGCTACGTGCCTGTAGGATCAGCGAAGCGGGCTTCCCCCCTTGGCAAGCCACACTGTAGGTCGTATAGCGCGGGCTTAATCCTTGCAGGAGTCCCCGCCATGATCGGCAGCGCAAACCTTAACATCATGATCAAAGCCGCCCGCAAAGCTGGCCGTGCCTTGGTCAAAGACTTTCGCGAGGTCGAGAACCTTCAGGTGTCGATGAAGGGGGCTGGCGATTTTGTCAGCAAGGCAGATATCGCCGCTGAAAAGATTATCAAAGACGAGTTAATGGGTGCTCGCCCGACCTACGGCTGGATCGCCGAAGAGGGTGGCGCACAAGAAGGTGCTGATCCGACACGTCGTTGGATTGTCGATCCTTTGGACGGCACCACAAACTTTTTGCACGGCTTGCCGCACTGGGCGGTTTCGATCGCGTTAGAGCACAAAGGCCAGATCGTCGCGGGTGTGGTGTTTGACCCTGCCAAGGACGAGATGTTCTTTGCTGAAAAAGGCACGGGTGCTTGGATGAATGACAGCCGTATGCGCGTATCTGGCCGTATCAAAATGATCGAAGCGGTGTTCGCCACGGGTCTGCCGTTTGGTGGTCGTTCCGATCTGCCTGTGACATTGCAAGAATTGGCCCGTTTGATGCCTGCAGTTGCTGGCGTACGTCGCTGGGGATCAGCAGCATTGGATTTGGCTTATGTCGCTGCTGGTCGTTATGATGGTTATTGGGAACGTCGTTTGAATTCATGGGATATCGCGGCGGGTTCGTTGATCGTGCGTGAAGCTGGTGGTTTGGTTGAACCTTTGAACCCGAACGGCAATATCGTTGAAGATGGTGAAATTATTTGTGCCAACGAGCCGTTGTTTGGCCATTTGACGAAGATAATTCGCCAGTCCTGATTTTTGGCAGAAATTTAAATACGGGCCTCGCGGTTGATGCGGGGCCTTTTTTATTGGGGGCGCTGCCCCCGCCGCGCTATGCGCGTCTCCCCCGAAGTTTATTTGGCAAGATGAACAAGGGGCAGGATTACTGGTCAGAGGGGTGGTTTACGCCGTCTCGATATGGAATTGGTTCGTGATCTAAAGGGTGTGTTGCATCAATACAGCCAAGGTTCACATCGCACATCGTTGGGTTAGATTGTGTTTGGTGGTGGGTATAAATCCCACTGGTCTTGCAGAAATAGTGTTGCGCTGTGTGAGCGTCCAAAGCTGTAAAGGCCCAGGCTATCTTGGTCTTTTGTGGCTTTTCACCGTTTTACCCTTGGGATGCTGCTGCGTGAATAGACCGCTTCGGGATGTGGTGGGTGATAGTCGTTGCGCTTCCAAAAGCCAGTGCCACCGCGTTTCAGCCAGATGGGAATTGCACAAATGATGCCTGCGACAAACCCGCCTGCGTGCGCCCAATATGCGACGCCGCCCGTTTCGGGGTCGGATCCGAGGCCACCAAAGAACTGCATTGCGAACCAGACCATCAGCATGATCCATGCGGGGATTGGGAACACGCGAAAGAACACGATCAGGATAAGCAGGATGTCGACTTTTGCCTTTGGAAACAGCAGCAGGTAGCCGCCCATGACACCTGCGATGGCCCCTGATGCCCCCACTGTGGGCACGCCTGAGTAGGGGGCTGAAAGGTAGTGAACCATTCCGGCGGCGATCCCTGTCAGCAGATAAAAGCCAAGATAGGGCAAGTGCCCCATTTCGTCTTCGATGTTGTCCCCGAATATCCAGAGGAATAGCATGTTGCCTGCAAGGTGCATCCAGCCGCCGTGCAGGAACATCGATGTGATCATGGTATATGGCACTTCGCCCCGACTGAACCGTTCTGGGATCATGGCCCAGTTCCAATAGACTTCGCTTATCGCCCGATCATCCGAAAACGCCCCAACATAGCTGAGGAATATCAAGATGTTCGCAGCCATAAGTGCGTAAGTGACATAGGGCGTGCGCCCAGACGGGTTGTGATCTCGAATTGGTAACATCCCGCCAAATTGAGGGTTCGGCGGGATGGGGTCAAGGGGTGTTAGCTGATCTCGCCCAGCAGGGCCGCGTTGCCACCCGATGCTGTTGTGTCGATGCAGATGTGGCGTTCCTCATGGGCGTGGCCTGCGTCGGGTTGGCCGGTGATCAGTGGCATGATCGCATCGGTGCGTCCTGCAAGGGCTGTGTCAATCGCTTGGGCTGTGGCCGCGTCACCCCACCATATAACGCCTCCATAAGCGGGGCCGTGGGTCAGGTGGTCTGGATCGATTGCGCCTGTGGCCTCAATTGCCTGACCGCCAAGGGATGCGACAGCTTTTGCCTGCGCTTTTGCAGTGTCTGTGCCGGGACCCACGCACAAGATCGGTGCACGAGAGAGACTGGTTAGGCGATTGGATTCGCCAGTTGGACCCGGAAGGCTGATTTCTTTGATCAGATGCGCCGTTGTTGTGATCGCGGGCAAATCTGATTGGACCGTATCCCATGTGCCAGCGACACCCGCCGATTTTGCAGCGCGGAACCGTAGCAGGTAATCTGGTCCACCTGCCTTAGGTCCAGTTCCAGAAAGTCCATTTCCACCAAAGGGTTGGCTGCCGACGATGGCCCCGATTTGGTTGCGGTTGATATAGACATTTCCTGCTTTGATACGGTCCGACACGTATTGAACGCGGTCATCAATGCGGGTGTGCAAGCCAAAGGTCAGGCCATAACCAGTGGCGTTGATGTCGTCGATGATTTTGTCGAGGTCCTTGGATTTGTAGGTGACAAGGTGCAGGACGGGGCCAAAAATTTCCTCTTTCATCGCGCTTATGCCGTCGATTTTGATCAAGGTTGGCGCGATGAATGTGCCATTTTGTGGCGTTGGCAATTGATGAATGACTTCGCTTTGGTGAGCCGCGATGTGGTTCGCTATTTTAGCCCGCGCAGCTTCGTCGATCACGGGTCCAACATCTGTGGCGATGTTCCAAGGTTGACCTACGTCCAATGCATCCATTGCGCCCGTCAACATCTTGGTAAATGTGGGTGCGATGTCTTCCTGAATATAAAGGCAGCGCAGGGCGGAACATCTTTGACCTGCGGATTGGAACGAACTTTCGACGATGGCTGCGACCGCTTGTTCAGGCAATGCGGTGCTGTCGACGATCATCGCGTTGAGGCCACCCGTCTCTGCGATCAGCGGTGTCGCTGGCGCGTTCGCGGCAAGGCTGGCGCGAATGCGTAGGGCGGTGCCAGTTGACCCTGTAAAGGCCACGATGTTGAGGGTTGATTGCGCGGTCAATGCACGGCCAATGTCGCCACCACCCGGCAGAAGCTGGAGGGCGTGTTTTGGCACACCCGCCTCGTGCAGAAATTGTGCGGCGCGGTAACCCATCAGGCTGGTTTGTTCCGCCGGTTTGGCAAGCACCGCGTTGCCTGAGGCAAGTGCGGCGGCTATTTGGCCAGAAAAAATAGCAAGCGGGAAGTTCCACGGAGAGATGCAAAGCGCTGTGCCTGCCGCTGGGTCGTCGGTGGCGTTGGCTGCGTAAAAGCGCAAGAAATCCACGGCTTCGCGCAGTTCAGCCACGCAATCTGGCAGTGTTTTGCCAGCTTCGCGGGTTAGGAGGGCAAAGAGTTCGCCAAAATGCGCCTCGTAAAGGTCAGCGGCTTTGTTAAGCACTTTTGCGCGGTCTGATACTGGTGCATCCCACGGTTTCGCGTTTGCGGCAGCGGTTTCAACGTCTTCAAGAGAGGCCATTCTGGCTGTGCCGACGATATCGGCGTGGTTGGCGGGGTTGATCACGTCAATGCTGGCGGCTGGTTTTTCCTTGCCGTTCAGCAAGGGTTCAGCGGTCCATTTTGATGTCTCAAACGGGCCACGTGCATGGTCGATTAAGGTTAATGTTGGCGCGTGGGACAGATCAAAGCCAAGGGAATTGATCCGCTCTGGTTGGTACAAATCGGGCCCCACTGTGATTTCGGGTGCTGGCAGTTTCAAACCCTCAAATGGGTCAGCGGCCACAATTTCAGCGGCCACTTCTTCGTCGACAATTTGGTTCACGAAGCTGGAGTTAGCACCGTTTTCAAGCAGACGACGCACAAGATAGGCCAATAAATCGCGATGGGCTCCAACAGGTGCGTAGATGCGGCAGCGCGTTTCGTTTCCCTTCATCACCATGACGTGCATTGCCTCACCCATACCGTGCAGGCGTTGGAATTCGTAAGATGCGGGGTCGGTTGCCATGTGCAAAATGGCAGTGACGGTGTGGGCATTATGTGTCGCGAATTGTGGGTAAATTCTGTCTGTCATGTTCAGCAGCTTACGCGCGTTCGCGATGTAGCTGACGTCTGTTTGTGCTTTTTGCGTGAAGACGGGAAAATGGGCCATCCCCTGCACTTGTGCCAATTTGATTTCGGTGTCCCAGTAGGCCCCTTTTACCAAACGCACCATGAATTTGCGGTCGTATTTAACGGCCATGTCATATAGCGCTTGGATGGCGCTTTCGGCGCGTGGACCGTAGGCTTGAACCACAACGCCAAAGCCGTCCCAACCGGCAAGTGCGGGTTCTGATACAACGGATTCGATTACAGCAAGGGAGAGGCCAAGGCGGTCTGCTTCTTCCGCGTCAACGTTCAGACCCATGCCCGCTGATTTTGCGAGCAAAGCGAGGGAGCGTAGGCGGGGCGCTAGAACGCGCAGAACGTCTTCGCGTTTCGCGAGTTCGTAACGCGGGTAAAGCGCGGACAATTTCACGGAAATACCCGGATTGCTTTGCACGTCATCGTGGATACATGCGTTGGCGATCGCGGAAATCGCACGGGAATAGCTAAGGTGATAGCGTTTTGCGTCGCCCTCGGTACGCGCCGCTTCGCCCAGCATGTCGTAGGAATATGTGAAGCCTTTGGCCTCCATCCCTGCGGCGCGTTTCATGGCGGCGTTGATGTCTTCGCCCAAGACGAACTGGCGGCCCATTTCTTTCATGGCACGCGATACCGCGCGGCGAATAACGGGTTCACCAACACGTTTAAGCGCAGAATGCAGGTGGCGGGCAGGGCCGGGAGCATCGGCATCCAACACGCGCCCCGTCAGCATCAACGCCCAAGTTGAGGCGTTCACCAGCGAGGAGGCCGATTTGCCAAGGTGTTTGCCCCAGTCGGATGGCGCGATTTTATCTTCGATCAGCGCGTCGATTGTATCCGCATCTGGCACACGCAGCAGCGCCTCGGCCAAACACATCAGTGCGACGCCTTCGTCCGTAGACAGGCCGTATTCGGCAAGGAATACCTCCATCAAACCAGGGGCGGCTTCATGCCTGATGCGGTTCACAAGGGTTGCAGCCTTAGCCACAATAACCTTGCGGTCTTGGGCGGAAAGGTTGGCCAGTTCAATAAGGTGATCCACTACTGGTGCGTGATCGCCATAGGTGTTTTTATCGATGTGGTGAATCAGTGTGTTTGACATAATCGCCTCTTTCCATTTAGGTCACTGTATTCGACATCGGTAAGTCGTTTGTTCTGAAGTTTTCACAATGGGTAGGGCTTTGTTATGAAAATTGAGTATTTCACGTGATTTTCAACCAATCAGAGTTGGATCGTTTTGACACTGCGATTCTTGAAGTTCTTGCAAAGGATGGTCGGATCAGCCTGACAGAACTTGCATCGCGGATCGGGTTGTCAAAGTCACCGACACAGGCGCGTTTGCGGCGGTTGGAAAATTCTGGCGTTATCCTTGGATATCGCGCGATGTTGGACCCTATTCGTCTGGGTTTGGATCACGTGGCGTTTGTCGAGGTGAAGTTGAATGACACACGCGAGACGGCGCTGCGGGCGTTCAACGCTGCGGTCGCAAAGGTCCCCGAGATCGAACAAGCCCATATGATTGCTAGTCATTTTGACTATCTGCTTAAGGTGCGCACATCCAACATGGCGCAGTATCGCGTCTTCCTAGGCGAGACAGTTTCGACTTTGCCGCACATTGCGTCCACCTCGACATACGTCGCGATGGAAGCGGTGAAAGAAACGGTTTTGGCTGAAACCACCTGACCCCCTCCCCACAAATATGTTTCTTGACCTGCGGATAATATGCGCCAAGTCTAATGACATGCGTATTTTATTTGCCTTGGCACTTCTAGCGGGCCCTGTGTGGGCTGATGATTGTCCTGATCCTGCGGATTACAGTGCAGAATTCAACACTTTAATTGATGCCGCGCGGGGTGCCCCGTCCGAGGTTGAGGGCAGGGCCGTGTCTGGCGAAATGTGGAAGGTCTGGCTTAGTGCGCCTAACGAGCAGGCCCAAGAGATATTGGACCGTGGCATGCGGCGTCGCAACAGCTATGATTTTGCGGGTGCGTATCAAGAGTTTGATCGTCTTGTGAGATACTGCCCAACCTACGCCGAAGGGTTCAATCAACGTGCCTACGTTCAATTTCTTCGGGGCAACTTTGCAAGTGCGCTGGTCGATCTAGATGCGGCGTTGGTTTTGAACCCTGATCACGTCGCAGCCCAATCCGGTCGCGCGTTAACGCTGTTGCAATTGGAGCGTTTTGACGAGGGGCGTGTGCAGATGTTGGAAGCGCTTGGATACAACCCGTGGCTGTCTGAAC
>CAJJBH010000063.1 GCA_905182355.1 uncultured Paracoccaceae bacterium | reverse complement strand
AATAGTAGCCATTACGAACGAATGTATGGGGGATAGTTTTGGTCAGCAATTTGGTCAGTACCCACATGCGACATGACAAGTGTCGAGCCTAAATAAATGAGTAATAACTGATGCTTATCTGAGGTTTGCCACTGCTAGTGAGGCAGTTTGTGGCGGATCGACAGGGATTCGAACCCTGGAGACGGTCACCCGCCTACACACTTTCCAGGCGTGCGCCTTCGACCACTCGGCCACCGATCCGTTGGCCGGGGTTTAGCAAAGGCTGGCGGATACTTGCAAGAGGCAAATGCGCCCTTATTCATCAATCATCAAGCTGGAGGTAAATGCGTCGGTTCATACGGCCCTTTTTCTCGATTTTGCCCAATCTTAACGCACCAATTTCACCTGTGCGGCCAACATGTGTGCCGCCGCAAGGTTGTAGGTCAATCTGATCATCACCCGCACCGATACGCACTAGTCGCACACGGTTCGAACCACGGGGCGGTCTGACGGTCAGGGTTTTCACCAATTCGGGGCTTGCGTCCAACGTCGCTTGGTCAATCCATTCCTCAGAAACGACCACATCCATTTCGACGAACGCTTCCAGCGCTTGTTCTATGATGTCGCGGTTTACTGGAACCTCTGACATGTCAAAGTCCAAACGCCCTTGACCTGCTCCAATAGAGCCCCCTGTGACACCAAATGGCACCGCAACGGATAGAAGGTGCAGCGCAGTGTGCACACGCATGTGTTTGTGACGCCGTTCCCAATCCAGTTCCTGTATCAAGATCGCGCCAACTGGCGGCATTTCTTGAGCTTCGGCAGGGATCAAGATAATCTGATCCCCATCTCCTTTGATCGCCGTTGCAATCGGCATGGTTTGAGTGTCCCAACGCAATTGTCCACTGTCTCCTGGCTGACCGCCCCCTTTTGGGTAAAAGACCGTGGCATCTAAAACCACACCACCTTCCATTGTGTGCCCAATGACTTTGGCCTGTGCCTCACGCATATACGCATCATCACGAAACAACATTTTGGTCATGCGTCACCTTTTAAAGCTTCTGGATTGCGCAGCCAAATATCGCGTTGTGCAAATGGAATTTCGATGCCTTCTTCGACGAACTTCGCCATAATCTGATGGTTTACGTCATTTTTGACGTGGTTCATCCAATTCACGTCCCTCAAGATCATCCGAATTTCAAAGTCTAAAGAATCCGCCCCAAAGCCTGCAAACAATACAAATGGCGCGGGGTCCGCCAGAACCATCGGTTGTGCTTGGGCTATTTCTAGAAGGATCCTATCAACCTTCTTAGTGTCAGTGCCATAGGCGACACCCACAGGCATGATCAGGCGCCCAATCGTATTGCCACGGGTAAAGTTGGTGACAGTCCCACTGACCAAATCCGCATTTGGTATGATTACATCAGTACGATCAAACGTCTCGATCCGTGTCGAGCGGACTGAGATGGCGCGTACATAGCCGTGCTGACCACCAACTTCGATCCAATCGCCTTCTGAAATTGGCCGCTCGATCAATAAAATGATACCCGAGACAAAGTTGGAAACGATGTTCTGTAGACCAAAACCAATACCAACAGACAATGCACCGGCAACAATGGCCAAGGATGACAGATCAATCCCCGCACCAGTAATCGCAATCACTGCCGCAAGAAAAATACCGACGTAACCCAGTCCAGAAACGATGGCATTCTGCCCACCGATGTCCATCTTTGTCTTAGGCAAAACGCTATTGCGCAGCGCGCCCTGCAACAATCGCGTTAGCGTATAGCCCACAGAAAAAATGAGAGCAAAGGTGATGAAATCGCCAGGCGAGATGCGGCTATCACCAACGGTGAACCCTTGGGAAAAGGCCGTCCACATTTCGGTCAAGTCCGCGACGCGTGCCCCCCAAATCAATGCAAGCACTGGGGTTGTAACCATAAATATCAAAGTGCCCATCAACACAGGTATCAGCGCCTCGCGGGCAGCTACACCCTGCCCACTGATCAAGCCATAAACATCCGCAAAGAAGCGCTGCGAAACCAAAACCAGGCCAAGGATAGCAAGGCTATAAACCGTTGGGAAAACCAGCGCTTCACCCGCTTGACCGTACCCAACCGCAGCCATCAATGGACCGACAACAGCGACAAGAATGGTTGCTAAGCCAATCAAATTCATCATGCGTAAGAAAGTGGTCTTCTTTTCTTGACTGCCCTCAGATGCGGTGACGCGTGACGCGTGACGTAAAATACTCCCGATCCAATACAAAAGGATGCCAACGCAAACAACCAATGGAAAACTAAGGATGTGCATCGTCGAAACCTGATCGATGCCATCCAGACTAACACCTGTTGGCGTCGCAGCATTCAACGAATTAACACCTGCCGAGTTAACGCCAAAACTTACAATCGTGTCTAGGATGCTGCGTAGAACAATCATTAATGTGAGCAAATATATATAAAGACGAATACTGCGCCGCTGTGTGGCGGAAATTGGAATCATTGGGTCTTCGTCTTTGCGAGGAAATAAGCATTCTGACAGCCAATGCGCGGCAAAAAGTGTGGCAGCCCAGAAGGGCAGCTGCATAACCAATTGTTCGCCCCGCAACCCCAACATCCCTGTCAACTGCAGCGCACCCGACAGGGCCAAAATGCCGACCATGGGTACCAACATACGAAACAGCGAAATCATAAAGGCCCAAACGCCAGAACCGCGCCCACCAAAGCTGCGCAGATAGTTACCAAGAACGACAATCCATCGGCGTCCCCGTGAAACCAACAACATAGAAAACGCCAACAATAAAATGACAATTGGCGCGTTTTCTTTTAAAGTTTGGCGCGCCTCCGGATCAGAAAACAAGCGTCTTTCCGCGGCAACGTTGGTAAGGATTTTCGTTAAATCGCTAGCGGCATGTCCCCAACTGATTGGGTTTAAAGGTGATGGGCCAAGTGACAACAACCGACTTGTTTGACGTTCACGAATGATCTTATCAATTTCGCCAATTAGTCCGTCGGCGCGTTTATAGGCAGATTCTGCTACCAAAATAGGGGCCTGAAGTGATGCCAATTGTTGTTTTATCTCTGCGCGCTGAACCGAAATAGCCGCGGGTTCTACGCCACTTTCAGGGACAGTCCCAAGCGCAATCAATTGTGCTTGTAGGGTGCCAATGCGTTCCTTGTTTGCAAGGCGCGCTGCAGAAAACGTGGAACGAAATTCAACGATCCGGCTGCGCAATGTTTCGAAGACATCGTTGGTGCCTGATCTACTGTCTACAGCAGCCTCTGCGCGACTGGCGACGCTTTTCCAAAGATCATAATTGATATTTTCACTGCTTTGGGCGATCGCCACATAAGGAATAAGCAGACAAAGCGTTAAACGCAAAAACCAACGGTGTATCATGAATTATACGCCCTCAGAAACGTCAGGAAGGTTCGATGTTTTCGCGTCCAACCAATCCGGCAAAGGCAACCCTTTTTCACGCAAGAAAGTAGGGTTGAACAACTTGGACTGATAACGCGTGCCAAAGTCGCACAAGATCGTCACGATTGTATGACCCGGCCCCATGTCACGGGCCAAACGCATGGCTCCAGCGACGTTCACACCAGAAGACCCACCCAAACAAAGCCCCTCGTGTTGCAGGATGTCAAAGACAACTGGCAGCGCCTCGGAATCGTGAATGTTATAGCTGTAATCGGGTGTGAACCCTTCAAGGTTCTTCGTGATGCGAACCTGACCGATGCCTTCATTGATCGATCCACCTTCAGTCATCGTCAACTCACCACTGGTATAGAAATTATACAATGCGGCGCCGTCAGGGTCAGCCAAACCGATTGTGACACCTTTGGGTTTCAAGACTTCACTAACCCCAGCCAATGTTCCGCCAGAACCAACTGCGCAGATAAAGCCATCAACCTTACCATCCGTCTGTTCCCAAATCTCGGGACCTGTCGTCTCAACGTGGGCCTGTCGGTTGGCTGTATTGTCAAACTGATTGGCCCAGATCGCCCCATTTGGTTCGCTCTTTGCCAGTTCAGCCGCCAAACGACCAGAATACCGCACGAAATTATTGGGATTGCGGTAAGGTGCCGCCGGAACTTCTACCAGTTCTGCCCCTGCAAGGCGCAGCATATCTTTCTTTTCTTGGCTTTGGGTCTCAGGGATCACGATGACAGTTTTGAACCCCATCGAGGCCCCAACAAGCGCAAGACCAATACCTGTATTGCCAGCTGTACCTTCTACAATTGTTCCACCCGGCTTCAAATCACCACGCGCAATTGCGTCGCGTATAATGAACAAAGCAGCACGGTCTTTTACCGACTGACCGGGATTCATGAATTCTGCTTTTCCCAAGATTTCACAACCGGTTTCTTCACTTGCTTTGTTCAGACGGATCAATGGAGTCTTGCCGATACTTTCAGCCAAGTTATTCGCGATGCGCATGTTGAAATCTCGCTTGAGTTGAGGCAGCGGTGCGGGCTGCATTTTAATGTTGGCGTTTTGTACCTGTGGCGAAGTCCAACCTCAAGCCAAACCACGCAACCTAGCGCGGTGAAACGCCAGCCAATACGCTAATGTGACCAAAGGAACGTTGGCCGCTTGCTTGCTTTGCACCAACTCCATTAGCGCATCAAAAGTCAGCAAATGGGTGCGTATATCTTCGTTTTCAGTCTCAAGACCCGCAATACCAACGATATCATCAGGCAAATCGGTCAACCCAACAAATTGATAAAAGAACTCTGTCGAGCAACCGGGTGAAGGATATGCTTCACATACAGATTCCAAATGATTGACCTGAAGCCCTGCTTCTTCTTGTGCCTCGCGGATTGCACATTCAGCAGGTGTTTCACCAGCGTCAACACGTCCCGCAATAGGTTCCAATTGCCACAAGGTGGGATCACCACGGCCCAGCGGACCCATACGCATTTGTTCTACCAACAAGACGCGATCACGTTTGGGATCATAGGGTAGCAAAATCGCGGCGTCGCTTCCGACAAAAACAGCCCGGGAAAGGTTTTCCGTCATCGAACCGTCAAACCGTTCGTGGCTTAGCTCATAAGAATCCAACGCAAAAAAATCAGTATACTCGCGGGTCTTTTTGGCAACCTGGACGCGCCCACCTAAAGTTCCGCCGCCGTGTTTGGTTGAAAGCGCATTCAGATTTGCGGCTGCCCGTGCACGGATCATTGGGAACATTCGAATGATGTCTTGGGCGCTGTGTTCGCCAAAAAACGACATGACCTCGCGGGCGGCGATACACGACAAAGGCGCCCATTTGGCTTCCCACGTTGCCAGGCTCCACAATCCGTCGGCAGTTACCCCATACAGCGGCGGGAAATAGACATCGACGCCCTGCCCGTCTGATGTGATTTTACGTTCGAGCGTATAGTCAAAACCGCCTTCATAAAAATTCAGCCGTTCAAGATCCAAATTGTCTAAACTATTCAAAACAAGGCCAGTTTGGACATACCCAGTTTGCAACGCGATCAATGGAAACGGCCCCTCGACAGCAGCCAACGCCGCGTGATCGACCAAGTCTGCCGTTGCAAAGTCAATTTGAGACGCAGGACGGCCCAACACAATTTCCAACAATGGAATATGGCGCAATGTGCCGTACACAAACAGATCGGTCATTTGGTTAACGCCAACGCTGCCAAACGGCTTCAACAATCAACCCACTAAGCGCACCACCAATAAGTGCGGTGCCCCAGAAGGGTACTGTGGAAATCAAAACAGTGTGATCTAAACCGATGGGGATGATTGCCAATACAGCTTCAAAAGGTCCGTCATACCGAAGCCGCATCGCAGGGCGCAGCATCTCGTTTGCGCTTTGGATCGAAACGGCCAGCAAAAGAAGAGCCAAAATGCCAGTCAAACCATTATTGATGGCAGGCACCACGCCAAAACCTGCCCGTTTTCCCATAAATGTCCAACCAACAATCAAGCCAAGCAGCATATTTACGTAAGTAAAGTAGCCAAAATTGTAATCTTCCAAAAATTGGGGTTTCACCATTTCAGATAGAATGTAAGCCATCGCGCAAAGGCACAAGGCCCCCATTACTTTGGCGCGATCTGGCATAGGTAAGATCCTGTTTTGGATTGTTCACGAACTTGGTCGCTTGATAGTAATCTGAGTCACATCACAATTGCCACTTTCAAATGTAGACGCGCAAGAAGTGAGGTAGAAATTCCACATGCGCCGGAACCTATCATCAAATCCCATCTCTGCAATTTGGTCCCACTTCTCATTGAATGTTTCGTGCCAACGGCGCAACGAAATATTATAGCTTTGACCAAATTCGATCGAACGCTCAACATTCAATCCAGCCTTTTCGACCTGTGCCTTTAGCGCCTTTGGGCTTGGCAACATGCCACCCGGAAAAATGTACTTCTGTATAAAATCTACTCCGCGCTTGTAGATGTCCCAGCGGCGGTCGTGCACTGTGATAATCTGCAAGGTCGCATTTGCACCGGGCTTCAGCCGCTCGCGCACTGTCTCAAAATATACTGGCCAGTATTTTTCTCCCACGGCCTCAAACATCTCAATGCTGGCGATGCCGTCATACATTCCAGTTTCATCCCGGTAATCTTGAAGTTTAAAGTCGACAAGATCAGAAATCCCAGCCTTTTCAACGCGTTCTTTCGCGTAGTTAAACTGTTCTTCACTGATGGTAAGGCCCGTAACTTTTAACCCACGCTCTTTTGCTGCGTATTCTGCAAAACCACCCCAGCCAGAGCCAATCTCTAGAATATGATCGCCTGGTTTGACACCCATTTGGTCAACCATGCTTTTGTATTTTGCCGTTTGTGCTGTCTCGTGGCTTTCTTGCCCTGTCTCGAACAAGGCCGACGAATATGTCATCGTATCATCCAACCACAGCCCATAAAAATCATTACCTAGGTCATAGTGATAGCTGATGTTTTTGCGGGCCTGGGACTTATGATTACGTTGCAGCCAAAAGCGGAATTTTTCGAACATCCGCACCATACCTTGACCGGGAAACCCGTCATACATGTTCTCATTATCGGCATGAATAAGGTCCATAAATGCTTGAAGATCGGGTGTGCTCCACCAGTTGTCCAAATACGCATCACAAAAGCCAAGATCACCTTCGCGGATCAATCTGGCAAAAAGGTCGGGGTTGTGAATGCGAATCTCGGCCACATGACCCGGCTGCTTACCTTCGGCACGAAATGTCCGCCCATCAGGCATGACAAAATCAATACGGCCATTGTTCATCTCTTGAGCCATTGCAAAGACCCTTGTGAAGTAACGTGGCAGGTCAGTTTGGCCGTTCGTTGTTGATAAAATCATGCGTATTCTCCCGATCGCATATCTGTTCAGGCTAGGCCTTTTTCGGCCATCCTTGCAAGTATTGTTATTTTTGAAGCTTAGAAGGTACGGGCTTCATAAGCGCTTAGTGCGCGTTTGCGGCCCTGCTCTGGTGTCACAATTGGTGAGGGATATGGGGCGTCAGCGGACAGGTTCCACGACATTGGTGTGGCTTTGAAATAAGACGATGCATCCTCGTGTGGATTGCTGTGACCTTCCGCAATCCAGCGATTGACGTAATCACGGTTTTTGTCGAATTTATCCAACTGGGTCACGGGATTAAAAACGCGAAAATAGGGTGTAGCATCTGGCCCTGATCCTGCGGACCATTGCCAACCCATTGCGTTGCACGCAGGGTCCCAATCAATCAAGCAATGTTCAAACCATTTTTGCCCAACACGCCAATCCGTCATCAAGTGTTTGGTTAAATAACTGGCCACAATCATACGGCCCCGATTGTGCATCCGCCCCGTGACATACAACTCGCGCATAGCGGCGTCGACAAACGGGATGCCTGTGCGTCCCTGCTTCCATGCCATCACTTCGTCGGTGTCATCGGTATTCCACGGAAAGGCATCCCAGCCCTCTTTCCAATTGCTGACCAAAATTCGAGGTGTGTGGTGCATCAAGTGGTATGCAAATTCACGCCAGCCCAACTGCTTCATAAACACTTCGGTACCAGACACGCCGTCAAACAAGGCCCGCTGCGCCACATGCCAACACTGATGCGGACTGATTTCACCAAGGGCTAGGTTCTCTGACAGGCTTGAGGTGCCATCCGTCCAAGGCAAGTCGCGATTGGTCACATAGTTAACCACTTTATCTTCAACGAAAGTCGCCAGCCGCTTTTGCGCCGCGTCTGCACCCAAGCGCACAAAGGGACGCACAACATTAGCGCCGCGTTGCATGGCACCGTCCATGTTCCAATCAGCCAGATCGTCTGTTTCGGGCCAAATATCAGGTGCAAAAATAACTTTAGGCTCGGGCAATGGCACCTCAACCTCCCGTCCTTTTACATTATTCCAAAACGGCGTGAACACTTTGTAAAACCCGCCGGTTTTAGTTTCCGTGCTCCACGGTTCAAACATCAGATGCCCACCAAAGGACCGGGCATCCATGCCGTCCGATTTCAACGTGGCTTTGATCGCGCTGTCACGTTCAATAGATTGCGGATCATACAGACGGGACCAAAAGACCGATTTGGCCCCGGTTTGATCTGCCAATTCGCGCAACACCAATTCTGCAGGGCCACTTCGCAGAATCAACTGACTGCCCCGTTTGCGCAGGGTTTCAGCCAAATGTTCAATGCCCAAACCCATACGCCATTTGGGCGCGGCCCCAAGGGTCGCGACGCTATCATCGTGAATAAATACAGGGATGACTGGTCCACCTGTGGCGCAGGCTGCGCTAAGGGCCGCATGGTCTGAAAGACGTAAATCACGCCTAAACCAGACAAGTGTTGGGCTGCTCATATTGTATTCCCCTGCTCTTAAAAACTATACGCAGCAGCCCAACAATTGGATCATCATAAAACGTGATCAAGTGCCTCCAGCAATTGATCAATTTCACCTTGCGACGTGTAATGTGTGAAGCTGACCCGCAAGACGCCTTCTTTCACTGGATCGATGCCCACAGCATTTAGCGCCCGCACCGCATAGAAATCCCCGCCGCCCGTCATAATGCCGTGCTTTGCCAGCTCAGCGGCAACTGGTTCGGCTGCACGGTTCAGCGCCATCGCTACAGTTGGGGCGCGGGTTGCGGCGTCAGTCGGGCCAAGAATACGCACAGAATTGCGGCCCTCCAAGGCAGACATAACTTGAACCAACAAAGCGGTTTCATGATCACGCATCAGATCATGTACTGCCGCACCCTTTACCGCAGGTACTGCGTCAGCCGTAAAGTGATGCGCATAAAGTGCATCAACATAATCTGCCATTCCAGCACAGGCCGCGATTTGGGCGTGGTCTGGCCCCGCAGGTGTGAAGCGTTTGTACAGCGATCCTTCGTTGAAAAAATGTCCTTGGTTGGGCAGCAATTCCCCAAGTGGACGACGCACCACCATCACCCCTTGATGCGGTCCATATGTTTTATAGGCCGAGAACAAATAGATGTCTGGACCCAAAGCCCCAACATCCGCAAACCCGTGCGGCGCGTAACTGACGCCATCCACACACACAAATGCACCCGCCGCGTGCGCGAGGGCTGTAATTTCAGTCACTGGATTTATGTGGCCAACAACGTTCGAGCAATGCGGAAAGCAGACCAGACGCACCTTTTCATCCAGTAGGTTTTCAAGGTCCTCAGGATTTAACACACCCGTAACTGGATCAATCTGCCATTCACGCACTTCGATCCCACGGTCCGCCAAACGGCGCCAAGGGCCAGAATTCGCCTCGTGATCTTGATTGGTGACAATGATTGCTTCACCCTTGTTCATCATCTGGGCAAAGGCTTGGGACAAGACATAGACGTTTTGCGTGGTCGACGGGCCAAAGCTTAACTCGTCCGCCTCGACACCCAAAATTGCGGCCATACGTCCGCGGGCCTCGTCCATCTCTTCGCCACCCAGACGGCTGGCGTCATAAGCGGAATAGGGCTGAACTTTGCGCTGGGTGTAAAAACGGGTCAGCCGATCAATGACCGCACCACAAGTATAAGAGCCACCTGCGTTTTCAAAGAAGGCTTGGCCTTGCAGGCTGGGTTCAGAAAAAGCCGGAAACTGGCTGCGTACAAAATCGATATCAAGTTTCATAGATGTCCCCATTGGTTGACCCCACGATACGAAAAAAGCCCCGATGCGCAAGCACCGGAGCCTTTAAGTTTTCACAAACTGTGATTTTTATTTGGCAGTTTCCTGACCTGTCGACACACCCGCTTTTTCACGCATGCCATCACGGATCAGTGCCTTAAGAAGCGACACACCCATCAAGGCCATAACAACCGAGAACGGAAGCGCCCCAATAATCATGGCTGTGTTGATCGCTCCAAGGCCATCGCCCGAAGTCATCAATAAACTACCGATAACCAAGGTCAAAATCACACCCCAAGTAACAATGTGAGCGCGCCCTTTAGGGCTTTCGTCACCCGCAGCAGCAATCGTGTTGATGATCAAAACAGCCGAGTCAGCTGAGGTAACCAAGTAAGTCAGCAACAAAACCACAATTATGACAGACATCAATGTTGCCAAGGCAGGTGAAAGCATGAAGTTGATCATCGCAAACAACTGGCTTGAAAGACCGGCACCAGTGATTTGATCACCCGCGCCGCCATTCAATGTCAGATCAATCGCTGTGCCGCCTGCAAAGGCAAACCAAACAAAACACATGATAGATGGCACAATCATCGCACCCAGAACGTATTCACGGATCGTGCGACCCTTGGAAATACGTGCAAGGAACAGACCTACAAACGGTGCGAATGCAATCCACCACGCCCAGTAGAAGACGGTCCAACCACCCTGCCAACCGGCAAGTTTTGAAATGACGCTTTCTGGATTTGCATCTGCAGACCAAACAGTCAGTGACATTGCTGGTAGGCCGATGATGTAGTCCCAGATGCCCGCAAACAAACTGGACAGCGCGAACATTGTCGAACCAAAGACCAAGAAGAATGCGAGGATAAAGAACGACAGCCCCATGTTGATGTTGGACAACCATTTGATGCCTTTGCCCACACCTGACAAAGCAGACAGGGTGGATGCAAACATAACGATCACCAATGCAACGAGCATCGCGACTTTGGTTGGCGCACCTTCAGCGTTCATAATCCAATCAAAACCGGTGATGTTATGGATACCGGCAGCAAACTGGCTAACACCATAACCCAAGGTTACAGAAACACCCAAGATTGTCGCGATCACTGAAACGATATCAACGATATTGCCCAACGGTCCTTCAAGAGCGCGGCCAAACAATGGCGTAAGACCTGAACGGATTGTCAGCGGCAAACCACGTGAATAGCTAAAGAATGCAAGGGAAAGCCCTACAATTGCATAGCAACCCCACGCCGAGAAACCCCAGTGCAAGAACGACCATTTCATCGCGGCGCGTACATTGTCGGCACCTGATGCAGTGGTATCGCCCATGATCACAGATGGGTTGGTACCGAAGTGATACAGCGGTTCACCTGTGGCATACGTTAACATCCCGATACCGATACCGGCCCCGAACATCATCGAAAACCATGAGAAGTTCGAGAATTCAGGCTTGCTGTCTGCGCCGCCCAAACGAATTTTGCCAGTTGATGGCCATATCGCCAAAGCTAGGCAAACTACGATGTAAAAGGTCATGACATACATGTACCAAGAACCAGTGTTGGCATCGATTGTGCTGCGAATGCCTTTCAATGCTGCCCCAGCGCCTTCTGGAAATAAAATAGCCCAAAGGATCAATGCGCCAATGGCAAGCTTTGACCCAATTGCGACAACTTTAGAAAAACCTTCGTAAAACCCCGAATCCGCGGTTTCAATATCCAGCTCTGTTAGAGGTGGTTGAATTGACATAGTCCCTGTTCCTTTTCTTTTTTTTGAACTGGATGCAAAGTACCACCTATAGGTGCTTTGTCACGATTTTCCGCTAAATGTGCCAAATTTCCAGTAATTCCGATTGAAAACCAACAAATACGGCATTTTTCTTAACGAAACCGCCATGCCCAAACTCCGAAACGGCACGCCGAACAAGGCAGAAAAAATAAATTCTCCGAAATTCAAGCTGTCAAATCGTCGCAGGATCCTATCCGTCAAAGCGCAGCAGCAATCGCCTCGCCGTTGGCTTTGATCACGTCCATATCCCCCATCACGCCCGGCCCACGCAATGGAACAGCTGTGTGGCGCGGATGGATATGAAAATGCAGGTGGAAAATCTCTTGGCCACCCGCCGCCTCGTTAAATTGCTGCAGCGTTATACCATCGGCATCAAATGCCGTCTTGGCAGCGTTTGCGACCTTCTTGACCGTCGACATAACAGCCGCCAATTGCGCGTCCGTAGCATCCAGCACATTTCGACAAGGTGTTTTGGGAATCACCAAGCAATGCCCATCAGACCTTGGCATAATGTCCATGAAGCAAAGCGTTTCCGCATCCTCATAGACTTTGAAACTAGGGATTTCGCCACGTAAAATTTTGGCAAGAATATTTTGGTCATCGTAAGCAGTCATGAGGGTCTCCAACATCAGTTAAAGACCCTCATAAACGGATCAGGCGTTCACATCTACCACAACACGGCCTTTAACCTGACCTTTAAGGATATCCGCGCCAAGCTTGGGCAAATCAGACAATGTTGCAGGCTGTACCATCGCTTCCAACTTGTCCATCGGCAGGTCCTTGGCAATACGGCTCCATGCACGAACACGATCATCGTAAGGGCGCATAACTGAATCGATGCCCAACAGGTTCACACCGCGCAACAAGAACGGAATAACGGTTGTCGGCAATGCGGCACCGCCCGCCAAACCAACAGATGCAACAGACGCTCCGTACTTCATTTGGCCAAGAACACGGGCCAACATTTCGCCGCCAACCGCATCAACACAACCGCCCCATGTTTCAGCTTCCATCGGGCGTTTGATGGCCTCGTTCAATTCTTCGCGGGCCACGATCTGCGTTGCCCCTAATGATTTCAAATAATCACCAGTTTCAGGACGCCCCGTTACACCCGCAACTTCATGGCCTAAGGCCGCCAAAATTGCAGTCGCAACCGACCCGACACCACCAGCAGCGCCAGTGACCAATACAGGACCGTCTTTGATACCGTGATCTTCTAACGCCATCACTGACAACATCGCCGTGAAACCAGCCGTACCAACCGCCATTGCTTGACGAGTATCAAGTCCCGCTGGCAGTGGCACCAACCAGTCGGCTTTCACACGGGCCTTCTGGGCATATCCACCCCAGTGCACTTCGCCCACACGCCAGCCTGTCAATACAACTTTGTCGCCTGCTTTGTAGCGTGCATCTTCTGAACTCTCGACAGTGCCTGCAAAATCAATACCGCCGATATGCGGATAATTGCGGACCAGACCGCCACCCTTAGGGCTTAGGCACAAACCGTCTTTGTAGTTCACGGTCGTGTATTCCACCGCGACCACAACATCACCAGCAGGCAGTTGATCGACGCCAATCTGTTCAATCGTCGCCGAAGCCAGACCACTTTCTTCGTCTTTATTGATCATCAATGCATTAAACATCTGTCTCTCCCATCGCGGAACATGTCCCGCATTCTTTTGGTAAAAAATATCCCCGCCGGAGGCTCCGACGGCAAATCAACTCAAATCCAAAACTTTTCGCGCACCAACGCAGGGCGCAAGCCTTCGGACGTTTCTACTTCTAATTCAGTTCCCTCATCCCAATGCGTCATGCGCACCATACCGATTGCAACATTGGTATTAAAATCAGGCGACCATGCAGCCGAACTGACCTTCCCGACGCGTTTGCCTTTGGCATATAGCGGCCAGAAGCGATCACAGGGTGGAACCTTTGCACCCGGAATCTCAATCGGTGCGACCATTTGCACCGGTCCTTCCTTGGCAACCCGTAACAACGCATCACGGCCAATACAGCCAATCGCAGTTTGCGTGTCACAGAACCGACCCAGCCCACATTCATGGGGTGTGTTATCATCGGTCATGTCATTGCCGTACGACAGCAAACCGCCCTCAATCCGTTCAATCCCATTGGGGCACCCTGCCCGCACGTTCAGGTCTGCACCTGCCGCGAACAACGCATTCCAAAGCGGCATGCCGATGTCGCCACCTTCAACGTAAATCTCGAACCCACCCTGTTTGGAATAGCCAGAGCGGGCAATCGCCATTGCGCGCCCCTCAAAATCAAACCAGTCAAAGCGGAAAAAGCGGATGTCACGAATGCGTTCACCAAAAATACGCACCAATAATTCTTCAGCTTTTGGGCCTTGAACCGCCAGTGGACTGATGTCAGGTTCGTCCACCAAAACATCCAAACGATAACCGTTTGCAATGCCTTTGACCCAAAACAACAGATCGCTGTCGGCAATGGAAATCCACCAGCGATCCTCTGCCAGTTTCAGACAAACAGGATCATTCAGCATGCCACCCGTCTCATCGACAATTGGCACGTAGTAACATTGGCCAGGTAACATCCGGCGCAAATCACGCGGGGTCAGCATTTGCATCAAACGACCCGCATCGGGGCCGCGCAGTTCAACCTGACGTTCAACCGCCACATCCCAGACCTGAACATGGTCTTTTAGGTGACGGTAATCCGCTTCCACACTTTCAAAAACCGTCGGCAACAACATATGATTGTAAACGGTGTAGGCTTTGACGCCAGCCGCTTCGACACCGTCAGAAAATGGGGTACGACGCAACCGGCGTGAGGGAGATAAAAGAGCCATCAAAAATCCTTTGGCATAAAGAACAAATCACTTACGGGCGCGTTCTGTCCTGCTGCCGTCAGCATCGCATGAACCTGACCACGGTGATGGGTCTGGTGATTGAAAAAGTGGGGCACACACATGCCCATTTGTTCGGTAACATCCGCCTGCATATCGCTGGAGAACATCGTTAACTCCACATCAAGGTCTTGCTTGGTAATCCGCTCGGCCCATGCATTGATACGCACATCTGTCACTATCCGTTCGACCTGCCACTCGGCATGGGTCGCAAACAGCGATTTGCTGTCCATTGGATCACCCTTGGGGGATGGTGTGCTGGGATCAAACCGGTTGAGCCACAGCATATCACCCCACAAAAGATGGTTTAACGTGGCATGAATCGACCCAAAGAACGCACCGCGATCTTTGGGCAATTCTTCAACGTTCATCACATCAAGTATATCGAACAACTGTTTGTTTTGCCACGTATTATACCGTGCCATCATCCGAGCATAAGCCGGATCAATCAAGGCTTAGGGCCTTTCCAGTCGATCGGGCAAATCTCTGCCGACATACCGTCAAAATCCCAAACACGACCATAGTCACGCACTTTCGAACGCAAGCCTTTGGCGGCAATAATATCCGGCCCCATCCAATATTTGGAATTGGACACCATCACAGGGTGGTCTGGCGACTTACCTGTGATCATCTCGATCTCACCTTGGATTTTACGGCCAATATTGATCGAGCGTTTCGTACCTTCGCGCACGATCTCGACTGGGGCGCGTTCAGCACCAATGATCTCGGACACCAGCATGTTGAACAGGCCAGTTGTCCCACCTGCACCACCGCTGAAAATCTTCAAAATACCGTCATAGGCTTTTTGGCTGGACCGCTCGTCTACATACGCGGCAACTTTCCAGTTCCCCTCGCCCATACGACCCGGAATATCGACCAACAGACCAATATTAAGGCCCGCAAGATCTTCGCCCTCAAAATGACCCTCGTCAATCGCAATGGCCATCCAAGCGTGGCAATGCCCTTCCGTTGGAGGGTGCGCACCAAGCGACACAACGCAGGGGCAAAACATGGTGCATGAGCAGTTCAAGAACAGCTCGCCCTTAATGACCCAATCAGTTGGTGTCATGGTCCGGCGGCCCGGGTTGGGCATCCGTTGATCGATACGCTGGCTAATCGGCAGCTTATCAGAATCCTTCTTGCGGTTCACAGCCATTTTATACTCCCATAAAAATAGGTGACACGATCGCCAGCACACCGCCAGCAATCAGGGCCACACCCATCGGTTTCGTTATAACATGCCCGATTTGGGGCAACTTCTCTAGCACCATAAACAGGGTCGCAGCCCCCATCCAAAGTAAACTCATCACGCCACCGACAAAGCCAAGGGCCATAAAGCCCCAGCAGCAGCCCACGCAAAACGCACCTAGCCCAAGGCCCATACGCACTCCGCCCACGAACCCTGTTTTCCAATGCCCCAAGAAATACATCATCGGGGAATGGCACACGCCGTGGCAGATTTCCTTGGCGCGGGTGAATTGGAACAAACCTACTACGATCAGCAATCCAGCGGTGATCCAACGCGACGTCGCTATGCCCAACATATCAATCACACCTGCAGACAGCAGACCAATCTGCACGGCAGCGATCAAAGCCGCAAATGCGACCCAAACCACAAAATAGCCCAAGATAACGCCCAAGAACCCTGCCCGCGTCCCGTCTGCCGACACCATCAAGTCTTCGTAACTGCGCAAGGTCGGCACCATCGTTGGCAACATCATCGCCGCCATCATAATCGCCCACATTGCCCAAACGGGACCGAAACGGGTCATCGCCATGTCGCTCATCGCAGGGTCCATCATGCGCATCTTGGCACCCATCGTACCTGGACGCCCAAACAGGTCCAAATCCATACTCATGCTCATCATATACATCATCCACCATGCTCCAAGGATCACGGCAAAGAACGACAACCAAAGTGTGGAACGCATAATATGAGGCATTGTAAAACCCATCTAAAAGTGGCGACTCATCTTGTCTTGCTATTTAAATGCCAGACAATTAGATTTCTGACAAACATTAAATGTAAGACATATGAAAATTGATCCCAATTCCGCCGCCGATCTCTCTGCCCAAATTGCATCCGCAATCCGTGATGCGATTGTTGACGGCGACCTGATCGTCAATCAGCGCCTGCCCTCCGAGGCGGAATTATCCGAACAATTCGAGGTGTCACGCCCCACCGTGCGCGAGGCGCTAAAACGTTTGGCAGCACAGTCATTGATCCGCACACAGCGCGGTGCCACTGGCGGTGCCTTCGTCAATAAACTTAGCTTTGAAGAAGCATATCCCCAGCAAATCACCACCTCGACACTGCTGCTGTCCATGAACGCAGTCAGTTTCGAGACCGCCTGCGAGGCACGTTACGCGCTTGAACGCTCCTGCGCCCCACTGTCCGCAAAACGACGCAGCGCCGATCACCTTGCAACCATGCGGGCCGAAATTCACCGGCAATCCCAACCGGGGCTCACGGACGAAGCCTTCTGCGCCTCCGACGTCGCCTTTCACCGCGCACTGGTAGACGGCGCACAAAACCCCGTCCTAAGCTACCAATTGGCGGGTGCCGTCGAGGCAATGCAGCCCTTGATGAACATGATCACTTTTTCCGCACGTGATCGCGCCAAAATTATCGAATTGCACACCCAATTGGCCGATGCGCTTGACGCACATGATGCTGGTGGTGCCGATGCTGCGCTTGCGGAGTTGGAAAGCTACACCACGAATTTGGCCGTATCGGTTATGGAGAAACGAAGCAGCAAGGCGTGAGATATCCCGCCAAAACACATGCGCATTGAACAACGGCGACCAATGCACATGTGTTATGTTCGATAATCAAGTTCCACAGACCGCATCATACGCAACCACTTCTTTTGATGGGTCAACCGATTTACCGTAGGCGCCTAGATCAACATAATGGACGCTTTCATCCGTCGCAGTCACCTCAAGGATATATACCTTTTGGGTTTCCGTCGCACCAACCGCATTTTTCCAACCGGTAAATGCCCCTGGCATATGGTGTGTGCCCCAAGTGTAAGCTTTAATCGCAACATGCGACGATTGATAAAAACTTCCAAAGTTCCCACCGTCTTTTAGGATAGCTTGTATATCATTGCTGCGTGCTGTTGTCAGAGGAACACAGTTTCCACCCGTCGCTTGTAATAGGCGAATACGCTGAACAAACTCTGGAAGCACAAATTGAAGCTTAGGGTAAAATTGAACATAGAAATCGTGAAATTCGCAATCTTTGTAGCTAGACCAGCCACATTGCACTGCTTGTCCTGAGGTTCTTACCTATTCTGCAACTTTGAAATAGGGTTGCATAAAAACACTGAACCGGCGAGATCATTGGAATGATCTGTCCCACATCCAAAGAAACCTCCACGCCTTTGGGGTCCAACTTAGTATACGCGCTGTTTTCCGCGCGTATTTCTTCGGTCACGTCTTTAAGATCATCGCGCAATTGGGTTAATTTCGCTTTGCCGTTTTACACAAACAGTTGGTCGGGTTTTTCGTCAAAAAGTCGCTGAGTGTGGATCAACCGCCCCTGCGCGGTCAAAAGCCTTTCAAAATGGGCCAAACGCGCATCGCGCACCGCCTTGTAAAAATCTGCAAGTGTTTTGTAGCTGCCGTTGGTTCCAAAAACCACATCACTTAAGTTTGCCACTTTGACAGTGTTGAAACGCAATACACGCGCATTGTCATTATCGGCGCTTTCTAACGCAACCTTCATTGCACCACGGATTGCGCTGACGTCACCGTTGTTGGCAGACAACAAGGCTGTCAACGCGGTTACATCGTTTGCACCGCCTGCCTGCCCATAATCTATGCGGACAGAGACGGAACCATCGGTCGCTTTCGCGGCGGTGATGAGATTGGCACTTGCAGAACCTGACGACCATTCCGCCGCAACATTTGTGCGCAACGTTTCAATTTTCGAGCTGTCGGGAGTAGAAAACCGATAAAAAATCGTTATGGAATAACCACTTACAGTTTCTACAATAACATCGCTTCCAGAAATTTGGCGCCACAAATGTAGCTGGTTATTTGTAGTTGCCGTCGCTAGCAGATCTTTGCCTTTTTTTGTTAACGCAAGGACACCATTTTTCTTTTTGGGTTTAAGTTCACGGTAGGCCGTAATCGCAATGACTATGTCATTGTTAGAACTTTCCAGAAGTCGATCATATTGAATAGACGTCGAAAAATCATTGAATGCAAAACTCGCTTCTGCGTTCGCATCAATGCTAAGCGCCTTACTTAACGCCGAAAAACTAGAAATTTCTTGATAGGAAAACGTGACTGCATTCACACCTTCCTCTTGATTGACACCGTCTATGGACCACTCAAAGATACCGTTCCCGATCAAGCTTTCACCAGGACTTAATTCATCGTAGGATTCACCAATCGAAATTGAAGCGGATGGGTGATAGAAAAAAATTTTCCGCGCCTGCAAAAATGGGAAAAATACTTAGTCCGCTTATACTATACTCCCGCGCCTGAATTGATCTGAGGTTTTCCCCTCAAATCACTTTGTATTTCTTGAGCGAGATGACGCGGAAGTTGTCGGTGACGGTGTCGCGAAACTCGGGCCATTTTTCTGGCAGGGTCTTGCGGAAGAAGTCGAAAATGGCCTCTGTGAATTGGTTGAACGTTGCATAGTGGTAATTGTGTGTGACCCAATCGTGCATGACACCCCAAAGACGCTCGATCGGGTTGAGGTGCGGGGCATATTCTGGCAAGAAATGCAACTTCACCCGACGTTCTGGGCTGTCCAGCCATGGCTGTAGTATCTTGGCATGATGATAGCGGGCATTGTCGACCAAGACGTGGATGGCCGTCTTGGTTTGGTTGTTGCGTTCCAACTTTTCCAGCATCTGTCGGGTTGTCTGGGCATTGATCTTCTCGCCTTCCACAAAGGTGAACTGGAAGGTCTCAAGGTTAAGCGCGCCCTGAATGTTGAGCCGTTTGCGCCCTGATGTCGCCTTCAGTGCCGTCGTTTGCCCCTTGGGGAACCAGCCATGGGCGGGGCGGCTCTGGTGTTCGGGGTGGACAGCGTCCGATAAGACAACCATCTCATCTGCCGCCAACCCGTTCATCAAGGCCTCGTATTGGGCAATAAACGCCGCCTGTTTGGCTTCATCGGCCTGTGCAGGCAGTAAGTGTGGTTTCTTATACGCGAACCACAGGCGGCGCATCAGCTTGGCGGCTCCTGAGGGGCTGTAGCTTTGGCCGCACTCGGCCAGAACATAGGCACAGACCTCATCTACGTTCCGTGCTGGATGTTCGGTGAAATGGGCTCTCACCGCCTGCTCTTGCACGACGGACAAGTGGCCCTGACGCTGGCTGTAGTCCTTCAGGCCGAAAAACGACAGTCCCGCTCCGGCAAAGGCAAACCGCCATTCCGTCAAAACTGTGGGGCCGATATCCAAAATACGGCAAACCGTTCCGGCGTCTTCTCCTGCGTCCAGAAGAAGGAACGCGCGCGCACGTTTCCAAACAAGGGCATCAACTTTGCGACGGCGGCAAAGCGCT
>CAJJBH010000062.1 GCA_905182355.1 uncultured Paracoccaceae bacterium | reverse complement strand
ATGATCCGCAAGCAACAATTTGAGACGTCGGGCCAATCCGCATTCAAGCAATTTGCGGCTCTCGCTGGATAACTGTGTCTAGCCAAATCCATGAATCCGCCGTCCGCCAAAATTTGCGACAGAACCCGTACAAGTGGTTAGTGGGTCCATACGCCGCGACGCCCCGTGGCAAAATTCTCAGAATATCCATTGGGACGAATGTTTGCTTTGCGTTTATTGGGTTCTTGCACTTGTGCGTCGATCCCGTTTTCGCGTGCATAATCCACCGCAGCTTCTTTGCTGTCAAAATTCAGATGCACTTGGCTTTGCATATCACTGGAAGACGTCCAGCCCATCAGGGGGTCAACCGAACGGGCGCTGTATTGTGCAAACTCCAATACCCAACCTTTGGTTTTGGCTGTTCCAGAAGACATTGCGGTCTTGGCAGGTTGAAAGATGCGTGCGCGCATGGGTGGACTCCAGTTTCAGACACATAACGTATCCGAAATTTCGCCCTTCAGGGCAAGTGACGTTTTGCGGTATTGGTTTTGTAACGCTAAAAGGTCAAAAATTTTGCCTTCGGTTACGATTTCTCCCTGTAATTCGCGCACCCCCTAACAGTTATTGCCAGCAAACCACCCCAACCCCTTGAAGCCTACGCGAAACAATACAAATGTGTTTACGAAAGCGAGTCGTCCATGCCATACGCCCACTCCGACCAAGCCAACGCCGATACCACCACACCAGAGGTGCGTCACGAAATGGGTGCCATTTCAGGCGATGTGCGCAACCGCCTAAAGCTAGAGGGTGGCAGGCCGTTTGTTCTGAAGTCAGATTTTTCACCCGCAGGCGACCAGCCCACCGCGATTAAAGAACTTGTTGCGGGTATTGGTGACGGGGACCGCGATCAGGTTTTGTTGGGTGCGACAGGAACAGGTAAAACATTCACCATCGCAAAGGTGATCGAGGAAACGCAGCGCCCCGCGATTATCCTCGCCCCGAACAAGACCTTGGCTGCCCAGCTTTACGGCGAATTCAAAGGGTTTTTCCCAGACAACGCGGTCGAATACTTCGTCAGCTTCTATGACTATTACCAGCCCGAAGCCTACGTTGCACGGTCCGACACATTCATCGAAAAAGAAAGCCAAATTAACGAACAAATCGACCGCATGCGCCACTCTGCCACACGCGCATTGTTGGAACGTGATGACGTGATTATCGTCGCTTCCGTCTCGTGCATCTATGGGATTGGTTCGGTCGAAACCTATGGCGCGATGACCCAAGATTTGAAAGTTGGTGGCGAATACAACCAACGCCAAGTCATCGCCGATCTGGTCGCACAGCAATACAAACGCAACGATGCAGCCTTCTTTCGTGGCTCGTTTCGTGTACGTGGTGATTCACTTGAAATATTCCCTGCCCACTTGGATGATCGCGCATGGCGGCTGTCGTTCTTTGGGGAGGAATTGGAAAGCATCACGGAATTCGATCCGCTGACGGGTGAAAAGACCGACAACATGGAACAAATCCGGGTCTACGCGAACAGCCACTACGTGACCCCAAAACCTGCGATGTCGCAGGCTTTGATCAGCATCAAAAAAGAATTGCGCCACCGCCTTGATCAACTTGTCGGTGAAGGTAAATTGCTGGAAGCCCAGCGCCTTGAACAGCGCACCAACTTTGATATCGAGATGTTAGAAGCCACGGGTGTGTGCAACGGTATCGAAAACTATTCACGTTATCTAACGGGTCGCGCACCCGGCGAACCGCCCCCCACTTTGTTCGAGTTTATTCCCGACAATGCTATTGTTTTTGCGGATGAATCTCACGTGTCTGTGCCGCAAATCGGTGGCATGTATAAAGGGGACTTTAGACGCAAAATGACGCTGTCTGAACATGGCTTCCGCCTGCCGTCCTGCATGGACAACCGCCCATTGAAGTTCGAAGAATGGGATGCGATGCGCCCACAATCCGTGTTTGTTTCTGCCACCCCCGCCAAATGGGAGATCGAGCAAACAGGTGGCGTTTTTGTTGAACAAATAATTCGCCCTACGGGTCTTATTGATCCAATAATCGAAATCCGCCCTGTCGAAACGCAGGTCGATGACTTGCTGGACGAGGTGCGTCTTGTCGCGGCCAATGGCATGCGTACGCTTTGCACAACGCTGACCAAACGCATGGCCGAAGACCTTACCGAATACATGCACGAACAGGGCATCCGCGTGCGCTATATGCACAGCGATATCGACACGATTGAGCGGATCGAAATTCTGCGCGACCTGCGCCTTGGCGCGTTTGATGTATTGATTGGGATCAACCTTTTGCGCGAAGGTTTGGACATTCCTGAATGTGGATTGGTGGCAATTCTTGATGCGGACAAAGAAGGGTTCTTACGTTCTGAAACGTCACTGATCCAAACCATTGGCCGTGCGGCACGTAACGCTGAGGGGCGTGTGATCATGTACGCCGACAAAATTACGGGGTCTATGGAACGGGCAATGGGGGAAACGGATCGTCGCCGTGCCAGACAAGAAGCGTACAATATTAAACACGGCATCACACCGACCACTGTCAAAAAGAACGTCGAGGATATTCTTGCCGGGCTCTACAAGGGCGACACAGATCAGTCCCGCGTCACTGCCAAAATCGATAATCCACTCGCAGGTGGTAATCTGAAAACTGTGCTCGAAGGTCTACGAACAGATATGCGCAAAGCTGCTGAAAACCTCGAATTTGAAGAAGCGGCGCGCCTACGTGACGAAGTGAAACGGCTTGAGGCTGTCGAACTTACAATCTCAGACGATCCGATGGCACGGCAGTATGCCGTAGAAAAAGCTGTAACAGACGCAAAAAAATCGTCCGGCCGCTCCACAATGGGACGTGGCGGAATGCACGGCGGTGTCAAACGCCGCGGACGCTAAGTTGATCAAAAGGCCCGCAGCAATGCCGCGGGCCTTGAAGGCAATTCAATCCATACGAACAACAACCTGAACAGTGCCCCGAACAGGTTGATCCCATGTCAGCTGAAACTGATCAAAGTTCGCGCCTTTGCGAATGTCCGCCGCAGGGCTAGGGAAAACGATTGAATCGGAACTGTTGCGAATGCGACCAAGTGCAATGGCGCTGTCGATTGCCAAGGCTTGCCCTTTGAACGGAAACTTCTCATCAGTCTCGATGGTCCAAGTCGACGCCACCGAAGATTCCGTGTGTTTGATTCGCAGCGGATTGGTCGCCTTTTCCCGTAACCCGTGAAACGAATTGGCGGTGAAATTTACGTCCCGCATTCGACCATAATCCAGATCAGCAAAACTTGTATCCACACGTTCAGCCCGATCAATAGTCGCCCCAAGGGATTTAAACCGATTGCCCATGACACTGACGCCACTTAGGAAATGCCCAGCACCGTGTGGTTTAATCACAAAATAGCTAAACCACGGCGCAACGTCGCCGGACAAAAAGACGTTGTCGGTCACGCTTAATGCGCTGAACGAGAACTCGGAATTAAATTCAGGAGCAGAGTCATATTCGTTGGTCCACTCGATAAAGCAATTGTCGATATAGTTGCCCGTGATCACCGAACTTGCATGCGATTTTGCGATAATCAGACCTGCCGTGCGAATACCACTGGCAACAGTGTCACCTTGGAAAAAGTGATTGCCCATAAACAACGTACTGCCCCCTGCAAGGATCGCAAAGTGACGAAACCTGGTTGCGCGGTTGTTGCGAATTTTGACGTCGTTGGCATGGGGATTGATGGCTATTGTCGTGCGGTCAGCAACGTTCTCACCCTCTTCCGCTGACAAGAACTGACAACGGTCAATCAACATACCCTGACAGCCAGACCCATGTGACGTAATTCCACGATTTCCGGGACGGGAGATGAAACATTCGTGTACATCAAAAACAGACCCAGAGGGTGCCAACAAAATCGCGCTTGCAACGTTATTGCACTGGAATTCAACTTCCGAGATCGAGAACTTGCTAAGCTGCGTATAACCACTGAAATCGAACAAATAACGGAACCGTCTAAACGTAAACGTCTGTGTACCATCCGCATCAAACAGGGCTGAACTTAAGGTAATTTCTTGGGCTGCCACGTTTTTGGACCGAACATAAACTTCACGCCCGACACCGACACCTTCAACCAGCGATCCAACCTGTACATTTGCAATGTTAGTGACACCTGTCAGCCTTTGGTTGTTCGAAGGGCTGTATGTCGCGGATGACGTCGCCACCTGCGTGTCCCAATCGCCGTTCGACGCCGCCTCGATCTGACCATTGCGGATCACACGGCGGGTCGCATAGGACGTGCGTTCTGGCGTTGCTGCCTGCATATCTATTGGTTCGGTTATGTAGACACGGCGACCACCCAAATCTAGTGAATCGTGATCGACGTTGTTTAACAACGCTTGGAAGGCTTTTTTGAACGCAATCTCTTCGTTTTTAAATGCGTCGATATACGCAGGTAAATGAAACTGCTGGCGCATCAGAAACAACTTATCAACAGGGACTGTGACCTTACCCTCAAAGTGCACCTTGGCATCCAGCGTGACATCATTGTTCAAATGAAATGTACCCCTTGGAACCAGAATACTTCGACCATTTGCCGCAGCATTTGCGGCATCAAAAGCCGCGCTATCATCGGCAACACCATCACCGATAGCGCCATAGTCACGAACATCGACGACAGACATAATATCCCGTAAAAAAACTGATGTTATGTCTTCGACGACAATGTCATCAATCCGAACAATGCCGCCGTTGGGTCCCGTTAGGTCCAAGCCAAAGTGGCCATAAAGGGCCTCCCTACCCCAAACTAAATCAACGCCGTTGCGTTGCCCTGCGCCGATGATCGCGCTGACGTCGACCACATTGCCATAGCTTGTCAAAGTTGTTGCGGATGCGGTTGTCGTTACACCGCTTACTGCCCCGCCGCCTGCCTTGCCTGCATACCCCGCAATGCGGACATTTGGCAGGCTACCGGCAATCACTTTGATGCGGGCAGAGACGCGCAAATAACAACCCGGCAACAACGGGGTCTCACCCATATAACGCAGCCGCGTTATCGACGTTGCCTTGTGGACCTCCAGGCAACCGCCAAAGTCTTGGTCCGCAGTTACAAATGCCGCATTTGCCGCGTTAGCATAGGTGTCAGATCCGGGGGTGCCATCCCCGCTTGACCATACATCCAACCCATTGCCAAACGCTGGCGGCATCAACAGCACGCCATCAGTAATCGCCTTGTTCATCGCAAACACCCTTTCCCGCGGGGTCGCCACCTTGTCATTTCACAAGGGGAAAACATCCGTCATAATCCAACGGCAAAGCGGCCAATGTGGCCCTTTACCAACAGAAAGGAATGTATCAATAACAGGTTAACAGCGCCTCATAGCACCGTCACGGTGGGTGGTTTTAGGTTTGGGTCAGGCAGACACATCCGGCTTGGGCAACAGCTGTACGCCGTTGATTTTCCAACCCATATCAGTTTCTAGCATACGATAGCCCAAAATATGAACGATGCCCTCTTGATCCTTGATCAAGACCTTTTGAAAAAAGCTACCACCCACTTCAGCAAGTTCCAAATAACGGACCTCCGCCGGCTTCCAAACCATCGGATACCCTCTGGTCACCATACTGCGGAAGTTCTCTGAACTGCCGAACAACTGTTGCAGATTTGGGCTGGCAAAATCAAACGCAGTTTCAAAATCATCGGCTTGAAACGCTTCAATCTGATTGCCAATAGTCGATTGAATATCCGCCCCTTGCGCCTGAACAGCCCCGAGGGTCAAACCATTCATAATCACACCAAGTGCTACTAATTTTAACATCCGAAACATACGATATCTCCTGAGGTACCCTTGTACACGTAGCCCAAGATAGCACTAAATCAAACTACCCTAAAAAAGGGCGATCTGACACAACAGACCGCCCACAAATAATTCTAACAATATCTGCGTGATGCCCCCGGTGTTCAGATCAATTCACCTGCCAACGCACGGTCAATCAAAGCAACCGTTTCATCCACACCATAAAGCGCGATAAACCCACCGAACCTTGGCCCCTGCGAGGCACCCAAAAGCACTTCATACAAGGCCGTGAACCAGCCACGCATCGGATCAAACCGCTCGCGCCCGCATGCAAACACCTCAGACTGCAACGCGTCCGCATCCAATCCACCATCCCATGCAACCAAACGGGCGCGCAGATCTTCCAGCGCCTCACGTTCAATATCAGTCGCTGCGCGGAACACCTTGGTCGGCTTCACGAAATCATTGAAATAGCGCACGGCAAACCCCGCCGCCTGATCCATATCAGGATGCGTTTCAGCCGACGTCTCAGGCGCATAACGTTGGATAAAGCCCCACAGTTGGTCCTTTTCTTCGGCCCCAGAAACAGAGGCTAAGTTCAACAACATCGAATACGGCACAACCATTTTTGATATAGGCACATCACCACCGTGAATATGCCAGACAGGGTTGTTCAGCTGGGCCTTCACGTCTTGATCAACGTAGGCACGCAACTGCTGATGATACTCATCCATTGCCTTGGGGATCACATCGAAATGCATCCGCTTTGCAGTCTTTGGCTTCTGGTACATAAAATAAGATAGCGATTCAGACGACGCGTAGGTCAGCCATTTATCAATGCTTACCCCATTGCCGCTGGTCTTCGAAATCTTCTGACCATTTTCGTCCAGGAACAATTCATATGAAAAGTGCTCTGGTGCTTTGTGGCCCAGAATACGGCAAATGCCATCATAGATCGGCGTGTTAGTAGAATGGTCCTTGCCATACATTTCGAAATCCACACCCAAGGCCGCCCAACGGGCACCAAAGTCAGGTTTCCACTGCAGCTTCACGTTGCCGCCCGTCACCGGAAGCGTCCATTCACGACCATCTTCATCGTCAAATGTGATCGTACCGTCAGCCTTGTTCACAGACTTCATCGGAACATACAAAACGCGCCCCGTTTCAGGATGAATCGGTAGAAAAATAGAATAGGTCTGACGACGTTCTTCGCGAAGCGACTTCAGCATCACAGCCATCACCTCGTCGTATTTTTCAACCGCACGCAAAAGTATTTCGTCAAACTGACCCGTGCCGTAGAATTCAGTGGCCGAGATAAAATCATACTGAAACCCGAACGTGTCCAAGAATCGACGCAGCATGGCATTGTTATGATGGCCAAAGCTGTCGTGGGTGCCAAACGGATCAGGCACCGACGTCAACGGGCGCTGCAAATGCTCATGCAGGCTTTCGGAATTCGGAACATTACTTGGCACTTTGCGCATGCCGTCCAGATCGTCCGAAAAACACACCATCTTTGTAGGAATGTCGCTGATTTCTTCAAAGGCACGGCGTACCATCGTGGTGCGGGCCACTTCACCAAATGTACCAATATGAGGCAGTCCAGAAGGGCCATATCCCGTCTCGAACAACACATAGCCCTTTTCAGGGGGTGACTTGGCAAAACGTTTAAGCAGACGGCGGGCTTCTTCAAAAGGCCACGCTTTGCTGGCCATTGCGGCCTCACGTATCTCAGTCATCTTGCTATCCAATCAAAGACAAACCCACGCCCTATGCGCGTTGTTTCGCCGCTACCTATTGCCCCAGCGGCCAAGCGTCAATAAATTGGTCATGTAGACGGATGCGACATATCCAACAGCCAAAGGACCATTAGCCTGTGCAAGACTTCCCAACCCCCATGACCCATCAAGACGCACTTGTCGCGTTGATGGTGGCCGTTTCCGCATCTGACAACGATATTCGCACCGCCGAATTGGTCAAAATTCAATCAGCTGTGAACATGTTGCCGGTTTTTGCCGACTTCGATCTGGATCACCTGAACACAATCAGCCAAGTGGTGTTCGACCTTTTTGAACAAGAAGACGGGTTGGACGCCCTGTTCGGATTGGTGCGCGAGGCGTTGCCAGAACGGTTATACGAAACAGCATACGCCTTGGCCTGTGACGTGGCCGCAGCTGACGGCACATTGGAGGAGGCCGAATTGCGCCTGCTCGAGGAAATGCGTTACGAGTTGAACATCGACCGCCTGCACGCCGCTGCAATCGAACGGGGCGCACGCGCGCGGCATATCGTTTAAGGTCAATTGTTTACGCCAACATTACACTGAAATCGCGTGCCTTTAGGGAAACAGACATTGGAAAAAGACTTAGGGGAACCTAAAATTCTCGTGTTTGCTAAGAAATCAAATTATTTCTTTTAAAAACACTTTTTGAGGCGAGAGAAATTATGGACGACAACACATTAGAGATCACGCCTCGCTTAAAAGATACGGATCTTCATATTTGGCATTACATTGGCAAAAATGATCGCCTTGTGGTCTGTTTTAGCCCGACGGGCGACGAGGACCCGGAGGTTCCACAAGCCCCCTCTTTCCCAATGGCCGCATCCAATGGCGGGCAAAACAATGTGCTATTTATTTCTGACCCGCAGCGCACTTGGTTGAATGGGCCCGGATTGCGCGAAAAGATTTATTTTCACGTCAACAAATTCAAAGAAGAAATCAAACCTACCTCGGTTGTGACATTAGGCCATTCTATGGGTGGCTTTTACGCAATTGCATGTGCGGACGATATTGGAGCTTCCGCAGCAGTTGCCCTCGCACCCCAAGTGTCGGTGCACCCGAACATAGCTGGTGATGACAACCGTTGGCTAAATTTTCGC
>CAJJBH010000061.1 GCA_905182355.1 uncultured Paracoccaceae bacterium | reverse complement strand
GCGCATTCGCACGCCGCGCGACCCCGTGATCTTCGCGTTGGCGTTTCACGCACGACAAAAGTTCAAGGCGATCTGAAGCAGTGAGGAAGTTCGGACGGATCATACAAACATCTGAATCTCATTTGCTTAGCCCGTCAATCCAAAAGTCGGGTGATCAAGGACTCGCAGTATATGACACTTAATTGGGCAATTTTCGGCACCGGATTCATCTCCAATAAGGTGATTGACGGCATTCAGCAGAGCAGCGGCTCAGCACTCCATTCAATTGTCGGGCGTAATCCTGACGCATTAAGAGAATTTCAGGAAGCGCATAATATCCCACATATCGCGACCAACGTCGCGGCAACACTCGCAAACCCGGAAATTGATGCTGTGTACATCGGAATGCCTAATAATGTGCATCATACGATGACAATCCAGGCATCTTTGGCAGGCAAAGCGGTGTTGTCTGAAAAATCGCTGACCACGACGATGCAGGACGCACACGCGCTTATCGATCAAGTCCGTAATACGACTTTCTTTGTGGAAGGTTTCATGTACCTTGCCCACCCCATAATAGCACGTTTTATGGGTATTCTCCAGGATGGCCGACTGGGTAAGTTGCTGTCCGTAAATGGTTTTTATCATGCTGATATTGGCGCTTTCGTGAATCCCGCAGGTATGGGCACGCTCTATAACCTTGGCTGCTATCCCGTCTCTTTGCTTCAATTGACAGTGCAAACGATGTGCGGCGAGAATGCCTTCGAAAAACGCAAGATGTCTGGCTTTGGCAACCTAAATGGAGACGGCAATATCTGTGACGCCGCAGTTAGCGCGTGTTTTGAAGATGGCGTGCTTGCCAGCTTACAATCGACCGACAGCTATGGCACCAATTTTGCCTTTTCTGTCCAAGGCAGTGAGGGCGAGCTTCGCTTTGTCACGAACCCTTGGCAACCTGTCGCGGGACGTGGACATTTACAGTGGTGTCCCTACGAGGGGCAAATCGAAGATATTTATGTCGATGATGAATTTGATGCATTCTACCATCAAATTAAGATGGTGGAACGCCATGTCAAAGCGGAACAACTGGAAGCGGATCACCCGTCCCCACGTCTAAATGACAGCTTGCAAGTGATGGCTTTTTTGACCGACTGGGAAGCGGAAGCGCGGAATTCTCAGCGTTGAATACTATTTTTTTGCTTCGGCAAGCAGCCATCTGACTACCTTTTTTGAAAGGCAGACATGTCCGCGATGCAGTCATCGACGCCCCTCTCAGGTTCTAACTGCTGCCCGCCCATACTTAACAAATCCCTCACCCCTCTCTCAAACACCATTTTCTGCAATATCTAAAAACGGCCCCTCTGGTCGCAATTGGGCAACCCTTCCCCCAATTTCCGCGCAAGGCTGACAAGATACAGAGGGAACGCCATCATGAACCAGCACCACAGCGACACGCGCAAAATCGACCCCACACGCGGCGCAACCCTTGGCGATGGTTCCCCCAACGATCAGGACCGTATTGAAATAGGACCCACCCAACTGGCGATGCGGGAATGGGAAAACGCGGGCCTGACCCTGCCCAACCTTGCCAATATGCGCAGCTTTAGACACAAACGCCTGACCCAACATATCGTTGATCGGGGTTACGCAGGCCTGCTGATGTTTGACCCACTGAACATCCGCTACGCCACCGACAGCACCAACATGCAGCTTTGGAACACGCACAATCCGTTTCGGGCTGTGCTGTTGTGCGCGGATGGGTACATGGTGATTTGGGACTATAAGAACTCCCCTTTCCTTAGCACATTCAACCCCTTAGTCGCCGAACAACGCTCAGGCGCTGACCTGTTTTATTTTGACCGTGGCGATAAAATAGATGTCGCGGCAGACACCTTCGCCAACGAAGTGCGCATCCTTCTGGAAGACCACGCAGGCGATAACAAACAACTGGCCGTGGACAAAGTCATGATGCACGGCTTGCGCGCGCTTGAAGCGCAGGAGTTCACCATCAAAGACGGCGAAGAGGTCACCGAGAAATCGCGCTCCATCAAAGGCCCCGACGAAATCCATGCCATGCGCTGCGCCAACCACGCCTGCCAAACCGCCGTCAAAATGATGGAGGACTTCGCCCGCGCAAACGTCCAAAACAGACAGACCTCCGAAGACGACATCTGGGCCATCCTGCACGCCGAAAACATCCGCCGTGGCGGCGAATGGATCGAAACACGCCTGCTGTCTTCAGGCCCACGGACCAACCCGTGGTTCCAAGAATGTGGGCCAAGGATCACGCAACCTAATGAAATCATTAGCTTTGATACGGACCTGCTCGGGGCATACGGCATCTGCATCGACATCTCGCGCAGCTGGTGGATTGGCGATCAAAAACCGCGACCCGACATGATCTACGCCATGCAGCACTCGGTCGAACACATCCAAACCAATATGGCGATGTTAAAACCTGGGGTGATGATCCCCGACCTGACTGCAAATTGCCATAGACTCGACGATAAATTCCAGGCGCAAAAATACGGATGCATGATGCACGGTGTGGGCTTGTGTGATGAATGGCCGCTGGTCGCCTATCCGGACGAAGCAGTGGCGGGCGCGTTCGACTATCCAATTGAAGCGGGCATGGTGCTGTGCGTCGAGGCGGCGGTCGGCGAGGTTGGCGGCGACTTTACCATCAAGCTAGAAGACCAAGTGCTGATCACCGAAGACGGCTACGAGAACCTCACGACGTATGAATTTGATAAGGCGTTGATGGGGGGTTAGAAAGGTACATGGTCTACCATCAGCGAAGGCCTGCTTAGAGTGCGCACTAAGAACAGCGGAAGCGGAAGCGGCAGATCGCCTTGCACCACAAATGCCGCTTCCACAAATATAGATGTGTTGTTTAGTTCTTTACCATCCACAACATGTCTACGTCGTGACGTTTTTTACCAGCGTCTTCGCCAATCAATAACGTGCCGTTGTTTAGGGCCACGATGTTGTCAGGGTTTGCGGGCAAGTTTGCCTCGCAACGGCCATCAGCATCCGTCTGACCAACCACGTACGGGTCCAGTCGAGTGATGTTAAAATCGCCACCCGTCTTCGCAACATATGTGGCACCACACCCCTCAGCGTTCAGGGCAATGTCACCCGCAACCGACGTATCGATCACACCAGTTGACCAGTCCTTGTGTCCCCAGCTTTTGTCCATTGTAAACGCGATGGCTGATACGGCGACGTACACATCATTTCCGTGAGACGTCACACCCTCCAATTTATCCCATTCATTCGTGGCACCCATAGCGGCGGCGGTACGACGCGATTCCAAGAATGCAGCACGGCTGTCTGGCGCTGTTCCCGCGGCATAAGCGCGGATTTGGTAGTCAGACACATAGCTGGTTTGCCCATCCACATAGTCTGCAACTTTGATGCCGTCATACTCAGCAACCCAAGCTTCGATTTCGGCATTATTTGAATGACCAAGTTCGACCCACGTGACGTCAAAGCCTGCTTCACTTGGAACTGCGCTGTCATCTTGTGCCAACTTTGCAGCGAAAAGTGTGCCTGCACTTAGATCACCAGCAATGTCCGCGACAAATTTGAAGAGAACGCCGCCAGAAGCAGTGTTATATTTTTTGTCGCTGTAAACCGCACTGTCGTCGTCAGACATATACACCGTTTTGTTGTCGGGCATGATGGCTGCGGTTTCATGTGACAAGCGACCTGTAGCATAGTGCTTGACCAACTGTTCACCTTCCGCAGACGCCGCATTGTTGATCTCGATCATGTAGCCATAGCGATACGGATTTGCCATTTTGCCAAGATACTGGGACATGTTTTTCGGTTTGATATAGTTGATGTCGTTGCCCCCGCGAAATCCGGCCCGTTCATCTTCGTCGTGATTGTCTGGATGGTTCCATGTGGCGGTGTTGTAGAAGAAATACTCTTCTGCCAGCAGCGGCGTGCCCCATGGGGTCACAACACCAGAACACAGAACAGCGCCGCCATCTACGGGTGTCAAATCTAACATTTTGGAGGAGGCTAAATCAGCAACCCACTGTCCCGCAGAGCGGGTCAAAGAAAGCTTGGAAACCCCACTTGCGCGATCACTTCCCGCCCCTTCCCAACCAGTATAAAGGTATGCAGAATTGGCACCCGTTGGAATGAAGCCATTAAAGTCCGGAGTGTTCGAGACGTACATCAATTCGCCAGCCGCATTGTACACGCCACCAAATATCTGCCCGTTGCCTAAGGTATCCCCAGCTTTTGCAAAGGTCACATATTCACCAGAGTTCGTGCTCACACCTGTGCGCGCGTCTTCGGCTGGAATCGCCATTGTGGGTGCAGATGGGTCAAACCCTGCAACATAACCAACGAGGGCTGCGGGAGCATCGTCTTTGAGTGTGTTTTTGCCGGCAGGGTGCTGCGCATTCAGAAATAGATCACCAATGGCATTAGTTGAAATTCCGGTGACTTCGGCCCCATCTGGCATCGTTGCAATGCGCGTCAGGGTCATTTCTGCCACGGCCAAACCCGGCAGCATCCCGATGATTGCTGCAGACGCAAGTAGATGACGTTTATTCATAATCTGTCTCCCTATAGATTTCGATTCTTACGCAACCGTAATGGAAAACTTGTGGAATGAAAAATTTGGGGAACTGCAAAGCTCTATGCTCCAGACCCGGAAACACATAATCCAAACTAACAATCCCGAGATTAACTAGACCATTTGACCATTGGCGCGGCG
Organism: uncultured Paracoccaceae bacterium; assembly: GCA_905182355.1. Lineage (GTDB taxonomy): Bacteria > Pseudomonadota > Alphaproteobacteria > Rhodobacterales > Rhodobacteraceae > Ascidiaceihabitans. The sequence goes on along the minus strand of CAJJBH010000061.1, from coordinate 17,850 downwards.
GCCGCGAATGCGCACTTTATCCACATAGCGGGCATGAACCGTTGTTACAGTTTATTGTTCAAATTCGACTATCCTTAACAACTCCCTAACCCTTCCCGCCAAACCTTAACGCCCGACAAATCCTAATAAATCGTGAACCACCCTCAGCCTCTCAAATTGTACAAACCAGCCCCCAATCTGTACATTTCATCCAAACCACCGCCAAATCCCCCCTCTTCCAACATCCACAATGTACAAATCACACCAAGATTTGTACAAAACACCCCCCACAAAGCACCGCACGGTCCGTTTACACACCTCTGTGAGGCTCCGGAAACACCCCTTCACATCCCCACATTTCGCCCCCATTCTAAGCCCAAGCAAAAGGACCACCATATGCCCACACAACGCATCACCTTCCCCACATCTAGCGGCGCACAGCTGTCCGCCCGCCTTGATCTGCCCGCAGGTCCCCACCTTGCCACCGCGATTTTCGCGCACTGTTTTACCTGTGGCAAAGACATCCCTGCAGCCCGTCGCATCGCCGCACGATTGGCAGGTACGGGCATCGCCGTATTGCGTTTTGACTTCACCGGATTGGGCCATTCTGAGGGGGAGTTTGCGAACACCTCCTTCACCTCCAACGTCGATGATTTGGTCGCCGCTTCGGATCACTTAACGTCGACAGGTATGGCCCCAACCATGTTAATCAGTCACTCGTTAGGGGGCGCTGCTGTGTTGAAAGATACAAATAAAATCAATGGTTTAAAGGCTGTTGTGACCCTTGGTGCACCGTTTGACCCCGGACACGTCACCCACAATTTCGCTGATGCAATTCCCACAATAATGGAAAAAGGTGCGGCCGAAGTGTCCCTTGGCGGGCGCCCCTTCACCATCGGGAAAGAGTTTATCGAAGACGTCGCCAAAACAGAGTTAAAAGCCTGTGTTGCCAATCTGAACACTGCCCTATTGGTCATGCACGCACCTTTAGATTCCATCGTATCTGTGGACAACGCAGCTGAAATTTTCATGACAGCCAAACACCCCAAATCCTTTGTCACCCTGGATGATGCGGACCACCTGATCACACGGGCGGAAGACGCAGAATACGCGGCTGACGTCATCACCACATGGGCCACCCGTTACTTGAAACTAAGCGCACCCGCCCCGCCCATCGGCGCGCCAGAAGGCATTGTGCGCACCTGCGAAGCTGATCCAAAAGGGTTCCTGCAAGACATTCACGCTGGGCCCTCGCACCATGCGCTGGCGGACGAACCATTGGCGTATGGGGGCACCAATAAAGGCATGTCTCCATACGGTTTTTTGTCAGCGGGATTAGGGGCTTGCACGTCAATGACGATCCGGATGTATTCCCGTCGTAAGGGCTGGCCGCTGGACCATGTGAGCATTGATGTGAGCCATTCAAAAGTTCACGCACAGGACGCTGCCACTGAAAATCCCGACAAGATTGACGGGTGGAATCGCACGATCACTTTGACAGGCGCACTGTCGCAAGAACAACGCCAACGCTTGCTTGAAATCGCGGACCGCTGTCCCGTTCACCGCACGCTTGAGCGGTCATCCGAAATCGTCACCGAACTGGCACCTTAATCGGCCTAAAAATGCAAAAAGGCGCGACCCTTTCAGGGCGCGCCTTTCCAATTATTCGCTTACAAAAATATCAGTCGCGTGCGCGGCCAACAAGTTTCCAGATTGCAGGAAACAGCGCTGCAGCGAGTGCCAACTTTATCACGTCACCAACCAAGAATGGCGTCAGGCCCCATGCGAGGATCGGCTTGTCGAAACCGTACAACATACCCAACCAGATCAAGCCCGGAATGTAGATCAAGGCGTTGCCCAGCAGCATCGCCAGCGCCATTTTAGGGGCTGAACGATCCCAGCCTTTACGGGCCAATGCACCCAACAAAACAGTCGCCAGAACGTAACCAACAAGGTAGCCGCCTGTGCCGCCCATCATATATTCAAGACCGAATTTTGTCGCTGTTGAGCCTGCAAAAACGTCAAAACCAAGCGCACCAATCAGCATGTATCCAAAGATTGTCGCCAAACCCAAACGCGCACCATAAGCCGCGCCAATGCTAAGAACTGCAAACGTTCCCATCGTGATTGGTACAGGCCACATCGGCAGTTTGATTTTTGCTGCAACTGCGAGGATCGCAATGCCCACCACAACCAAAGCCGCCTGTTTGGCAAGGCGCATCGTGCCATCGGTCGCGCCAAACAAGTCGCCCAGCACTTTGTTATTCACAGCAGAATTCATTTCATTATATCCCTTGCAGACTTTTTTTCTGTCCAACTTGTGCCAAGCGTAAAATCTTTCTGCAAGCGCATAATCAGGCTTTGACGTATTCTGAACGCAACCGATAGTCTTTGCGTGGTCCGCTGACCTTCCACGTGCAGGACCAGTTGGGCCAATCACCAAAATCGTAGGTGACATCATACCGGTCGGGATCGCACCAATGTGTGGCATCCCCGCCAGCCTTGGGCACTTGGTGAAAGAACCGCCCATCGTCAAAATAGATATTCAGGTCGATGTCCCAGTGATATTGCCGCTCTGCCCTCATAGGTGGCTGATCTGCCAGTTTTAAAAAACCGCGTTCAACATAATCCAAACCTTTTCTTGCCAGTGTCCACTCTGCCTGCCCTTCAAAGGCTGCAGGGGGCATACCAACTTGTAATATCTCGCGCTTAAGCACCCACGTCCCTGAAAATTCCGCCAAGCTTCGGGTCATTATTTGATGCACAGACTTCCTTACCTTGTCGTCGGGTCGAGTCCAGTTTATGAGGCCGATAACCCCGTGAACAGTCCCAAAAAGGTGCGCATTATGATCCCTCGCTATTCCCGTCCTGATATGGTGGCCATTTGGTCCCCCCAAACCAAGTTCAAAATCTGGTACGAGATCGAGGCACACGCCTGCGAAGCGATGGCAAACATCGGTGTGATACCGCGCGAAAACGCGGACGCAGTTTGGAAAGCAAAAGACGTTGAATTCGATGTCGCCCGCATTGATGAAATTGAGGCTGTTACCAAACACGACGTTATCGCGTTCCTAACCCATTTGGCGGAGCATGTTGGGTCTGACGAGGCGCGTTTTGTGCACCAAGGTATGACATCTTCAGACGTTCTGGATACCTGTTTCAACATTCAACTGGTTCGTGCCGCAGATATCCTCATCGCAGATGTTGAATTGTTGCTCGCTGCCCTGAAGCGCCGCGCGATGGAACACAAAGACACCGTTCGTGTTGGCCGCAGCCATGGCATCCACGCCGAACCAACAACGATGGGCCTGACGTTCGCACGTTTTTATGCTGAAATGGACCGAAACCTGACCCGCCTGCGGACAGCACGCACTGAAATTTCAACTGGTGCCGTATCTGGCGCAGTTGGTACATTCGCCAATATTGATCCCGCGATCGAGGAACATGTGTGCGCAGAGCTGGGCCTGACCCCAGAGCCGATCAGCACCCAAGTCATTCCACGCGACCGCCATGCCGCTTTCTTTGCATGCCTTGGCGTTGTTGCCAGCTCCATCGAGAACGTCGCGACCGAAGTCCGCCACATGCAACGCACTGAAGTTTTGGAAGGGGCCGAATTCTTCTCTGCCGGCCAAAAGGGATCTTCCGCGATGCCGCACAAAAAGAACCCTGTGTTGACCGAAAACCTGACTGGTCTGGCCCGTACTGTACGCATGGCTGTGATCCCTGCGATGGAAAACGTAACCATGTGGCACGAACGCGATATTGCTCATTCCAGTGTAGAGCGTGTGATTGGGCCAGACGCGACCATCACGTTGGACTTTGCGTTGCACCGCCTGACAGGTGTGATCGACAAAATGTTGATCTTCCCGGACAACATGATGGACAACATGAACAAGTTTCCTGGGTTGGTGATGTCGCAGCGTGTGCTTTTGGCCCTGACCCAGGCAGGCGTAAGCCGCGAAGCGGCCTATTCGATGGTGCAACGTAACGCACTGAAAGTATGGGAATTCCGCACAGACTTCCGTGAAGAACTGCTTGCAGACAAAGAAGTTTGTGCAGCCCTGTCCGTGGACGGAATCAACGAAAAATTCGACATGGCGTATCACACAAAACACGTAGACACGATTTTTGCGCGTGTGTTCAAAGACTAGTATTTAGTGTGGGGCGGCACATATTTGCTGCCCCACACTTAAGAATAAACCCACTACAAATCTAGAAAACACATTAAATTGAGTGGAATCCCCAGTTCTTCAGCTTATGTTAGCTCAAACATAAAACCGAACCGGAGTTTTTAAAATGCGCACACTTATCAAATCAGTAACTTTGGCACTGCCCGTCACATTGGCGATGATTGTATCCGCACCCGTGAATGCCGCAGGAAGTGGCGACAGCGCTGCCCCAAAACCTACAAAAGAATGCGCAGGTATTCGGGTTTGGGATGAGAAGAAAAATCGCTGTGTTAAACCCAAAGAATCAAGCCTTGATGACGACGGTCTTTATGACGCTGTGCGCTCATTGGCCTATGCGGGGCGCTACCTTGATGCCCAAGGGGTGTTGGCCGCAATGTCGGACCAAAACGAGGGCCGCGTTTTAACTTACAAAGGCTTCACCGAACGTAAGCTTGGAAATATTGATGTGGCGATGGTGTTTTATCAAAAGGCGCTGGATCAAAACCCTGACAACATTCTAGCCCGTTCATACATGGGTCAAGGCCTGCTGGAACAGGGCGACAAAATCGGGGCCGTCGCCCAACTGCGTGAAATACAGACCCGTGGCGGTGCTGGTACTTGGGCAGAACAATCTTTGTCCAAAGCGATTGCAAGTGGCGTCACTTACAGCCACTGATTTCAGGGTTTATTCACACCTACCTGTCATAGCTGTTTGAAAGAACACTAAGGTTGGCAGACTATGGATTTGATCCCAATGGACCAGCGCGCAGCTTCGCCTGTGCACGGGTCCAACCCCATTCACCCAAAACCTGACCTTACCCTTAGCCGTAAGGCAAAAGCGGCAATTGTTGTGCGTTTATTGTTGAATAACGGCGCTGATATTCCGCTTGTGGAACTGCCAGAAGATTTGCAGATCAAACTGACCCAGCAAATGGGCAAAATGCGCGTCGTAGATCATGATACGTTGGCCCATGTTATCGCAGAATTCACCTACGAAGTTGAACGCATAGGTCTTAGTTTTTCGGGTGGTCTTGTTGGTGCTTTGGCCGCAATGGACGGCAAGTTAAGCCGCCAAACAGCGGAACGATTGCGTAAAGAAGCTGGCGTGCGCCAAACAGGTGACCCTTGGGTGCGCATTCGCGAAATGGGAACAGATGCGCTGGCCCCTATCATGGAACACGAAAGCATCGAAGTAGCCGCCGTATTGCTGTCGAAACTTGACGTTCCAAAGGCTGCAGAACTGTTGGGCGCAATCCCCGGACCAAGGGCGCGCCAGATAACCTATGCCGTGTCACAAACCAGCGGTGTAACACCCGATGCAGTTGATCGCATCGGATTGTCGCTGGCCACGCAACTGTCTGTCCGCCCCCTTCGTGCCTTTTATGAGGGGCCAGTTGAGCGGGTTGGTGCCATTCTCAATTCGTCAACTTCATTCACGCGCGATGACATGCTTGAAGGGTTGACTGAAACGGATGAGGGATTTGCCACAGCTGTGCGCAAAGCAATCTTTACCTTCGCCAATATCCCAGCACGGATTAGAGCGCGCGACATTCCAAAGGTTCTGCGTGACATTGATCAAGCTGATCTTGTGATCGCTTTGGCGGGTGCTGACGCTGCAGGTATGCAAGTCGCTGCCGATTATATCCTTGAAAACATGTCAGGTCGCGTGGCCGACCAGTTACGTGAAGAAATCCAAGAAGCCCCAAAACCCAAACCCGCAGATGTGGACGCTGCAATGGGGCGTGTTGTTGGGGTTATTCGACAAATGGAGGCCACTGGGGATTTAATCTTCACCTCTGAAGAAGAAAAAGAGGAAGAATAACAGCTTCAATGCGTTGGCCAGGTTTGCGTTGCTTAAGAAAGATTTCCTTAAAAAGGTGAGATAGATTGTTCCCATCAATAGTGGTCATCCTTGCAGATATTCGGGCAGGCGATTAAGTGTTCATTCCTAAGTTGGAAAATGCCCAAAGGCGAACATGACCACTACATCTGAAAATAAAGACCCTTGGACAACGCAGGCAGTACACTACCTGTCTAATGCAGTTATTTATGGCATGATCAGGGTGGCTTTGGCCCTCCCCTATGCCAAACGTGTCCGCCTGATTGGCGCAGCGGCGTCACGCGTCATTGGACCTCTTGTTGGCTACCGCCGGCGGGCCATCAAACATCTGGCTCATATATACCCTGAGATGCCACTGAATGAACGTAAGGCCCTTGCCACAGCCTGCATGAACAACGCGGGCCGCACGATGATAGAAAATTATTCTGGTCGCGAGATGTTGGCCCGTATGAAGGACAACCCTTTGACTGGCGCAGGTGTTGCAGCAATCGCCGCAGCAAAGGCAGAAGGTCGTCCTGTTATTTTGGTTAGCGGCCACTTTGGCAATTTTGAGGCCACCCGCGCCGCATTGGTTGGACGCGGTTATGACGTTGGATGTTTGTATCGCAACATGTCGAATCCATTCTTCAACCAACATTATGTGCGCAACATGCAGGATCTAGGTGGCCCAGCATTTCCTCAAGGGCGGCGCGGCACCGCAGGCTTTGTCCGCCATCTTAAAGCTGGCGGACAGTTGGTGATGTTATTTGATTTGCATGTTTTCGGCGCACCTGTTCTGGATTTTGTGGGTCAACCAGCACGCACTGCGATTTCAGCCGCTGAAATGGCCCTGCGTTTAAATGCCGACCTGATCCCGTTTTATGGCCTACGTAAACCAGACGGCTTAGGCTTTGAGACAATTCTTGAAGCACCCATTGCGCACAGTGATCCAATAACCATGACCCAAGAATTAAATGACAAGCTATCAGAACGTATCAGGGCCACACCTGAACAGTGGTTTTGGGTGCATCGACGTTGGCGTCCCGACAGCGTGTGAAGCGCTATATTTTGGAAATCAACGCAAGCGCGCTGCAGCCAAAATTGGGCCAAACGTCTGCCTTTGTAAAAGGATAACCACTGGTGCATCTGCATCCAGATCAGCGGTCATCGAAAATGGTTCTCGACCATCCCATTCACTCAAAATCTTCCAATCATTTACAACGTTCGCATACGCAAACGTGTTACCGGCATTTTCACCACGGGTAATACGCGTTTCGCTTTTTGCTGTATAGCGGATCAATTGCACGACAAATGGGCCAACGGCACCGTTTGCTGTCGCGTCCACAGTGATTGTATCGCCTTTGCGTTCCAGTGTTAAATCAACAAGTGAAGGCTTTGCGGCGTGTGCCGATATAGCTGCCGAAAGCTTAATCGGCTTTGCCCCGACAACATCTGTCACACCGTTTACAATCATTTGTGGCGTGTAGACAGACCGCCGTCCGCCCTGAATTGCGTATTCACGTTGGCGTTCCGAAAATTCGGCCTGCGCAAATTCATCTTTCCAACCGATATAGTCCCAATAATCCACATGAAGGGCCAATGCGATTACATCATCCCGTTCGGCTAAAGCATGCAGCATTTTATCGGCTGGTGGGCAGGAAGAACAGCCTTGCGACGTGAACAATTCGACCACAACAGGCGAGTCAGCCAATACTGGTGTTGCGAGTGCTGCAAACGCAGCAAAGGAGTGAGACAGCAGTCGTTTCATGTACAATTGGATCCTAGTTTGTAGATGCTACGGTATAGCTAAAGCTCTTGCCGGTAAAACGCCAATCAACGTTTCTTGAACGCTTGGACACATACGGTCACACAATTGCGCCCCTAATTCAGTACACAATGGTATACATTTTACCGACTTTGACCCAAATGAGGTTGATTAATGCCAATATCTGGGGCATGACGCCCTTAGAAAATCCCGCAACTCCTAACCTTAAGGAAGAGCCACCCATGCCCATTACAGTTGGTCACGACACCGCCAAGACGCGCAAAACGCTGACAGTTGGCGATCAATCTATTGCCTATTATTCCATCCCCGCTGCCACGGAAGCAGGCCTTGGTGATTTTTCCAAGCTGCCCGCTGCATTAAAAGTAGTTCTGGAAAACATGCTGCGTTTTGAAGATGGAAAAACTGTTTCTGTCGATGACATCAAAGCCTTCGCTGAATGGGGTGCCCAGGGTGGCAAAAATCCACGCGAAATCGCATACCGCCCTGCCCGCGTTTTGCTTCAGGATTTCACAGGCGTTCCAGCCGTTGTTGACTTGGCCGCGATGCGTGACGCGCTGGTGGCGCTTGGCGGCGACGCCGAACAGATCAACCCGCTGAATCCGGTTGATCTGGTCATCGACCACTCAGTTATGATTGACGAATTTGGCAACCCACGTGCGTTCCAAATGAACGTAGACCGCGAATATGAACGCAATATGGAGCGGTATACATTCCTGAAATGGGGCCAAAACGCATTTAACAACTTTCGCGTGGTCCCTCCGGGAACTGGCATCTGCCACCAGGTAAATCTTGAGTACTTGTCCCAAACTGTATGGACCGACAAAGACCAAGACGGTGTCGAAGTCGCATATCCTGACACATTGGTCGGCACCGACAGCCACACCACAATGGTCAACGGCGCTGCTGTTCTTGGTTGGGGTGTTGGCGGGATCGAGGCTGAGGCCGCGATGCTAGGCCAACCGATTTCCATGCTGATCCCAGAAGTTGTCGGGTTCGAGCTGACGGGTTCCATGATGGAAGGCACCACAGGTACCGACCTCGTGCTGAAAGTTGTTGAATTGCTGCGCGCCAAAGGCGTTGTCGGTAAATTCGTTGAATTCTATGGCGAAGGTTTGAACCGTCTGCCACTGGCTGACCGTGCAACTATCGGCAACATGGCGCCAGAATACGGCGCGACATGTGGCTTCTTTCCAATTGACGGCGAAACACTGCGTTACTTGCGCACAACAGGTCGCGACGAAGATCGTATCGCATTGGTTGAAGCCTATGCTAAGGAAAACGGACTGTGGCGCGGCGACGATTACGCACCGATTTACACCGACACATTGCATCTTGATATGGGTACAATTGTGCCTGCGATTTCCGGTCCAAAGCGCCCGCAAGATTTTGTGGCACTGACCGATGGTCAAACTGCGTTCAACCGTGAAATGAAGGAAACCTTCAAACGTCCAATGGGCAAAGAAGTGGCTGTTGCCGGCGAAGACTACACCATGGAAAGTGGCAAAGTTGTTATCGCGTCCATCACGTCGTGCACCAACACATCCAACCCGTACGTCATGATCGGCGCGGGTCTTGTCGCGCGTAAAGCCGCCGCATTGGGTATGGATCGCAAGCCTTGGGTCAAAACGTCTTTGGCCCCTGGTTCACAAGTTGTGTCCGCCTACTTGGAGGCCGCTGGCTTGCAAGACGATCTGGACAAAATCGGCTTCAACTTGGTTGGTTACGGCTGCACAACATGCATCGGCAACTCTGGCCCACTGCAGCCTGAAATTTCGGCTGCTATTGCTGAGGGTGATCTTGTTGCAACATCAGTTCTGTCTGGTAACCGCAATTTTGAAGGTCGTATTTCCCCTGATGTGCGCGCCAACTACCTCGCATCTCCGCCGCTTGTTGTGGCCTATGCGCTGGCAGGTACCCTCGACATCAATTTGGCAACGGACGTGATCGCGCAGGACAAAGATGGCAATGACGTCTACCTGAAAGATCTCTGGCCAACGACGCAAGAAGTTGCTGATTTGGTTGAACAAACGGTAACCCGTGAAGCGTTCTTGACCAAATATGCGGACGTATTTAAAGGCGACGAAAAATGGCAGGCTGTCGAAACTACTGACGCACTGACATATGACTGGCCACCACAATCGACCTATGTTCAAAACCCACCTTACTTCCAAGGGATGAGCGCAAAGCCGGGTACGATTTCAAACATCGACGACGCTAAAGTTCTGGCCGTTTTGGGTGACATGATCACAACTGATCACATCTCTCCCGCTGGTTCATTCACTGCAGACACCCCAGCTGGGCAATACCTGACAGAACGTCAAGTTTCCCCACGCGAGTTCAACTCGTATGGGTCACGTCGTGGCAATCACGAAGTGATGATGCGTGGCACGTTCGCAAACATCCGTATCAAGAACGAGATGTTGGATGGGGTTGAAGGCGGTTATACCAACGGGCCTGATGGCGCACAGACGTCAATCTACGACGCAGCAATGGCACACCAAGCCAATGGCACGCCACTGGTGATCTTTGGTGGTGAACAGTACGGTGCGGGGTCTTCGCGTGACTGGGCGGCCAAAGGAACCGCACTTTTGGGTGTCAAAGCAGTCATCTCTGAAAGCTTTGAACGCATCCACCGATCCAATCTGGTTGGCATGGGTGTTATTCCGTTCGAGTTCACAAATGGCGTCAGCCGCAAGTCCTTGGGCCTGACTGGTGAAGAAACAGTGTCTATCTCTGGCCTCGACACAATCCAGCCTTTGCAGGAGGTGCCTTGCACCATCACAATGGCGGACGGAACTGTGCACGAGATCAGCCTGAAGTGCCGCATCGATACTGCGATCGAGATTGAATACATCGAACACGGCGGCGTGCTGCATTACGTTTTGCGATCCCTCGCAGCCGCGTAAAACTAACTAAAATACGAAAAAGGCCCTGTGTTTGTTCACGGGGCCTTTTTTGTTTCTTTTGACTACAAATACTTTAGCTGTGCCCCAAAATAAAAATGCCTTCGGCGAGAGTATTTTAGGCCAAAAGAAACAAATCTGAGAATTGGTGTAGTGAATTTGGTACTTAGTTTGATTGTGCCTTGGTCAATTCGGGCAGGAATCTTTGTTCAAAGTCACTGCCAATCAACGGCCCAGCAAAGCGGAATAGGACCACGCCATCTTTATCCAAGATGAATGTCTCGGGTGGTGCAGTAACACCCCAATCGATGGCAGTCCGACCTTTCTCGTCAAAGGCCACAGCAACAAATGGATTGCCATCCTTGGTAAGATAGCTGTTTGCATCTCGCGCTGTGTCTTTGAAATTCACGCCAATTATCGGAATGCCACTGGCCTGCATCTCTAACAACTCTGGATGTTCAGCGCGGCAAGGTGGACACCAGCTGGCCCAAAAATTCACCAACGTTAATTCACCGGTTTTCAAGCGCTCCAACGTGACATTTGGAAAGTCTGCCAAAGCATTTTGCGTGATTGCGGGGGCAGGTTTACCAACCCGCGTGCTTTCCAACACGTCTTTGTCTGCGCGGAACATACCGACGGCGGCCATCGCGACAAATCCTGCGAAAATCAATGGCGGTGCAATAATCAGTGGTGAAATTTTAGCCATCAGTCTTACCCCGCATCTCAACATCTTGCATTTGATTGCGTACGCGCCGCCCCTTCGCAACGCTCATCACAACCAGCCCGACCAACAATGCAATCGAAGTTCCATAAGCCGCCAAAACTGTCGCTGCGTATTTCCCTAAATCAGGTAACATCAGTTGCGTCCCTCCCGTGCTAACAGCGCTTTGGTGCGCCGAATGCGAATTTCAGTTCCAGTACGGTACAAAACTAACGCTAGAAACAACAACCCAAAGCCGATCATCGAAACAACCAGGGGCACAAAGAACACGTCTGCAACGCTGCGCTGGCCCGTGGTCACGGGCACCGATGTGCCTTGATGCAGCCCTTGGTTCCAAAAATTTACAGCGTAGCGCGATAGAACGGCAAAGACTGATCCAACCAAACATAAGACAGACGTCAAGTCTGCTGCAGTGTCAGAATCCTCAATCGCCTCCCACAAGGCGATGTATCCTAAATAGAACAAGAACAAGATCAAGAAAGACGTCAGGCGCGGATCCCATGCCCACCACGTCCCCCACATCGGTTGCCCCCAGATTGCACCGGTGATCAACGCAATCAGCGTCATAACAACCCCTACAGGTGCCGCAGCTTTGGCCGCCAACGCACTCACATGGTGCCGTCTGATCAGCCAGATCAAAGACGCCACCAGCATCATGAACCACGCGTTGATCGCCATCAAAGCAGCAGGCACGTGGATATAGATGATCTTAACGGTAGACCCTTGGCGAATATCATCGGGGGTAAAGAAAAACCCCCAAACTAAACCAACAACAACAGACGAAATGGCCAGCACCCAAAGAACAGGTAGCACCCGTTCGCTTAGGCGTAAAAACTTGACCGGATTTGCATATTCCCAAAGTGACATACAGGCTACCTAATGATTTCGTTGATAGGGCGCGAAACCGCCCGTTAGATATTTTTGACAACTCATCGTAAATTCACCCTAAGAACCGCAGCACTGGCAAAAGGCATCAACGCAACGGTGGCTGCACTTATGCCTGCCATCAATAGCAGCGGTGTTGAAACATCTGCCCCTGTCGCACCGCGCCGCGCGGCTTCGGCCCCAAAGATTAAAGTTGGTACATATAGAGGCAAGACAAGGAGTGAAAGCAAAAGCCCGCCCCGTTTGATCCCAACTGTCAGCGCTGCGCCAAATGTCCCGATGACTGACAGCGCAGGTGTTCCAAGCAACAAAGACAAGACCAACCATCCGTAGCCTTGCAGCGGCAAGTTCATCAAAACACCCAACACAGGTGCGGCAAAGACCAAAGGCAGGCCTGTGGTGATCCAATGCGCCAATGCTTTAATGCTAAGCGCGGCCTCCACCGGCAATGGTGCTGTCGCAAGCAAATCTAGCGTTCCATCCTCGAAATCCAACGCCAGCAGACGGTCCAGCGACAAAAGACAGGCCAGCAAGGCCCCGATCCACAAAACGCCCGGTGCGATGCGCGATAGCAGTTCTGAGTTCGCGCCAACCGCAAAAGGCACCATGACCACAACAATCAAGAAGAACGCGAGGCCAAGACCAAAACCGCCCCCAGCCCGCACGGCCAGTCGAATGTCGCGGATCAACAGCGCCTTCACAAGAATGCCTCATCGCTTGATCCGAGTGGCACTTCACGGCGCGCAATGAAGGGTGAAACGTCAAGAACTTTCGCATCTAACAACCCAAGGTCGATGTGCGTGGCAATCAATGCCATACCGCCCTGCTTAAGATGGGCGCGCACCGCTGTCCCAAACATCTCGACTGATGCCACATCCAGTGAAACTGTCGGTTCGTCCAAAACCCAAATGGGCCGCCCTGTGACCAGCAATCGCGCCAAGCCAAGACGCCGTTTTTGCCCAGCGGATAATGTGCCTGCCAACCGATCCGCAAGATCGCATAAATCGAACGCCACCAACGCTGGTGCGATATCAGTTTGCCCAAACACTTCAGCCCAGAATATCAGGTTTTCACGTACAGACAGCATCGCCTTAAGGCCGTCGGAGTGAGCCGCGTAAGCAATTTGATCCTCTGCACCGGTGACTTGACCACCTAAGGCAGGCTGCAACCCCGCAATCGTGCGCAGTAGCGTGGTCTTTCCAACGCCGTTTGGCCCACGCAAGATCAAAGCATGACCTGCCATCAGCGTGAATGACACCCCAGCCAAGACGGGCATTCCACCACGCGCAATTGTCAGATCTGTCACGGTTAATGTCATGGGTTTAGCGTTACCTTATTCCCACTGTGCTTCAAACTCCCAATCATCAAAGATCAAATAGGGATCATGGCCAGCGCAATGCGCCGCCCTTCGCTTAGCAACACATTGTAGGTTCGGGCAGCCGCTGGAGATGCCATTGCCTCGACCCCGATGCCTGCCTCTTCAAGTTGTTCACGCAAAGCGGCCGGAATATGGGCCACATCTGCCCCCGTGCCCATGAACAAAACGTCAATCGTCCCGGCAAGATCAAGCAGGGTTGCGCTGTCGTCATATCCTGCCCACGCAAGTGTTCCAGAGGGTCCGGTCAAAACGCCGCCATGGATTACTACGCCGCCGATACGGAAAAAACCGGGGCCATACCCCTCGACGGGTTTGGCGTCAGTATAACTTATCTCGTTCAGGCGCATGTTATCCCTTCCAAAATGGCAGACCTATAATGGTCGACCTTTCAATCACGATATAGGCGGCACCCTCAAAGATGCGAGCCTGCAATTTACGCGTCGATGTTGGCGTACTGCCCCGTGGCTTTTGGATCCGTCTTGGACCAGTCGCGCTTAACCCCAAGATACAGCAGAATTGAGGATGCAACAAACACTGATGAATACGTTCCAACAATCACGCCCCAGATCATCGCAAACACAAAGCCACGGATTACGTCACCGCCAAGTACAAACAATGAAATCAAAGCCAGCAATGTTGTGACAGACGTCATCACTGTCCGGCTTAGCGTTTCGTTGATTGAGATATTCAACACTTCGTTCAACGGCTTTTTCTTATACTTACGCAGGTTCTCACGGACACGGTCAAACACTACCACAGTATCGTTCAACGAATACCCGACGATCGTCAGCAGTGCTGCAATGATTGCGAGATCGAATTTGATCTGCAATTCAGAAAACACGCCGATGGTCAGAACAACATCGTGCACCAAAGCCGCCACAGCGCCCAAAGCGAATTGCCACTCAAACCGCAGCCAAATGTAGATCAGAACCGCACCAATCGCGAGGACAACAGCCAGCGCCGCCGTCTTGATCAGTTCGCCTGATACTTTCGGACCAACGGACTCAACCGATGGGAATTTCATATCCGGATCGACTGTTCGTAGACCATTCTGCACAGTTTCGATTGTCTCGACTGTCACAGCTTCTTGATCGTCTTGCGCTTGAATACGGATCATCGCGACGTTTTGATCATCCCGAAAATTCGGATCGAAAACTTCGGTGATCGAAATATCACCAAGACCTAATGTCTCGAGTGATCCGCGGTACGCGCCAATATCTACAGGCTGCGCGCTTTCAGTCCGAAGCGTGGTACCACCACGAAAATCGATGCCAAAGTTGAGGCCTTGGTAAAGATAGGACCCAAGGGCGACCATCATCATCAACGCTGATATTCCCAACCAAAGCTTCCAACGGCCAAAGAAATCAAAGTTCGTGTTTTCGCGTACAAGTTTAAGCCGCATGGGTTTAGACCTCAATCGTTTTGGGACGGCGGCGTTCAAACCAGATCACAACCATCAGCCGCGTGACGTAGATGGCAGTGAAGACCGACGTAAGAATACCAAGGCCCAAGGTAATTGCGAAACCACGCACTGGGCCAGACCCCATGACAAACAGGATCACAGCCGTGATGAATGTGGTGATGTTGGCGTCCAGAATGGCAGACAAAGCTTTTTCATAGCCAAGTTCAATCGCGCGGGCTGGCCCCTTGGAGGTTTTCAATTCTTCGCGGATGCGTTCGAACACCAATACGTTTGCATCCACAGCCATACCAACCGTAAGGACAATCCCAGCTATACCGGGCAATGTCAGCGTGGCCCCAATCAGGCTTAGCAAGCCAAAGATCAGGCCCACGTTTATGATCAACGCAATGTTGGCAAACAGGCCAAACAGGCCATAGCTTAAGAACATAAAGACCAGTACCGCAGCGAAGGCCACGGCTGTAGCGACTTTACCCGCATCGATGCTGTCTTGTCCCAGTTCCGGACCAACGGTGCGTTCTTCAAGGAAGGTCAGCTTCGCAGGCAACGCCCCTGCCCGTAAAAGCACGGCCAGATTGGTGGTTTCCTCAACCGTGAAACGGCCTGTGATAATGCCTGATCCACCAGGGATATGGGATTGGATCACAGGAGCGCTCACAACCTCATTATCAAGGACGATGGCGAATGGGCTGCCAATGTTGTCGGCGGTGTAATCACCAAAGCGGCGTGCGCCTGTGGTGTTGAAACGGAATGAAACCGCAGCGCCACCATTTTGGTCAAATGAGGGTTGCGCATCCACCAGGTCGTCACCCGCAACAACTGGTGCGTTTTCAATAATCAGATACTCGCCCGGCCGATCAATTGACGGCACAACGGAATTACCAGCACCCGCTATCGCGTTCTCGTCACTGGTGCGCGACACAACGGGGTTAAACGTCAGACGGGCTGTTGTTCCGATAATTTCCTTCAACTCGGATGCGGACCCAATACCGGGCACTTGGATCAGGATGCGGTCCGTACCTTGGCGCTGTATTGTAGGTTCGCGTGTGCCAACCTCGTCGATACGACGGCGCACGATTTCCAGCGATTGCTGCATTGTACGCTCGTCCGTCGCCAGTTTCTCGGCGTCAGACAGGGTCACTGACAGCAGATCACCGTTGGCAGTTACCGTAATGTCATAGGCACCCACACCTGTCAGTGACTGAACAGGACGGGCCAAAGCACGCACAATTTCAAGGGCTTGCGGCATGCCAGCCACATCACCAATACGCACGCGCAACTCATCAGGCTTGGACGGTTGCTTGCGAATGGTGCCAACGGTGGCACGCAAGGGGCGCAAAGCATCGCGCACTTCTGGCCACGTCGCTTCCATCCGTGCTTGATACACATCCGATACTTGCACTTCGGCAAGCAAATGGGCACCACCGCGCAAATCTAGACCCAAATTCACCAGACCTGACGGCATAAAGGTGGGCCATTGCCCCACAATCGCTTGATTTTCAGGAGTGTTAGCACCCAACTCAACAGCCGCAACCGCGTCATTGTGTTGCTCAACGCGGGCGTAAAACCCGTTGGGGAGTGCCAAAAACAAACCCAGTGCGCAGGTGACCCAGATCAGGACCCGCTTCCACGATTCAAATTGCAGCATTGGGCTGGCCTTTTAGATACTTAAAACGCGAGATTACTTCGCTGGTTCAGTCTTGGAAATGACTTGGGCGATGGTGGACTGCACCATGCGCACCTTTACGCCCTCTGCGATCTCGACTTCGACATCACCCTCGTCATGCACTTTGACAACTTTGCCATGAATGCCACCAGCGGTCACAACCTTGTCACCGCGACGCAGGCCATTCACCATCGACTGATGATCCTTCAGCTTCTTTTGCTGTGGGCGGATCAGTAGGAAATACATGATCGCAAAGATCAGAAGAAGCGGGATGAATTGGGCGAATTGGTCCATGGAGAAGTCCTTGTGAAAGCAATGATCGCCCACCGTTTCTGATGCCGCGAATTTGGCTGGAACTTATGGACTGTTAACGGGCTTTGCAAGGTGGGGATGCGGGGTAATTTTAGGATGGGGGAAATGGGGTTGGCGAAGGTGAATTTGCACGGCATGGTGGTGGGATTAGAGGGTATTTATTTTGAACGATGAAAAGGACGACGACCTGCGATCATGGTTAGGTTTTGCAGAGACACCCAAGTTTTGGAAATCTAAGGTGCTCGGCGCGATTGTTGGCGTCTTGTGGGTCCTTTTGGTTGGTTCCCTCTTTAGCCTCGCCGTTTTGGCGGCGTTCAAGCTTTTAGGAACAGCACTCTTTGGCAATCTGCCAAAGGGAACGGCCTCAAATTTTGGATTAAGTGGTGTGATCGTAGCAATGATCGGTGCGCCATTGGTGGTCTGGCGAACTTATATCGCTAGGGAGCAAACCAAGACAACAAAGGAGGCCCTGTTCAACGACAAAATCAACGCTGCCGTTTCCGATCTACACGCCCAACGACAAATCACAAAATGGGAAGGCGGAAAGGCGCAAAATGGCTGGGAGGATGACGTCACCCGCCGCAATGGCGCGATTGATCGTCTTCTTGGACTTGCAAAGGAAGAACCAGCGGCCACTCCGCGTATCGCACGGATGCTGTCGGTCTATGTCAAAGAGCTGTCGCGGGAATTTAAGCCTAAGGTGCCGCCCGAAACCGATAATATTGGTGAACTAAGGACGTGGGCAAGAAATCTGACCGTCGAACGATCTGAAATGCAAAACGCTGTTCAGGTTTTAGTGCAATTGCGCAAAG
>CAJJBH010000060.1 GCA_905182355.1 uncultured Paracoccaceae bacterium | reverse complement strand
CTTGCGCGTCAAAGGGTACGCCGCCGTCAAAGGCAAACCACTGCGACTGTTGGTCCAGGCCGTTGGTGCACGCGTGCGCCAGCAGTATGACCAACCGTGGGGCGCCGCGCCGCGCCGCGGGCGTTTGGTTGTGATCGCAGAACATGACAACTTGAACCCAGACGCAATCCGCGCCGCGCTTATCGGGTAAAATTAAATGCACGTCGTCTTTCGTGAAAGCCACGGGTTAGAGGAAACAGAAACCCCATTTGATCTGCAGCAATCGCCTGCGGATCTTGTGGTGTTGTCCTTTTCCGACAGTGACCTTGGTGCTTTCGCGGCAGGCTGGCATCGTGGGGATGGCAAGCTGCCGACGCTAAGGCTTGCCAACCTATCTGCCCTCAAACACCCGTTGTCTGTCGACACGTACATCGAACAAACGCTTGAGGGTGCCAAAGGCATCTTAATCCGCCTCATCGGTGGATACGCTTACTGGTCCTACGGATTACAACAGGTCGGGGTCCTTTGCCGCGCAAAAGGGATCGCGCTTGCCGTCCTCCCCGCAGACGGACGCCCCGACACACGGCTGGACGAAGTTTCAACCCTCCCCGTCTCTACACTGCGTCGCCTTTCGCACCTATGTGATCAGGGCGGCGAAGTCGCAGCCCAAGCCGCCCTTGCCCAACTGTCCCTTGCCGCAGGACTATACGCCGGCCCCGTACGTGGTGCCAAAGGCGTGCCACCTGTCGGTGCGTGGACACCCGAACACGGGGTCACTTGCCCCCTCGCGGCCTTCCCGCCAGACAGCAAAAAACCCCGCGTCCTCATCAGTTTTTACCGCGCCTATCTGACCTCTGCCGACATGGGGCCGATTGCAGCCTTATTCGAAAGCCTGCGCGCAAAAGACTGCGACGTGATCGCGGTTTTCGCCCCCTCACTTAAGGCACCAGATGCCGCCACATGGCTGCGCCGCCAAACCCTTGCGCTAAAACCAGATGCAATCATCAATGCCACCTCGTTCTCTGGCAAAGGGGCTGATGGCACCTCACCACTAGACGCTGCTTGTGTTCCAGTTTTCCAAGTGGCCCTGTCCACCTCACGGCGCAAAGCATGGGACGAGGAGGAACGCGGCTTGTCCCCCACCGACCTCGCCATGCACGTCGTATTGCCCGAAGTGGACGGGCGCATTTTTGCTGGGGTCACGTCGTTCAAAGAACCGCGCAAGAAGGACCATGACCTACAATTTGCGCGTTTCGCACACCGCGTTGAACCTGCGCGGATTGCGGCCATCACAGACCGCGTTGTCCGCTGGATCACTCTGTCAAAAACTGCGGCTTCAGAATTAACACCTGCAATTGTCCTGTCCACCTACCCCGGTAAAGACTGGCAAATGGCCCACGCTGTTGGTTTGGACGCAATCGCGTCAACCGACGCAATACTCGACGATTTAGGCGCAGCAGGTTGGGCGACCAAAGCTGAAGCCCCGCTTGAAACCAGCCTTGGAACCGAGACAATCGCGTGGCCGTTGGATGATTATGAGGCGACGCTCAAAAGCCTGCCCCAATCCTTGCAAGACGACCTCGCAAGCGCATGGGGCGACCCATCATCCGACCCCGCCTTCCGCGAAGATGCGCTACATTTTTCTGCCACCCGCAGGGGTGCGGCGCTGGTCGCGCTGCAACCCGAACGGGGTGAACGGGCAGTACGAGAAGACGATTACCATGACCTCGCCCGTGTCCCCCGCCATGGATACGTCGCCTTCTATCTTTGGCTACGCCACTCCATAAAAGCAGACGCATTGATCCACGTCGGTGCGCACGGCACGCTTGAATGGCTCCCCGGCAAAGCGGTCGCGCTGTCCGACGAATGCTGGCCAGAAGCATTGATCAAAGACCTACCCGTCATTTACCCTTTCATCGTCAACGACCCCGGCGAAGCAGCCCAAGCCAAACGACGGATCGGGGCCGTCACTTTAGGTCATGTCCCACCGCCGATGAAAGACAGCAAAACGCCTGATCAATTTTTGCGGTTGGAAACCCTTCTGGATGAGTTCTCGAACGCTGACGGCTTAGACCCGCGCCGACGTGACCGCCTGCAAGCCGACATTAGGTCTGAGGCGCAAGCCATCGGAGTTGAGGCCGACCTAGGCTTAGACACCGCCACCTCAACAGCCGAGGCGTTAACCCGCATCGACCGCTTCGTCTGTGACATCAAAGAAAGCCAATTCGGCGACGGATTGCACATTTACGGACGTGTGCCAGTTGCGGTAGGCAATTTCGACGCAACCCCCTCCGCCCGCGGCGAAAGCGCTGGCCTTGTCAATGCACTTACGGGCAAACGGATCGACGCTGGCCCCTCTGGTTCTCCCTATCGTGGGCGCACCGATGTTTTGCCCACAGGGCGCAACCTGTTCACAACTGATCCACGATCCGTGCCCACGCGTTCGGCCTACGCCCAAGGTGTCAAACTGGCAGAAGAATTGGTCCGCCGCCACCTCCAAGAAGAAGGCGATTGGCCGAAGGGTTTGATCGTTGATCTTTGGGGCTCCGCCACCATGCGTACGGCTGGTGAAGAGTTCGCAATGGCCTTGCATTTACTTGGCGTAAAACCCGTCTGGGACACAGGATCAGACCGTGTTTCAGGCATCGAAATTATCCCCATCACCGAACTGGAACGCCCACGGCTCGACGTCACCTTGCGCGTGTCTGGCCTGTTCCGCGACGTGTTCCCCACCCTATCCGCTCTATTCGCCCAAGCAATCCGCGCCCTATCCCAAAAAGACGAAGCCGCAGATTGGAACCCTTATGCTGGACACGAAGCAGAAGACCGCGTGTTCGGCCCAGCGCCCGCAAGCTACGGCCTTGGCATGGGCGCATTGGTCGAAACCTATGACGAGGCAAGCCGCGCCGCCGCGGGGGCTGCGTGGCTCAAGGCCAGTTCATATGCATTGGACGGTCAAAAGATCACGCAAAACGTCGAAGGGATCAAAGCACGGGTCGCTAACGCCGACAGCTTTGTGCATCCCCAAGACTTGCCCGAAACCGACCTTTTACTCGCTGCCGATTACGCCACACATGAGGCGGGCTTTGCTGCCGCAAAGGCCGCAATGGGTGGGGGTGACATCACACTTTACCACCTCGACAATACCGTTGCAGGCAAACCCCACGCCCGCACATTACCCGAGGAAATCGCGCGTGTCGTGCGCGCCCGCGCCGCCAACCCCGATTGGATCTCAGGCATGCAGCGCCACGGGTTTCGCGGGGCCGCCGAGATTGCCGCCACGCTAGATCATATGGCAGCTTTTGCGCATTTAGCCCAAGTTGTTCCAGCGCATTTGTTCGATCTTTATTACGACGCAACGCTAGGCGACGAGGGTGTGACCGCCTTTCTTGAAACCGCAAATCCCGAAGCCTTGGCCGCCATGCGCGACCGCTTCAACGCACTTCACGACGCAGGTCTTTGGAACACCCTTCGAAATTCAATCGCGGCAGATTTGGAGCGGTTGGGATGAGTGTCCCCCCCATCAAAGCCCCAGAAGTAAAAGGCTGGTGCCCAGGTGCACACCGCCCGATGAAATCAGGCGATGGATTAATTGTGCGTGTACGTCCGCGATGGGGACAACTGACACCAGCCCAGACAATTGGTCTTTGCGATATTTCCCAATCCTTTGGCAACGGCACGATCGATCTAACCAACCGCGCCAATCTGCAATTGCGCGGGATCAATGATGCGGATCACCACGCGGTTCTTGGTGCACTACTTGATCTCGATCTGTTGGATGAAACGCCTGAATTGGAAACACGCCGCAACATCATCTGCGCCCCCCTGCGCACGCAGACTGGTTTGACCACGCAGTTGGCACAAGAATTGACGGACCGGTTAGACGAACTTCCAGATCTTCCTGCAAAATTTGGGTTTGCAATTGACGCGGACGGCCCCCCACAAATCACAGCTGCACCCGCTGACGTTCGAATCGAAAGTGGCCCCAATGGTTTGATCGTTCGGGCCGACGGTTCCTCCTTGGGCCAACCCGTCACCCCAAACACCGCCATTGATGCATTGTTAACCATCGTGCGTTGGTTCACCGAGACCCGCCAAGACGGTATTTGGCGCATGGCCCCGCATCTTGTAGCAGTGCCTTTGCCGCATTATTTCGCACGCGAAACAACTTTTCCGTGTGCGCCTACTTTGGTGCCAGCCAGATACCCACATGGGCAAGTGTTCGGCGCTCCATTTGGCAGCCTCCCCGCGGCTGACTTGCGGGCTTTGTCCCTGCGCAATCCAACCGCGACACTGACCGTTACCCCGTGGCGCATGTTTTTGCTAAATGGCGAAATCGACGCAACAGATACGTCTTTCATAACCGGACCAAACGATCCTGCGCTTCTGATCGACGCCTGCCCCGGTGCCCCCGCCTGCACGCCCAGCCACATCGAAACCCGCGCTTTAGCAAAACACCTAACGGCCCACTTAAACGGTAAATCCCTACACATCTCAGGCTGCGCCAAAGGGTGTGCCCAACCACGTCGTGCAGATGTCGTTCTTGTTGGTCAACCAGAAGGCTTTGACCTTGTTTTGAACGGGTGTTCATGGGATGAGCCAGTGCTGCGCGGGCTGACGCTTCAATCTGTGATCAACGAATTAGGACGTATCTGATGCCATACACCTACGAGACCGATGGCGCGACCATCTACAAAGGCAGCTTTGCCACCATTCGGGCAGAGGCTGATCTGGCCCGTTTCCATGCAGAACATGAACAGATTGCCGTGCGGATGATCCACGCCGCTGGGATGGTTGATCTGGCGCAGCACATTCACTTTTCCGAAGGGTTTGGCGATGCGGCACGGGGCGCGTTGCAAAATGGTGCACCTATCTTGTGCGACGCCTACATGGTATCCGAAGGTGTCACCCGAAAACGCCTGCCTGCCGATAACGAAGTGATCTGTACCCTACGTGATCCAAGTGTCCCAGATAGGGCAAAAGAGATGTCCAACACCCGATCTGCCGCAGCGCTAGAATTGTGGCGTCCCCACCTAGAAGGCGCATTGGTCGCCATCGGCAACGCTCCGACCGCTCTGTTCCACTTGCTGAACATGCTTGAGGACCCAACCTGCCCGCGCCCCGCTGCGATTATCGGATGTCCTGTAGGGTTTATCGGTGCGGCAGAAAGCAAAGATGCGCTGCGCGGGGCAAACCCTGTGCCTTGGACCATTGTGCAGGGACGCTTGGGCGGGTCCGCCATCACAGTTGCTGCGATAAATGCCATCGCGAGCCGCGCAGAATGAAGATCGGAACCATATACGGCGTCGGCCTTGGTCCGGGTGATCCTGACCTACTAAGCGTCAAGTCAGATCGACTGGTCCGCAACGCGAAGCACGTGGCGTTTTTCCGCAAGGCTGGTCGTAAAGGGCAATCTCGTCAAATCGCTGATGCGATGTTGCCCGAAGGTGTCATCGAATTTGCGATGGAATATCCCGTCACAACAGAAATTCCGCTAAGCGATCCGCGCTATAACGAGGTCCTATCCGCGTTTTACGAAGACTGCGCAGCCCACCTGCGCGCACTGGCGCAAAATGGCGAAGACGTCGTGGTCCTTTGCGAAGGTGATCCGTTCTTTTACGGTTCTTTCATGCACATGTACGAACGTTTAAAGTCGGACGTTCCCGTCGATGTGGTTCCCGCAATCACGGGAATGTCGGGCGCGTGGACGGCCACAGGCCACCCAATCACTTGGGGCGACGATGTGTTGACGGTTCTAATGGGCACCTTGTCGGAGGATGAATTGTCCCGTCGTATGGCCGACACCGACGCGCTGGTTGTGATGAAAATCGGGCGCAACATTGATAAGGTTCGCGCCGCCTTGCGCACGGCTGGGAAATTCGACGATGCATGGATAGTCGAGTTCGCAACTATGCCAAACCAAACCGTCAGCAAACTACGCGAAGCGGGCGAAAAAGTGACCCCCTATTTTTCAATTATCGTGGTCCACGGACAGGGGCGCCGCCCATGAGAGGCAGCGTTGTCATAGCAGGCCTTGGGCCGGGAAATGATGATCTTGTGACACCTCAGGTCGCAGACTCTTTGGCGCAGGCCACAGATATCGTTGGCTACTTTCCGTATGTGGATCGGGTCCAGCCGCGCGATGGTCTAACCCTACATGGCAGCGATAATCGGGTTGAGATTGACCGGTCCCAGCACGCCTTGCAAATGGCCGCTGAGGGGAAACGTGTCGTTGTAGTTTCCTCTGGTGATCCGGGTGTGTTTGCCATGGCCTCTGCCGTGT
>CAJJBH010000059.1 GCA_905182355.1 uncultured Paracoccaceae bacterium | reverse complement strand
AGCTGAATACGATTATGGCCGACATTGTTACGCTTGCTGGCCCATCAGCAGCAGCAAAGTAGGAATAAGAAAATTGCGGGCTGATCCTGTTGAACAGCCCGCGGTCGATTAAACCAGCTATGCGTTCTGGCCAACGATAAAGCGCCAGCGTGTCCCATCCAGCCCCAAAATCTCACCACCACCACCAGCGCGTGGATTTTCAAATGTTGCAGTTTCAATACCCGTCAATCCGTTAGTGCAACGTACTGGAAATGTTACCTGTTTCACCTCAGGAGATGGGGCATACCGACCTGAAAAACTGGTTTTGCCGTTTAATGCTTGAAACCATCCCCCCTCAAAAAAACGTAGCGGTTCCTGTGCCGCGAAGCACGGTGTCTGAGGGACCAACAACGGCGACAGGATGTGTCACGTCACAAGCCGCCAAAGCCAACGTTGAAATTGCCGGAATATTAATAAATTTTATTATATTCTCAATCTATTTTGTTTCCTAATTTGGCATATGGGGATCACATTTGTTTCCAACAAGTATGGAAATCCTGACTTGTGACTTGCCTTCGGCGCCCCATGCAGCCAGATTGTTGCAAAATAAAAGGAAGTCCGATCATGACCGTACACATTGGTGCGAAACCCGAAGACATCGCAGAAACAGTTCTGATGCCGGGTGACCCCTACCGCGCCAAATGGGCCGCCGAGACGTTCTTAAGCGATGTCAAATTGGTCAACGAAGTTCGCGGTATGCTGGGATTTACCGGTACATGGAATGGCAACCGTGTCACGATCCAAGGGTCGGGCATGGGGATGCCATCGCTGTCGATCTACGCCAACGAATTGATCAAGGATTTCAATGCACAAACCCTAATTCGCATCGGCAGCTGTGGTGGGATGCAGCCTCAAGTTGGCATTCGAGATGTTATTGTTGCGATGACGGCCAGCACATTAAATTCTCCGTCTTCAGGCATTTTCAAAGAGTTCAATTACGCGCCTTGTGCTGACTATGGACTGCTTGCGGCAGCTGTGAAATCTGCCGAAACTAAGGGCTGTAAAACCCACGTTGGTGGGATCTATTCCTCAGATGTTTTCTATGACGAACGGCCTGATCTAAACGAACAAATGACGCGGCACGGCATCTTGGGTGTAGAGATGGAAGCCGCTGAACTTTACACACTTGCCGCACGTTATAACCGACGCGCCTTGGCTGTCTTAACCGTCAGTGACCACTTGCAAACGGGCGAGGCATTGCCTGCCGAGGATCGCGAACGCAGCTTTGGCGATATGGTCGAAATCGCATTGGAAGCAGCCTTTAACTAATCCTGCCAAAATCACTAATTAACCATTTGAAATATTAACGAAATCAACTTTTGGTATCGTGTCGGTATAACGTCGGTATTATGTAGGTGCGAAATACCGACGCCCACTCCTGTTCACGCAGCGTACAGCTAAAGCCCGTGGCTGCGATTATAACCGTTCACCACTGGGGTTTCCCACCCACTCAACGCACCATCCGCAGGTTTAAATATCTCGACCAACAGCGGGTGACATTGTGCGGTATCGGATGAATGCTGATCCGAGCAATCGCCGCCCGGGCATGCAGATAGACACCCCAACAAATCAATCTCTGCAAAGAATTCCAAATAATCGCCCACCCGCACCGGACTGGCCTTCATAAAGTACTGCCCAATGTCACGGGTAAATCCCGTGCACATAAAGACATTCAGAACGTCATGCACATGGGCCTCTGCCTCTTGCGCAGAAATGCCCAAATAATCACCTAATGCACGGGATAGATTTGAGTGACAGCAATGATGATATTGCCCTCCCGCCAAGAGGGTGTGGGTATAGGGATCGCAACGCGTACCAATAACATCGTGGACCGATCCACCGAAGTCATCTATGCCATACCAACCCAGCGTGTCATGGGTGATCGTTGCCATCGGGCGCAAATACGGAAAACTTGACCACATTTGCTGACCCGTCGTCAGATGCGTGCCATGCAGAGCGCGGGTTTTTCCCGTGTAAAACTTCTCGCTCAGATCATTGGCATTCCACAAATTCAGGTCGCCAACCTGCGATCCCTCAACCGACCTGATGCGAAAAAAGTGGCCCGACGGAACAGTGAAAGTGGCAGCCTCGCGCGGCGCGGCAATAACTTCGTCTACTTTGATCAAAGTTTTTCGGGCATCTTCAAACAGCGACATATTTGGGGCGGGCAATGTTTCAACTGGATAACAAATCACAGGCTTGATCGAACGACGTAGCGCTGCATCTTTCGGTTCGGTCATAGCGGCCCCTCATAAGCTGGGTGTTTTATGTTTTGATTTGCAATCATTGGGCGGGCCTTTGGTTGATGTAAAGGCTTCAGCCCCGCAGGCTGCGCAATTATATTTACGCAAAGCACCGCGATTTCCAGTTGCATCCGCACGCCAGCGACACCCACGCGTCGCACCGTAGTGTCGGGAATAGAACGCAGCAACGATGAATAAAATGATGATGGCGATGAGTATTGGCAAAGATGAACCTACAATACAAATGGAGTGGGCAAAGGGGCTGGCGACATGTCGATTGAAAAGAAATAGCCCACCCTTTTGAGGCGGGCCAAAATTGGATTAAGTTATGTTTGCGATTAAACGCGGCGCTCGACCATCATTTTTTTGATGTTCGAAATTGCCTCTGCTGGGTTCAGGCCCTTGGGACAGGCTTTCGCACAGTTCATAATCGTGTGGCAGCGGTACAATTTGAACGGATCTTCAAGTTCGTCCAGACGTTCGCCTGTTGCTTCATCTCGTGAATCGATGATCCAGCGGTAAGCGTGCAACAAGGCTGCTGGGCCTAGGTACCGATCGCCGTTCCACCAGTAGCTTGGGCATGAGGTTGAGCAGCAGGCGCACATGACACATTCATACAGGCCGTCCAGCTTTTTGCGGTCATCAATAGATTGACGCCATTCTTTCGCAGGACGGTTGGTCTTGGTTTCCAACCATGGCATGACAGATGCGTGCTGGGCATAGAAGTGCGTCAGGTCGGGGATCAAATCCTTGATGACAGACATGTGTGGCAATGGATAAACGCGCACGTCACCTTTGATTTCATCCATGCCGTAGATGCAGGCCAACGTGTTGATACCATCGATGTTCATCGCACAAGATCCACAGATCCCTTCACGACAAGAGCGGCGGAAGGTTAGCGTTGGATCTATCTCGTTCTTGATCTTGATCAGCGCGTCCAAAATCATCGGCCCGCAATCATCCAAGTCGACCCAATAGGAATCAAGCTGTGGGTTTTTGCCATCATCTGGGCTCCAGCGATAGATGCTGAACTTGCGCAAATTGGTTGCGCCCGCAGGTTTCGGCCATGTTTTGCCCTTCGTCATACGAGAGTTCTTAGGCAGTGTTAGTTGTACCATTTGGTGTCTCCTTTATCCGGCCAAGGCCGCGTGGCTGGCTTTTGGCGCACATTGTTGTGTAGCAGGTCGACCAAGAACGTCTGTAATCAATGCCACAGTTGTCTCGTCCGTACCAACAACGGCAGCCTTGGCGAATTTGAAAATTTCGCTGCCCGATGAATTGTCGATGATGCAATCAGTGAAGGGTGTCACCACAGCTTTTGGCACCAATGGAAAACGGGATACCAAAGTCTCGGCAACAGCAGCTTTCGCGCTGCGCCGTGCGACTTCATCAACCGTTTTTGTGGCCTCAGAGCAGCCTGCGAGGGCCGCTACGAAACCAAATGCTGCAAATGTGATGCGAATACCCATTAGAAGTTACGCACTTTAGGTGCGATCCGCTTCAGGTCGATCCCGCCCTCATCTTCGGTCGTCAATGGTTTAAGGTGTACACCGCGATAGCTGAGCATCGCCTCGTTCTTGTCGTTAAACGTCGCAAGAGAGTGAACGCGCCATTTTTTGTCATCACGATCCGGGAAGTCCTCGTGGGCGTGGGCACCGCGACTTTCTTTACGCGCTTCGGCGCCTGTGATCGTTGCCACAGCGTTCGGGATCAAGTTTGCCAGTTCTAATGTCTCCATTAGATCGCTGTTCCAAACCAATGAGCGGTCTGTGACACTGATGTCGGACCATTTCGCCGCAACCTCGTCCATCTTGGCCTTGCCCTCGGCCAATGTGTCATTGGCACGGAAAACGGCCGCATCTTTTTGCATGGTCTGTTGCATTTCGAGGCGCAGTTCAGCTGTCGGGATGGACCCTTTGGCGTGACGTGTCGCATCGAAACGATCAAAGGCAGCGTCGACCGATTTCTGGTTCGGTGTTGGCACTGGGCTATCAGGATCGATGATCTTGCCCGCGCGGATCGCTGCGGCGCGACCAAACACAACCAGATCGATCAGGGAATTGGACCCTAGGCGGTTTGCCCCGTGAACAGAGGCACAACCAGCTTCGCCCACAGCCATAAGGCCTGGGGAAATCGCGTCAGGTGCGTCGGCGGTCGGGTTCAAAACTTCACCCCAATAATTCGTCGGAATGCCGCCCATGTTATAGTGCACGGTTGGCAGGACGGGAATTGGTTCTTTGGTCAGATCAACACCGGCAAAGACGCGTGCGGATTCTGAAATACCAGGAAGGCGCAGGTCCAACGTTTCTTTTGGCAGGTGGTTGAGATTGAGGTGGATGTGATCCCCACTGGCTCCAACACCACGCCCTTCGCGAATTTCCATCGTCATGCAGCGTGACACGTAATCGCGTGGCGCGAGGTCTTTATACTGGGGCGCATAACGTTCCATAAAACGCTCGCCCTCGGAGTTAGTAAGATAACCGCCTTCGCCGCGTGCCCCTTCAGTGATCAAGCAGCCTGCACCGTAGATCCCAGTTGGGTGAAACTGAACGAATTCCATGTCTTGCAAAGGCAAACCAGCCCGCGCCACCATGCCACCGCCATCACCAGTGCAGGTGTGTGCGGATGTGGCTGAGAAGTAAGCGCGGCCATAGCCACCCGTAGCCAACACAACCATTTTGGCGCTGAACAAGTGCATCGTGCCGTCGTCAAGCTTCCAGCACAAAACGCCTTGGCAGGTGCCGTCATCAGACATGATCAAATCGATTGCGAAATATTCGATGTAGAATTCCGCGTTGTTTTTCAATGACTGGCCATAAAGCGTGTGCAAAATGGCGTGACCTGTACGGTCCGCAGCGGCGCAGGTGCGCTGAACCGCTGGGCCTTCGCCAAATTCAGTGGTGTGCCCGCCGAAAGGACGCTGATAAATCTTGCCCTCTTCGGTGCGCGAGAATGGCACGCCGTAATGCTCAAGCTCGTAAACCGCTTTAGGCGCTTCACGGGCAAGGTATTCCATCGCATCCGTGTCACCCAACCAGTCAGAGCCTTTGACCGTGTCATACATGTGCCACTGCCAGTTGTCCGGCCCCATGTTGGACAGGGACGCCGCGATGCCGCCTTGGGCTGCAACTGTGTGCGAACGGGTAGGGAAAACTTTGGTTACACAAGCGGTGCGCAAGCCCTGTTCCGCCATGCCAAGTGTTGCACGCAAACCTGCACCACCAGCGCCAACAACAACCACATCATATTCGTGGGTTTCATATTCATAAGCAGCCATTTTCAGGTCTCCCTTAACGATTAAAGCGCAATGCGTGCGACGGCGAATAAGCCCGTCGCAGCAGCAGCATAAGAAAGACAGATCACCAAAATGATTGTCACTTTTTGGGCGGTCCCATGCACGTAGTCTTCAATCAGCGTTTGCGCGCCATTCTTGAAGTGCATGAATGTGACGCCAATTGTCAGCGCAGCCACAATCGCGGGGAACGGGCGGGCAAAGTAGGCGAGCACATTTTCATGTGTTTCCCCCAGCATCGGGCCGAATGTGAAAACAAACAACGGGATCAATAAAAGCAGCGCGACAGAGCTGACTTTCATAAGCCAGAAATGTTCGGTGCCCGTTTTGGCAGAACCCATTCCAGTGGCGCGTTTACGGTCGGTCAAGTAAGACATGATATTCCCTTCAGACCACAATAATTGTGATGATGGTCAAAACAACGGAACCGATCAGCGCGGCCCAACCCATTTTTTCAGCCGTCGGGATATCGAGGCCGATGCCCATATCCCAGATCAGATGACGTACGCCAGCCAGCGTGTGATACCACAGGCCCAAAACCGAAAGCGTCATGATAATATCGCCAAACCAGCTGGTTAAGAATCCGTTCGCCACTGCGTAATATTCAGGTGAAGAGGATGCCGCCAAAAACCACCAGACAATCAGCAAGGCTGAGATCAGCATGGCGTTGCCAGTGATCCGCGTCAAAATGGACGTCATCGACGTCAGCTGTGGTCGGTAAATACTAAGATGCGGCGAAAGTGGGCGATTGCCCCGGTTCACATTGGCCATTGTTCTATGTCCTTTTTCGTTCCCTACCATGTTCTAGCGTTTTTTACGCCAGTGTCACCTAGTCAGCAGTTAATTCTGAGAACCTTTTATCATCAATTTCGCGATTTTCTGAATTTGTGATCACAGCATTACAACGTGTGATCACAATTAGCGACTTCTCGGGCTCTGAACCAACACAGATGCCCGTTTGGCCGTTTCACGTTGTAGCTTACGTCTGATCTGGGCTGGTTAATCTTCAAATCCACTGGCTGTGACTACAAACGCGCCCTCGCCCACAATCAAATTCTCATAAAAATACGCTGTCAGATCCGTTTGGTCAGTTTCAATCGCCAATCCGTTAACGATAATATTCTGGGCCTTCAACTTCGCGTGAAATGATCGTGGTTCAACCCCTCATTGGAATCACCATCGCCCGATACATCTATCACTTTACTAGTACAGTCCGCTACGCCTTCCGGGACTTTAAGCGATGCGCCCAGCGCCACACCAATCGCCGTCGAGAAATTTCGCCACATCCTTGGATCGTCGGCAATTCTATATGAAAGGCCGATAACATCAGCGTAGCTGTTGATCTCGACCCAAGGAATTGTTTGGTGTTGGCGCGAACTGCCGCTCCATTGAATAAGGGTCACCTTGGAAGATTGATCAACCAAGGCATCGGCAACAATCCCATCTCGCAATCCCGTCGCCAGACCTTGCATTTGGGTCCTGTATTCCGCACGATCAACGGATCCAGACACATCAACGGCCAACACCAGCGCAAGGTCGCAGGCCAGTATAGTTGCAGGAGCCCAAAAAAGGACGGACAAAAGAATCGATTTCATGTGCAGCAGCTTACCCGCAGGGTGACAAGACGCACCTCACATTCGTGTGGGCCACAACTCAGTGTTTCTTTTGGCAAAAAATATCCTGGGGAGACGCCAAAGGCGACGGGGCAAAGCCCCTTTTACAATAAGCTTTGCAAAGCCCCTTAAAGCTACATCGGGACCAGAACCCAATAATCGAGGTCCAGTAGAACGTTAGGCAAATACTTACCGTCTTCACCGCGCAATTCAAACGGTTCACCACCCTTGGTCGCAACAAGACGCAAACGCAACGCACCCACGCCAGGTGCCGACGTTTCAGCTTTGTCCAAAACTTGTGACCATGCCCGCACTGTATCTCCTGCAAGACACGGGTTCGCGTGTGCCCCGCCATTCAAACCCGCGACAATCTGCGCATTCGCCAAACCGTTAAACGACAAAGCACGCGCCATTGAAATCACATGCCCACCGTAGATCAATCGCGATCCATCAGGACGGGCTGACGTGTCAAAATGCACTTTTGCCGTGTTCTGCCAAAGCCTCGTGGCCATCATGTGTTCGGCTTCTTCGATCGTCACACCATCGACGTGATCAATCAGTTCACCAATCTCGTAATCACTCCAGCGATGTGGCTCACCTGCCAGGGTGAAATCGTAGTTCGTAAAATCAAGGCCCTTTGGAATTGCAAGTTGATCGACGCTCAACGCTTTCGGCAAATCTGGCACAACCGTTTCAGGCGCGGGCGCATCTAAATCCCGTTTGCGCACCATAACCCAGCGCACATATTCCAACACAACCTCGTCATGTTGATTTAAACCTGTGGTGCGGACATAAACCACGCCTGTTTTACCGTTTGAGTTCTGCTTGACCCCGATCACTTCGGAGCGCGAGCGCAACGTATCTCCCGGCCAAACGGGCAGCAACCAACGCCCTTGGGCATAGCCAAGGTTGGCCACAGCGTTTAACGACACATCCGGCACGGTTTTGCCAAAGACGATGTGAAACGCGATCATATCATCCAAAGGACTAAACGGCAGGCCACAATCTTGAGCAAATTGGTCGGACGAATACAGGGCATGACGGGCAGGATAAAGCATGTGGTACAATGCACGTTCACCCACCTTGACGGTACGAGGAACCGCGTGATCGATCACTTGGCCGACGCTATAATCCTCAAAGAACCGTCCCGCATTCGTCTTAACCATCAGTGTTGTCCTAGCTTTGTGTCAGGCGTGTAGGTGCCCTCCACTTCTTTAACGACCGATTGGCCGCACCGCATAATGCCCGCCGCATGGTCCCATGTTTGGGTGGGGGAGCCGTAAAGCTCCCAACCCTTGTTCAATGCATCGGTGACATTATGACAGAAGGCTGATGTGTCTTCTTCGGATAAAAATCGATAAAGTTTCATGTGCTTTCCTTACCCGAACGGATTAACGCCCAGCGCAATGTGAATGCCTGCGGCGATAGAGAAGGTGACAAGTGTGATCACAACCAGCACAACGTCTTTCTTCGCGGCCCCAGGTTCAGGACGGACCCAATTGGGTTCAGCCTTGTTGATCAAAATGACCGACCCAACGGCC
This sequence comes from uncultured Paracoccaceae bacterium, assembly GCA_905182355.1. Lineage (GTDB taxonomy): Bacteria > Pseudomonadota > Alphaproteobacteria > Rhodobacterales > Rhodobacteraceae > Ascidiaceihabitans. The sequence goes on along the minus strand of CAJJBH010000059.1, from coordinate 37,743 downwards.
CAAGCCAACATGCCACCAAACAGGACAATAGCCTCAAGATTACCGTTCACCAGCAAGTGTGCGATGGCCCAAATTTTGACCGAAATCAGCATCGGATGGCGCAGATAACCGCGCAAACGGCCCGTCGTGGCAGACATCCCGAACACAAAGAACGCGACCAACATCAAAAGATTGTTGATGCCTTGGAAAAAGCTGGGCGGGTTCCAGATGGGCATAAAATCAGCGCTGCGATAGCCAATCACCATCAACACAATCGCGACAACGCTAGCAACCGCAACGATCCCTTTGCCCGTATCACCGATCCGCGCCCGATGATCTGGTGCAAGGCGTTTCCAGTAATGTGCGCCTGCCCAAAGGATCAAGCCGAGGATGATTAGTAGCATTATATTTCTCCAAGATTCCGAATTATGGGGTTAAGGCTGCGATTACCTCTACCTTTGCCAGAATATCACGTGCGGTGGCAACATGTAGGTTTTCCACGATTTTGCCATCGACCACGGCAACGCCCTGCCCTGATGCTTCGACCTCGTTAAACGCCTCGATCTGGCGATGGGCCAACTCCACCTCAGCCTCAGACGGTGAAAACGCGGTGTTCGTTACGTCAACTTGCGCAGGGTGGATCAGCGTTTTCCCGTCAAACCCCATGTCACGGCCCTGATCGCATTCAACCTTCAATCCGACATCGTCTTTAAAGGCATTATAAACACCATCAACAATGACCAAATTATTCGCTTTGGCCGCCAACAGGCAAAGTCCCAAACCAGCTTGTAAAGGCAGGCGATCCGCGCGGTGACGGGTTTGCAATTCCTTCGCAAGATCATTGGTGCCCATCACCATGCCTTGCAACTTTGGATGCCCGGCAATCACTGCAGCGTTCAGCATGCCCAATGGCGTTTCCATCATCGCCCACAGTGGAATGTCACCCGTAATTTCAGCCAATGCATCTAAATCCGCAGGTGTACTGACTTTGGGCAACAAAATCGCATCCGCCCCCATGTCTGCCGCAGCTTTTGCATCATCGCGGCCCCATTCGGTGTCAAAGGCATTGATCCGAACGATCTTCATACGGCTGCCGTATCCACCTGTGTTCAATGCTTCAGCTAGAATTGCACGTGAGGCGACCTTCTCATCTACAGACACCGCGTCTTCAAGATCGAAGATGATCGCATCAACAGGCAAGCCGCGAGCCTTATCAAGTGCACGAGGTTTGGACGCAGGGATATACAAAACAGAACGCAACGGACGGGCCAAAGACATAGCAGCACCTTTTCAGTGAATCATAAAGTTGCGCGGAACAGGCCATTTTTGAGCGAAATGTTCAAGCTCATTTTGCTGCATTGCGGCAAGATTACAGTTCTCACGAAGCTCCGAACGGTACGTTAACCAATAGTTTAACGATTTCGAGGCAGGATTGGATGGTCAAATATCACGACACGGACCGCTTTGACTGGATTGCCCAGGCACTTTGAGAAAAGGCAGAACGTAATGACCCCCAAATCCAAGATATTACATCTCACTGCACTCACGCTCGCAACGGCGCTTTACCTGGCTGCGGCCACCGATGTTTTGGCGCAATCGGTGCGCAACTGTGGACCGCGCGACAATGTTGTTGAACGTCTGGCGAATGGGTACGGTGAAACTCGGCAATCTATTGGGCTTGGGGCCAACAACGCGGTGATCGAGGTTTATGCCTCGGACGACACAGGCACTTGGACCATCACCATCACGTCCACAAACGGGGTCACCTGTTTGATCGCCTCAGGCAAATCATTCGAAACATTGGCAGAAGCCCTTCCAGCGAAAGGCAGCGACGCCTAAGTCAGCCCGTCAAATATCAGCTTGATGCCCGTGATCATCAAAATCACATAGGTGAAGGCAAAGAACACACGTTCCGGCACCAAATGGTGCGCCTTTACCCCCACCCACGTCCCTATCAATGCAAACGGGGCCAGTGCCAAATTCGCCAGACCTGTTTCAAGGGTGAACATGCCCAGAAAAGCGTAGGGGATGAATTTGACGATATTGATCACCCAAAACACTATCACAGTGCAGGCCTGATATTCGGTTTTGGTTACACCACGTGACAGCAGGTAAACGGCGGCGGGTGGGCCACCTGCATGGCTGACGAAGCTGGTGAACCCTGCACCAAACCCTGCGATGCCACCTTGCCAATCGGGTACATTCCCCGCTGAAATCGTGATCCACCCCCGTGATATACAAAGTCGCCAGATTACAAACGCCACAGAAATCACGCCAATCAGAACCCGGAATACATCGTCGTCGACAACGCTGAACAGCGCAGCCCCCAAGGCCACACCCGGGATGCCACCCAGAATCAGCAAACGCGCCTCGTGCCAGCGCCATTTCCCCCAATATGGGCGTAAACTGGCCACATCCATCAACATCAGCAATGGCAACATCACGCCCAGCGCCAAGCCGGGTGGCAAAATCAACGCTAGAATCGATGATGCTGCAAAAGCCGCGCCCGATCCAAATCCACCCTTCGAGATACCTGCAAATACCACTGCGGGGGCCGCAATCGCGAAAAAGCTAAAATCAAGAATAAGCACAGCTAGACCCTCAAAAACCCACAACTTGTTAGTGTTTAACGCCTATTGGGTTGGACGAACACAAGCAAACGTTAGATACGCTGCAATGCAGCACCCTTGCACCAAGCCCAAAATCGCTCTAGGGAATGCGGCGAAATATAACCCAAATCCCAATCCAAACGGAGACATCACATGGCTAGACCAAAGATTGCACTCATCGGCGCAGGTCAAATCGGCGGCACACTTGCCCACCTTGCAGCTATCAAAGAGCTTGGCGACGTTGTTATGTTTGACATCGCACCAGGCACGCCAGAAGGTAAAGCCCTTGATATCGCCGAATCCGGCCCATCCGAACGCTTCGATGTTAAGATGTCCGGCACCCAGTCTTACGAAGACATCGCAGGCGCAGACGTTTGCATCGTGACAGCTGGCGTTCCACGCAAACCAGGGATGAGCCGTGATGACCTGTTGGGCATCAACCTAAAGGTTATGAAATCTGTTGGCGAAGGCATCCGTGACCACGCGCCGAACGCATTCGTAATCTGTATCACAAACCCGCTTGATGCGATGGTTTGGGCACTGCGCGAATTTTCAGGCCTACCACATGAAAAAGTCTGCGGCATGGCCGGCATTCTTGATTCCGCACGCTTCCGCCATTTCCTAGCTGAAGAATTCCAAGTTTCCATGCGCGATGTAACGGCCTTTGTTTTGGGCGGTCACGGCGACACAATGGTTCCGCTGGAGCGTTATTCAACAGTCGCAGGCATCCCATTGCCAGACCTCGTGAAAATGGGCTGGACCACACAGGACAAACTGGACGCGATCGTTCAGCGCACCCGTGATGGCGGCGCAGAAATCGTTGGTTTGTTGAAAACTGGTTCCGCATTCTACGCACCAGCAACATCTGCGATCGAAATGGCCGAAGCCTACCTGAAAGACCAAAAACGCGTGTTGCCATGTGCGGCCTACGTTGACGGCGCATTGGGTCTAAAAGGTATGTATGTTGGCGTTCCAACAATCATCGGCGCTGGCGGCATCGAGAAAGTCATCGACATTCAGATGACCAAAGATGAGCAAGCCATGTTCGACAGCTCAGTTGCTGCGGTCAAAGGTTTGGTCGACGCATGTAAAGCGATCGACAGCTCACTGTCCTAAGGCTTTGTCTGATTAGAAAATACAAAAGGCCACGCATATTTGATGCGTGGCCTTTTTCTGTTCAACACCAAAATTTCATGCGGCAGGTTGGCACAATTACACAGGCACCAAACATCCAGCGTAAGCTGACAACGATCGTTGCGGCAGATGCCGCGAACGTCTCGGGCCGTATGGCACCTGACGAGGTCGGAACAATCCAAGCCCTGCGCAGATCACGCGTAATTTTTGAACACAGCATCAGATTGCGCGGTGGCCGCATCGCCAATACCGCAGGTGACGGGCTTATCGCCGAATTCCCATCCGTGGTAGAAGCCGTAGCCACTGCAATTTCCATCCAACGCGCACTGTGTGCTGGCAAAGACCTGTTGCTCTTCCGCATTGGCTTGCATTTGGGCGATGTTATTGTTGAGGATGATGATTTGTTAGGTGACGGTGTAAACCTTGCCGCGCGCTTGCAAGAAGCTGCCCCCGAAGGTGGCATCTTTGTATCGCGCGAGGTAGTCGATCAAGCCAACGGACGACTAGACGCTGAATTTTGCGCGCTTGGCCCCGCAATACCCGAAAATTTCATCGAAGAAGTCGCAATTTACGCGGTCTTGGCGGACGGGATCACCACCCCAAATGATTTGATCGCAGTTGCGCCACAACGCACTGTCCCCACAGAGAATGGCGACCCACATGCGAAATTCTCCCGCACGAAAATGCGGGCGGGCCTTGCAACTGGTCCATTGGTCATAATCGATCTTATGAACGGGGCAGGACCTGGTTGGCCTACGCTGGGCGTTGTCGCCATTGGCTTCTCTGTGTTTATGAAATGGCGCAAATTACCACCAAAGACTCATTAATAACTACGAACTGGTTGGAAATAGGTGGCTTTCGTAGATTTACCATTTTTGTGATCACACGATTTGTCGCTGTGATCACAAAATACCGAAAACTTGGTAAAATACCGCTAACACTTCATTTTACCGTTTACGTCCCCTTCATAGATAACGGTATACCCGTATCCAAACGTATCTAATCGGGACCAATCTATCATGAACATCCACGAATATCAGGCCAAAGCACTTTTGCGGTCATACGGCGCACCTGTTTCTGAAGGCCGCATCGTTCTTAAAGCCGAAGACGCCAAATCTGCAGCAGCAGAAATGGATGGCCCATTGTGGGTGGTCAAAGCGCAAATTCACGCGGGTGGTCGCGGCAAGGGTACATTCAAAGAAGCCGGAGCTGGCGAAGCTGGTGGCGTACGTCTGACAAAGTCAGTGCAAGAAGCCGCTGATGAAGCCAAAAAAATGTTGGGCCGTACATTGGTCACACATCAAACGGGCCCTGCTGGCAAACAAGTGAACCGCATCTATATCGAAGACGGCGCTGGCATCGAAAAAGAATTATACCTTGCCCTATTGGTTGATCGTCAAACATCACGCGTGTCTTTCGTTTGTTCGACCGAAGGTGGCATGGACATCGAAGAAGTTGCGGCCTCCACACCTGAGAAAATCCTATCCTTCTCGGTCGATCCGGCAACAGGCTACCAAGCATTCCACGGCCGCCGCATCGCGTTCACCCTTGGTCTTGAGGGCAAACAAATCAAACAGTGCGTCGCATTGATGGGTTTGCTGTACAAAGCCTTCATCGAAAAAGACATGGAGATGCTGGAAATCAACCCACTGATCGTCACCGACGGTGGTGACATGAAGGTGCTTGATGCCAAAGTGTCATTCGACGGCAATGCCTTGTATCGCCATCCAGACATCAACGAACTGCGTGACGAAACCGAAGAAGATGCGAAAGAACTTGAAGCGTCCAAGTACGACCTTAACTACATCACTCTTGACGGCGAAATCGGTTGTATGGTGAACGGCGCTGGCTTGGCGATGGCAACAATGGACATCATCAAATTGTACGGCGCAGAGCCTGCAAACTTCTTGGACGTTGGTGGCGGTGCCACTAAGGAAAAAGTGACCGAAGCGTTCAAAATCATCACCTCTGATCCGAACGTCAAAGGCATTTTGGTCAACATCTTTGGTGGCATCATGCGCTGCGACGTGATCGCGGAAGGCGTTGTGGCCGCTGTGAAAGAAGTCGGCTTAAAGGTTCCATTGGTTGTACGTCTTGAAGGTACTAACGTTGCCGAAGGCAAAGCCATCATCAACAATTCTGGCCTAGATGTTATCGCGGCGGATGACTTGAAAGACGGCGCCCAAAAAATCGTGAAAGCGGTTAAGGGTTAAATAGGATGCACCGCGTGGCAAACCTTGGACTTAGTGCCTTGCTCATTTTGGGCATTGGTCATGGTGCCGCGCGTGCAGACACTGGTGCAATGGCCCAAGCTTTTGCGGACCACTGCTTTTCCCAATTTCTGACGGCACAAAAAGCCCAAGATTTGATTTCATCAACTGGTGCGCGTGTAGATTTTTACGATCTTGATCCGTTTTCGTCAGCGACGGCCTCTCCAGCAATGGGTCGCGTCGTGACACTTGGAACGGACTGTCGGTGTGAAGTGGCCTATGACGGGCAACACGCCACAGAAGCTGCCGATGTCACAGTCGCGGCACTTGAGGCTGAGGGTATTTGCACCACAGCTATCTTGCCCCCGCAGTTCGTGCCTTTTGAAGGAACAACACTGTTGGCTGCACGCCGTCTTAACCCACGTCGCATCGCTGTGGTCCATGTTGGGACGCGCCTGCAAAAAAATGGGACCGAAACGTTCATGTTGGTTGAACGGCTTTTACCTCAGAAAGCCGAACAATAAGCGATGTTAGACACCCCCACATATCGCCCCTGCCCCAGTTGCGAAGGCACAGATTGCACCCCATGGCCGCAATACTCGCCAGACAACTGGCAGGTGGTAAAATGTGATGGGTGTGACCTGACTTATCTCCGCAACCCTGTCGAATATGAAGCGCTCGAAGAAGATTTCGCATGGGAAGTCACATCTGCCGCCAAAACAGCCAAAGGTGGGTCGACAGCATTGTCTGGCATCGCGCACAAAATTCGGGCTGCAACCATCGGGCTACACCGCGACAAACAAGCTAAGTTCCGTGAGTGGTTCAACGACGGTCACGTCCTTGATATTGGCTGTGGAGCAGGAAATAGAATCCAACCACCAATCACGCCTTACGGGATTGAACTTAGCACAGGGCTTCACGCACAATCCGACAAGTTCATGCGCGCGCATGGTGGCTATTGCCAGCATGGTGCAGGTGCCACAGCAATTTGGGAATTCGACCAATGTAAATTCGACGGCATCGTTATGTTCTCCTATCTCGAACATGAAACCAACGTCTTGGGCGTGTTGCGCGGTGCCCACCGTGCGCTCAAAGATACCGGTGCCGTGTTCGTTCGCGTGCCCAACTTTGGCTCCCTGAACCGTCGCGTGATCGGCCCTAAATGGTGTGGGTTCCGCTACCCTGATCACGTCAACTATTTCACACTCTCCAGCCTGACCAACACAGCGTCCAAGGCTGGGTTCGACACAACACTCATCAATCGGTTCACCCGACCCGTCGATGACAACATCACCGTCTTGCTGCGCAAATCCGCGCCCCAATAACGAAATACGCCGCTTTGCGGCACTGAAAAACATACGAAGGAAGATCACATGGCCGTTCTTATCGACGAAAACACCAAGGTAATCTGCCAAGGCCTGACCGGGTCCCAAGGCACATTCCACACTGAACAGGCCATTGCCTATGGCACCAAAATGGTTGGCGGTGTGACACCGGGCAAAGGCGGCCAAACGCACCTTGATCTACCGGTTTACAACTCCGTGCATGAAGCAATGCACATGACCGAAGCAAACGCCTCTGTTATCTACGTGCCTCCTCCCTTCGCTGCGGATTCGATCCTAGAAGCCATCGACGCTGAAATGCCGTTGATCGTTTGCATCACAGAAGGCATTCCAGTTCTGGACATGATGAAAGTGCAACGCGCCCTTCAGGGTTCTAAATCCCGCTTGATCGGCCCGAACTGCCCTGGTGTTATTACACCTGATGCATGCAAAATCGGCATTATGCCTGGTCACATCCACATGCGCGGCACTTGCGGTGTTGTTTCGCGTTCGGGCACATTGACGTACGAAGCGGTGAAGCAAACAACTGACCTTGGCCTTGGCCAATCTTCAGCCGTAGGTATCGGCGGCGATCCTATCAAAGGATCCGAACACATCGACATCCTAGAAATGTTCCTTGCCGATCCAGAGACACAATCGATCATCATGATCGGCGAAATAGGTGGATCAGCTGAAGAAGAAGCCGCGCAATTCTTGGCTGACGAAAAGAAAAAAGGCCGGTGGAAACCAACAGCTGGTTTCATCGCCGGACGTACTGCCCCTCCCGGCCGTCGCATGGGCCACGCGGGCGCGATTGTCGCTGGTGGCAAAGGTGGCGCGGAAGACAAGATCGAAGCGATGCGCGCTGCTGGTATCATTGTGGCAGATAGCCCTGCGACACTAGGCGAAGCTGTTATTGAAGCGATTGGTTAAACAATGCGAATCTGGCGAGCCACCAAAACTTGCATAAGAAAGTCGTTCGTTTTATCCGGACGGGCTTCTCGTGTAGAGAATTGGTGGTTCTTGCTAGGCCCTGGTTTACTATTGTTCCTTGCTGGGATCTTTGATCTATTGCTGTTTGGAAACGAAGCTAAGATGTTAATTCTATCAGTTGTGTTCGGTATCGTTACATATTTTGCAACTTTCACCGCAGGTTGGCGACGGTTACAGGATATCGGACTGCACGGGTCCTTCTCTTTCCTGCCCCTTCTAACTTGCGCTTTAGGTATCTCCGTAGGCGCGATCATAGGTGTAACGCTAGGGCAGGCCGGCCCAATTCTGGCTGGCATCATGATGATCAGCGGACCACTACTTCTACTCTATTGGACGCTATCGCTTTCCAAACCCGAGACAAACAAATACGGCCCCAACCCACTTGAGGTACCCTCATGACCGACCACCCAGCCAACGACCAATTCCATGCCTCCAGCTTCATGCAGGGGCACAACGCGGAATACCTCGAACAGATGTATGCACGCTACGCCAACGATCCGAATGCGGTCGATGAAAGCTGGCAGGCGTTTTTCAAAGCAATGGGCGATGACGAGATGTCGGTCAAACAAGAGGCCGCAGGCCCAAGCTGGGCGCGCACCGACTGGCCACCAATGCCAAACGACGATCTGACTGCCGCCCTTACAGGCGAATGGGCACCCGAACCCGAAGTCAAAAGCGCCGGCAACAAGATCAAAGCCAAAGCGTCCGAGCAAGGCGTCAGCCTAAACGACGACCAAATCAAACGCGCCGTGCTCGACAGCATCCGCGCCCTGATGATCATCCGCGCTTACCGTATTCGCGGGCACTTGATCGCAGATCTTGACCCCCTTGGCATGCGTGAAACCATTCCACATCCAGAACTTGACGCGAAATCCTACGGCTTCACCGCCGCCGACATGGATCGCCCTATCTTTATTGATAACGTCTTGGGTCTACAGATCGCGACAATGCGCGAAATTCTGTCGCTTGTGAAACGCACTTATTGTGGCACCTTTGCTTTGCAATACATGCACATCTCGAACCCTGACGAAGCCGGCTGGCTTAAGGAACGGATCGAGGGTTTGGGCAAAGAAATCCAATTTTCACGTGAAGGGCGCAAAGCGATCCTGAACAAAATGGTCGAGGCCGAAGGGTTCGAGAAATTCCTGCACGTCAAATACATGGGCACCAAACGCTTCGGTCTTGATGGCGGCGAAAGCCTAATCCCTGCGATGGAGCAAATCATCAAACGTGGCGGCAATCTGGGTGTGCGTGACATTGTTATTGGCATGCCGCACCGTGGCCGTCTGTCTGTTTTGGCAAACGTGATGCAAAAGCCCTACCGCGCGATCTTTAACGAGTTTCAAGGTGGATCCTCCAAACCCGAAGATGTCGATGGTTCTGGTGATGTGAAGTATCACCTTGGTGCGTCGTCGGACCGTGAATTTGACGGCAACACGGTACACCTGTCACTCACGGCCAACCCTTCACATCTTGAGGCGGTAAATCCCGTTGTGATTGGTAAAGTCCGTGCCAAACAAGACCAAAACAACGATGCAGAGCGCACCTCTGTTATGCCGATCCTTTTACACGGCGATGCAGCCTTTGCAGGCCAAGGCGTTGTGGCCGAATGTTTCGCCTTGTCTGGCCTTAAGGGCCATAAAGCGGGCGGCACTATGCATATCGTAGTGAACAACCAAATCGGGTTCACCACCGCGCCGCACTTCTCTCGTTCTTCCCCCTACCCCACCGACAACGCGCTGGTGGTCGAGGCCCCAATTTTCCACGTGAACGGTGACGATCCAGAAGCCGTTGTTCACGCGGCCAAAGTCGCTACAGAATTCCGTCAAAAATTCCACAAAGACGTTGTGATCGACATCTTCTGCTACCGCCGCTTTGGTCACAACGAGGGGGATGAACCGATGTTCACCAACCCCGTTATGTACAAAAAGATCAAAACCCAAAAAACGTCGCTGTCACTTTACACCGAACGTTTGGTTCGTGACGGTTTGATCCCCGAGGGCGAGATCGAGGACATGAAAGCCGCGTTCCAAGCCAAGTTGAACGAAGAATTTGAGGCTGGCAAAGACTACAAGCCCAACAAAGCCGATTGGCTGGACGGCAAGTGGTCACACCTAGATCGCAACAAAGACGGCTACGTGCGCGGCGAAACTGCGATTAAGCCTGAAACCTTTGCCGAAGTTGGCAAAGCGTTGTCAACAGCGCCAGATGGCTTGCCACTACACAAAACGGTAGGTCGCTTGCTAGAATCCAAAGCCAAAATGTTTGAAACTGGCGAAGGTTTCGATTGGGCAACTGGCGAGGCACTAGCGTTCGGTTCGTTGCTTACCGAAGGCTACCCCGTTCGCTTGTCGGGCCAAGACAGCACACGCGGCACATTCAGCCAACGCCATTCCAGCCTTGTAAACCAAGATACCGAAGAACGGTATTACCCGCTGAACAACGTCCGCAAAGGCCAAGCACAGTATGAAGTCATCGACTCCATGCTGTCGGAATACGCGGTTCTGGGTTTTGAATACGGCTACTCAATGGCTGAACCCAACGCCCTAACATTGTGGGAAGCCCAATTCGGCGACTTTGCCAACGGCGCACAAATCATGTTCGACCAGTTCATCAGCTCTGGCGAAAGCAAATGGCTGCGCATGTCTGGCTTGGTCGTTCTGCTGCCACATGGCTACGAAGGCCAAGGGCCCGAACACTCGTCCGCCCGCCTAGAACGGTTCTTGCAGATGTGTGGCCAAGACAACTGGATCGTGGCCAATTGCACGACACCAGCCAACTATTTCCACATCCTGCGCCGCCAATTGCACCGCGATTTCCGCAAGCCACTCATTCTAATGACGCCAAAGTCGCTACTGCGTCACAAAATGGCAGTGTCAAAGACCGAAGAATTCACCACGGGCTCATCTTTCCACCGCTTGATGTGGGACGATGCACAACACGGAAATTCTGACACGAAGCTAGTCAAAGATAACAAAATCAAACGGGTCGTCATGTGTTCAGGCAAGGTTTACTTCGACCTGCTTGAAGAACGTGATGCGCGTGGGATCGACGACATCTACCTGCTACGGGTCGAACAATTCTACCCGTTCCCAGCACAATCCGCCGTCCAAGAATTGGAACGCTTCAAAAGCGCCGAAGTGGTCTGGTGCCAAGAAGAACCAAAAAACCAAGGGGGTTGGACGTTCATCGAACCCAACCTTGAGTGGGTTCTGGGTCGGATCAACGCCAAACACACACGGCCCAAATATGTTGGCCGCTCAACAGCAGCGTCGCCAGCAACCGGCCTCGCCTCAAATCATAAAGCACAACAAGCAGCACTCGTGAACGACGCGCTGACCATCGAAGGATCTAAATCATGACAACCGAAGTTCGTGTACCCACGCTGGGCGAAAGCGTCACCGAAGCCACCGTTGCCACATGGTTCAAGAAACCTGGCGATGCCGTCGCAGTGGACGAAATGCTGTGCGAGTTGGAAACCGATAAGGTCACAGTCGAAGTGCCCAGCCCCATAGCGGGCATCATGGGCGAAATCGTGGCAGCTGAGGGCGAAACCGTAGGTGTCGACGCGCTTCTTGCCAACATTGCAGCCGGCGACGCAGTTGCAAAATCCGACAAAAGCGAAGCCAAGACATCAGCGTCAAAAGCTGTGCCGGCGGCGGATGCACCAGCCAAATCTGACGACAGTGTAGATGTTATGGTCCCGACCCTTGGCGAATCCGTGACCGAAGCGACAGTCAGCACATGGTTCAAAGCCGTAGGTGACACTGTGGCCCAAGACGAAATGCTGTGTGAACTGGAAACCGACAAAGTCAGCGTCGAAGTTCCGTCACCCGCCGCTGGTATCCTTGCTGAAATCACAGCCCCCGAAGGCACGACAGTAGACGCCTCTGCCAAGCTCGCCGTGATCTCCGCCTCTGGTGCAGTCACCGCAGCGCCAGCCGCCGCAGCAGCAGCTGCTGCATCCACGGGCAAAGACGTTGAAGACGCCCCATCAGCCAAAAAAGCAATGGCAGAAGCTAGCGTTTCACGCGATCAAGTTACAGGCACAGGCCGTGATGGCCGCGCGATGAAAGACGACGTCGCAAAAGCCGTCGCTGCAGCATCCTCTGCTCCAGCTGCCGCGACATCAGCACCACGCGGTCCCGTATCGTCAGACGATGCACCCCGCGAAGAACGTGTTAAAATGACCCGTCTGCGCCAAACCATCGCGCGCCGTCTGAAAGAAAGCCAAAACACCGCTGCCATGTTGACGACCTATAACGAGGTCGACATGACCGAGGTGATGGCACTGCGCAACGAATACAAAGACCTGTTCTTGAAGAAACACGGCGTCAAATTGGGCTTCATGTCCTTCTTCACCAAGGCCTGCGTCCACGCCCTGAACGAAGTGCCCGAAGTGAACGCCGAAATCGACGGCACGGACGTTGTGTACAAAAACTTCGTCCACATGGGCATCGCCGCTGGCACGCCCTCAGGACTGGTTGTTCCAGTTATCCGTGACGCCGACGCGATGTCGTTCGCAGGGATCGAAAAAGCGATAGCTGAAAAAGGCGCACGCGCGCGCGACGGCAAACTGTCGATGGCAGAAATGCAGGGCGGCACGTTCACCATCTCGAACGGCGGCGTCTACGGTTCGCTAATGTCTTCCCCAATCCTCAACCCACCACAGTCCGGCATCCTAGGCATGCACAAAATCCAAGACCGCCCAATGGCGATCAAGGGTGAAGTTGTGATCCGCCCAATGATGTACCTCGCCCTGTCTTACGATCACCGCATCGTGGACGGCAAAGGGGCCGTGACGTTCTTGGTACGGGTGAAAGAAGCGCTTGAGGATCCACGTCGTTTGTTAATGGATTTGTAACTCAAACGAGGCCAATCAGCTACGAAAGGATAATCAATGACCGTTGAACTCACATACCTCACTTACGCAGTCGTATTGCTGTTCGTACATATGTTCGTCCAAGCGTCTTTTTCGGACCTCTCTAAAGGTATTCTTTGGGCAATCGGACCGCAAGATGAACCACGTGAACAAAACATTGTTGCCGGACGTATTCAACGCGCGCTAACGAATTACGTTTACAACCTTTCTGCGTTTGTTGCCCTTGCTCTAATCCTAAAAGTGACCGAACTCGGGACCGAAGGCACAGCATTGGGCGCAGCAGTTTGGTTCTGGGCTCGCGTTGCTTATGTACCTGCATACGCTTCGGGAATTCCATTTTTGCGAACCCTTGCGTGGGTCGCCTCATTGATCGGCATCCTTATGATGATTTTACCGCTCCTCGGATATTAGTATTGCCATGACAACTGAACTCACAATCCTCACCCTCGCGGGCCTCCTTCAGGCGGTCCAGTTCTTCCTGATGGCGATCCCCGCGAACCTCGAACTCGGGCGTGGCAAAACCATGTCGCCCCGCGATCCCGCAAAACTTGGGGGTTCAGTCGAAGAACTCTTGTCCGAACGGACAGGCCGCCTCAAACGCGCAATGGACAACCATTTTGAGGGGCTGATCTTGTTCACAATCGCCTGCATCGTGATCACCATCAGCGGCCAATCAACCGCATTCACAGGAACCCTTGCCGTCATCTACCTGATCGCCCGCATCTTATACATCCCAGCATACGCATTCGGTTGGGTGCCATGGCGCAGCTACATTTGGTTCGCAGGGTTTCTTTCGACAACACTCATGTTCATCGCAGCCATGGTCTAATTAACTTTGGGGGAGCCGCACAGCGGTGGGGGCAACGCCCCAAATCCCAAACCGACCAAGCACCGACGTAATACCTACACAATACCGACGTTATACCGACGTTCCAAATTCAAAGGATCAACCCAATGGCAAACTATGACGTGATCATCATCGGCTCGGGCCCTGGCGGCTATGTGTCGGCCATCCGCTGTGCCCAATTGGGCCTGAAAACGGCAATCGTGGAGGGACGCGAAACCCTTGGCGGCACCTGCCTGAACGTCGGCTGCATCCCGTCCAAAGCACTGCTGCACGCCAGCCACATGCTGCATGAGGCAGAGCATAATTTTGGGGCTATGGGCCTAAAAGGCAAAAGCCCGTCGGTCGACTGGAAACAGATGTTATCCTACAAAGACAATGTGATTGGTCAAAACACCAAGGGCATCGAATTCTTGATGAAAAAGAACAAGATAGACTGGCTTAAAGGGTGGGCAACCATCCCCGAGCCGGGCAAAGTTAAGGTTGGCGACGACATCCACGAGACTAAAAATATCGTCATTGCATCAGGCTCCGAACCCGCATCCCTGCCAGGCGTAGATGTCGATGAAAAGATTGTTGTCACCTCAACTGGTGCGCTGGAACTTGGCAAAATTCCCAAGAAGCTCGTCGTTATTGGTGCAGGGGTTATCGGCCTTGAACTGGGCAGCGTCTACGCGCGTCTAGGGTCCGAAGTGACTGTGGTTGAATTTATGGATGCAGTGACCCCGGGCATGGACGCTGAAGTGCAGCGTTCTTTCCAGAAATTGCTGACTAAACAAGGTATTACGTTCATCATGGGGGCTGCAGTACAGGGCACCGAAACCAACAAAACCAAAGTAAAAGTGACATATAAATTGCGCAAAGATGACAGTGAACACGTCATCGATGCAGACACAGTTTTGGTTGCCACGGGACGCAAACCCTTCACTGACGGCCTTGGCCTAGACGCCCTGGGAATCGAGATATCAAAACGTGGCCAGATCAAAGTTGGCGCGGATTGGCAGACCAACATCAAAGGTATCTACGCCATCGGTGACGTCATCGACGGCCCAATGTTGGCCCACAAAGCCGAGGACGAAGGTATGGCCGCCGCCGAAACTATTGCCGGCAAACATGGCCACGTGAACTACGGTGTTATTCCAGGTGTGATATACACACACCCGGAGGTCGCCAACGTTGGCGAAACCGAAGAAACCCTTAAAGAACAAGGGCGTAGCTATAAGGTTGGTAAGTTCAGCTTTATGGGCAACGGCCGCGCTAAAGCGAACTTCGCAGGCGACGGTTTTGTGAAAATCCTGGCGGACAAAGATACGGATCGTATCCTTGGGGCGCACATTATAGGACCTTCAGCGGGTGAACTTATCCATGAAATCTGCGTTGCGATGGAATTTGGCGCATCTGCCGAAGACCTTGCTATGACCTGCCACGCACACCCGACCTATTCCGAAGCGGTGCGCGAAGCGGCATTGGCCCTGGGAGGCGGCGCGATCCACGCGTAACCAGACATAATCATAAGGCGGGCAATTGCCCCGCCTTATGTCATTCAACGGCAATCACCACATCGTTTTTGCAGCCCGCCCACCCCACTCGGTATCGTAGGCAAGCCCACCAACGTCGCCATCCGTCATTTCCGCAAGAATTTCGCCAATGCTTGGCAGCCCCTCAGCATCGTTGCGCGACCATGTCCCCGCCCGCATCAATGCGCATGCACATTGCGCATATATCTCGGCTATTTGGATCACGATCACCGTGGCAGGCACCTGCCCTTTGCGTTCAAATCGGTCCCGCAATGCAACGCCATCCGTCAATCGTGCCATACCATTCACACGAACAACATTGTTGGATCCTGGTACAACAAACGTCAGCGATACGCGGCCATCCAAGACAATGTTCCGCAGTGAATCCAAGCGGTTGTTGCCTCGCCAATCTGGCATTGCTAAAGTTTGTTCATCCAGCTCCAAAACTGCTGGGCCATCATCACCACGTGGACTCCCATCGGTTCCATCAGGTCCAACAGTAGACAAAATGCACAGCCGAGACGCCAAAATCCACTTGCGATAAAGCGGTGTTAAACAGGGTGCCACCTTGCGCGTGGCCGCTTCACCTGCCTGACCATATAGGCTCTCCAGGTCGGCGACACTGTCGATCCAATTCACGACGGATCGAACCCCGCCTCACGCATCAATGCGTTTGAATGGGTTTCCACCACATCTTCGAGCCCAGCCATAAATGTGTCTTTGTCCTGACCCACTGGGATCACTGGCAAGAATTCGACGACCGCCAAACCTGGCTTACGCAAAACACCAGATCGCGGCCAGAAAATACCGGCATTTGTCGCGACAGGCACACATGGCTGTTGCAGCTGTTTATACAGAACAGCAGTCCCAACTTTGTAAGGCGCTTTAACCCCCGGTGCCAACCGAGTGCCTTGCGAATAAATAATCAGCTGACCCGGCAGTACCTTTCCATTTTCGACGTCGCGCACCATTTGGGAAATGGCGGCTCCACGTTTTCCACGCGCAACCGGAACACAGCCCAGTCGCTTTGCGTAAAGGCCAATAACGGGAGTCCATAGAATTTCTTTTTTCATGATGAACTTAGCCGTAGGCAGGGCCGTGAAGATCATCATGATATCAAGAAAAGATTGGTGTTTGGCCGCAATGATAACTTCGCCTGACGGCACTTCCCCACGGATCTCGACCCGCAATCCCAGCATCCACCGCGACAGCCAAAAGACATAGCGACTATAGACCTTGGCACCTGCACGTGCGCCCGCGGGACTAAGGATCGCGTAGGGGGCCCAGAGCAAGCCAATAACCACCATCATGAAGTAGATATTGATCATAAAGACCAAAGAAATCAGCCATCTTATCATTAGCGCAGCGCCTCCAACGCCTTACGGGACGCGACACGTGTTGCTAGCAAAGCCACACCTCCGGCCATAATTGGGATCAGCAACGGCGTAAGCCAGCCAGCCCCTTGAAAACCAAGTCCCGTCAAAAAGCCTGCATCATCACTGGCTGATGGCAACAACAACACTGCCAACATGCCTAATACCATGCCAACTGCTGCACCGATAAATGCGCGGATGGTAAAGCGACGTATAAACGCTTCGGCGATGTAGCGGTCCGTCGCACCAACCAGTCGCAACACGGCAACAACTTGGGCGTTCGCTGCCAAAGCTGCATTGGCGGCCAAAGTCACCATTGCCCCGACGGCCAAACCGATAAGCAGAATCGCAATCCACGCCAAAAGGCGCAAACGATTTGCGGCTTTCACCAAAGGCGCACGCCACCGGGTATGATCATCCAAGAAAGCTGCGCGCACTTCTGCCGCCAATCGCAATCTAAGCCCTTCGGCGTCAAAACCTGTCGTGTGTTCAACCACTTCAATCAAACGTGGAACAGGCAAACTGCCCAAATCAATTCCAGATCCAAACCAGGGTGAAAGCAGCGCTTGTTGTTCTGCATCCGTCAAAGCGCGTGCACTTTGTACACCCGTTGTTGTTTTTAGAACGCGCAAGGCAGCATCGGTTTGGGCCGCCCTTTCGTCAGCAGGTGCCACAATCCGTATTGTTGAGGTTCTGGCTAATTCATCCCCCCATTGCGCAGCCAAACGACCCGATGCCAATGAAAGCGCCAAGGCGAAAACGGCTAGAAACGCCATCGCGCCCGCAGCAAACAATGTCAGCTGGGCAGTGAAACCAGACGGCGGAACCACGCAGTCCGCTTGTTTGTCGCCAACTATTAAGCTACGGATTGCATCGGTATCAAACTTCACAAATCTGCCCCAGCCAATTGCAATCGACGGCTTGAAATGCGCAAAACACGCGCCTGAACTTCAGATTTGGCAGCACGGATTAACGATAAATCATGTGTCGCAATCAGAACTGTCTTACCCATTTTGTTCAGTTCGATCAGCAGGCGAAGCAGGCGTTGCGACATTTCCCAGTCCACGTTGCCAGTTGGTTCATCCGCCAAGACAACGTCAGGCGACATTATGACTGCACGGGCAAGGGCTGCGCGTTGGCGTTCCCCCCCCGAAAGCTCTGGCGG
The DNA here is from genome assembly GCA_905182355.1 of uncultured Paracoccaceae bacterium. Taxonomy (GTDB): domain Bacteria; phylum Pseudomonadota; class Alphaproteobacteria; order Rhodobacterales; family Rhodobacteraceae; genus Ascidiaceihabitans. Next base: position 19,715 of record CAJJBH010000059.1, on the reverse strand, counting down.
CAACCCCGCCGCGCGGTGGGTCAAACCAACCCACGCCAACAATTCACCCAAATCGGCACCATCTGCCTCGTTTTGACGACCAGAAACAGTGAGGGGTAATGCGATATTATCCGCGACGGACAAGTGATCCAAAAATTTAACATCTTGGTGCACAACACCAACCTTGCGGCGCATCATCGCAACGTCGTCGCGATTAAGATTGCGAACATCATTGCCCAAAATCCGGACCTGCCCCGCAGTGGGAAGCAGCGCACCATAACACAACTTCAGAAGCGTCGTTTTGCCAGCACCAGACGGGCCGGTCAGAAAGTAAAACGATCCCGGTGCCAATTTAATTGAAATGTCCGACAGCAACTCGCCGCCACCATAACTGTAAGCCACATTTTCTAGCTCGATCACGCGGGTCCCCATTTGCTTACACCTGTTGTGCCTGAGCATCGGTCCCGTTGCAATCCACAGGCTTACCGCCTTCAACAGAAGATTGCACTTTTATGCCCAAACTTCCCAACATATGTTAAGTATCAAGGAATTGACGGGGGTCAAAACACAACATGCGACTGATTTGTCCAAACTGCGATGCGCAATATGAGGTTCCAACCGAGGTTGTTCCAACTGACGGTCGGGATGTGCAGTGTTCAAACTGCGGTCAAACATGGTTTCAACACCACCCCGATCATATGCCCCCATCGGAGGCTGAGGTTGAGGCCACATCTATTCCTGAAAATGAAGAACGGGTCGAAGTTGCCACCCGACCACAGCGCAAGGAAATGGATCCGGCGGTTGCGGACATTTTGCGCCAAGAAGCCGAACTTGAGGCTGATATACGCGACCAAGAATCCGACGGCGTCGAAAGCCAGCCAGATTTAGGTTTGGATGACGCAGAAGACGAAACAACACGTCGTGCCCGCGAAGCCCGTGAACGTATGGCCCGTATGCGTGGTGAGGATCCCGAAATTGATGCAACCAATGCAGCCCTAGGGTCACGTCGTGATCTGCTGCCTGACATTGAAGAAATCAACTCGTCCCTGCGTTCGACCAGTGACCGTCAGGCTTCAAACGATGAAACTGGTGTCGCCCCTGTCCGCAAAAAGCGTGGATTTCGCCGCGGATTTATGACGATAGTTCTGATCGCGATCATTTTTGCAGCACTTTATATATTTGCACCAGCCATCGCCAAGGCCGTTCCTCAGGTTGACCCCTACCTTAGCAACTATGTAGCATTCGTTGATCAAGGTCGCAGCTGGTTAGACGGACAGTTGCAGGATCTCGCAAAATGGCTTGATGCCACCGCGGCCTCCCAGAACAACGGCTAGCATCTAAAAGCGATCAAGCAATCGTTTCAGGTAACCCAGCTCTGCTTCGGGTCGCTCTCCTTGTGCCGACCTGCGACGAATTTCAGCCAACAGATCACGCGCACGGCGGTAGACATCGGCGTCCGAAACATTCCCTTGCGCATTGGGATCAACACCACTGCCATCTTGTCCACGGCCCAAAGGGTCCGTTGATTGGGCTTGCCGGTTTGAGTCCTGATTACCCTGACCGGGTTGCTGGTCATCTTGGTTCTCGGCCAGCGCCTCGCCCAAGGATTGCAAACCATCTCGCAGGGCTTCCATCGCTTGCGCTTGGCTGTCGATCGCGATTGCAAAATCGTCCTGACGCAATGCTTGTTCGGCATTGTCCATTGCACGCCCTGCACGTTCAAGCGCCTCACGGGCAGCGTCACCTTCAGGCGTTCCAGCACCAGGCAGCGACCCTTGCTGGCGATTCAATTCATCACGCAATGCCTTTTGGCGATCTGCTAAACCCTCTTGACCTTGTTGGTCCCCAGATTGTGCTTGGCCTTCGGATTGCCCCTCGCCTTCACCTTGACCGCCTTGGCCTTCGTGGCTTTCCCCTTCGCCCAGACCGCCGTTGCGGCCTTTATTACCTTGGCTTTCGCCGGCTTGGACATTCGGGTTGAACTGTTCTTGAAGATCGCGAAATGCCCGATCGCTAAGACCCTGCTGCTGGCGCAAAGTATCGGACAATCCTTCCATCGCCTGTTCACCCGCGGATTTACCCTGTTGGCCTTCACCTTGGGTGACGCGCATGTTCTCCATCATTTCTTGCAGTTCTTTAAGCGCCTCGGCCGCTTCTGCCATACGCCCCTCTTCCATCAACTCTTGGATCCGATCCATCATGCGTTGAAGATCGTCTTGTGTCATCTGAGTGGAATTTTGTGGATCACCTTGACGTTGCTGTTCGCCACCCTCTTCTTGGGCTTGCTGTTGCTGCAATTGTTTCAAATAATCTTCAGTAGCTTCACGTAACTCTTGCATCAGCTCTGCAATTTCAGCCTTGGACGCGCCGTCACGCATCGCTTGATTTAGCCGCTCTTGGGCTTGGCGCATCCGCTCTAGCGCGTCGGCCAAATCACCCTCATCCAGTTCGATCGCTAAGGCCCACAACTGGGCCGCGATTTCATCCTGTGCCTTAGGTGGCAATCGTTCCAATCGGGCTAGCGTCTCAAGCTTTCGGATCAGTTTGCGCAACCGAAGTTGGGTTACTTCTTTGCGAAAGGCATCTTCTGGCCGATGGGAAATTGCCCGTAATATTTGTGCAATTCGCTTGGCGTTTGTGCGGGACCATAAAAGATCGCGGCGCTGTTCTATGATCGCAGCCGCCATTGGGTCAAAGAACCTGCGGCCCGGTAAAACAAATGCCCGCGGTTCTGATTCAAACTGCTGCTCTGCTGCATCCAAAACACTTAGACGTATCTTTACTGGTAGGTTCGCCCAAGGATGCTGGGAAAAGTCTTCGACCAAATCTTCCTCAAAACCACTACGATCCCCAACAACAGGCATCGGCAAAGATACCGTCAATTCGGGACGTGGCTCAGGTGCAACAATCAGACCATGAACACGTGTGATCGCAGCTAGATCCAGATTGATGCGGGCCTCGCCCCCTTCAACACCGTAATCGTCGCCAGCCGAAAATGGCAACGTCATCACACCCAACGCATCTGAATCCGGGTCGTCTAGGGCTGACGCGATTGGGGCTGTGTCTGGCACAATATTTACGATCCAAGACCGACCATTCGGACCGTTGATTGCAATTTCACCGTCTTGCAGAATTGTGAAATCTTGCGCCGAGCCCGAGGCGGGCGGCACCTGCGTGCGTCCAGAAACGGTTTCGGATAATGTCAGTGCACCCACTTCGCCATATAGACGTAGGGTGATAAGGCTACCCTCTGGAATGCTTAGGCTGCCTTCGAGTTGGTCATTCAAATATAATGTAGGACGGCCAGTATAACGCGGTGGATCAACCCATCCTTCCCAGACAGTGCCCGTCGCAAACGCGTCAGTCTTAGTTCCGATCTGCGTTACAGTGCCAACGCGCCAAATAGATCCAAACAACAGTGCCACCGCAAAAAAAATGACGGCAACATAGCGCAGCGCATACGGGTCACGTCGTGAAATGCGCACATTGGCGGGAACCGCTTTAGCTGCCTGCGCTTGAACTGCCATACGTTGTTGGTGCGCACGCCAGACCGCTGTGGAGGCGTCATCGCTTGCGCCAATGGCTTGGGTGTCCAAAAGGGCTTGGATGGGACGCCCGGGCAGGCTGGCATCCAACCGCTCAATCGCGTCTTGCCTACTTGGCAATCGAAAGCGGTATAGCGCAAAAGCAAAAGCTGCAATCCCGCCAAGGACCGCAAGGACAAGACCAACCCAGAACACCTCGATAGCAACGTGTTCGTGCAGACCCAACATCAAAACCGCCATGATGGTCAACACGACGGCCATCAGTGGCCACAAGGAGAAAGCCACGCGTTCCGCAAACATCCCCAGCCATGTCCAGCGCAGCGGCAAACGCAGTGCCGTCAGCCCGCGCCGGATGTCATGCCTTGAGAAATTCGCTACCACTACATTACCCCAACCCCGTTCAGCACGATGATGCGCCTAGAGCCATTCGGGTAACGTATCGCGATTTATCATTTCGTCAAAGGTCGGACGTGCGCGGATAACAGCGAATTGATCACCATGCACCAAAACTTCAGGAATTAGCGGGCGGCTATTATACTCACTGGACATAACCGCGCCGTAAGCCCCTGCGCTGCGGAACGCGACCAACTCACCCGCCTTCATCAATGGCATTTCACGGTGCTTGGCGAAAGTATCGCCAGATTCGCAAATCGGGCCAACAATGTCGTATTTTGCCAACTCGATCCCAGCCGCAGGTTCGACAACAGGGACAATATCGTGGTGCGCATCGTACAATGCAGGGCGGATCAGATCGTTCATAGCACCGTCAATGATCAAGAATTCGCGGTCTTCACCTTCTTTGACGTAGATAACTTCACTAACCATCAGACCCGCATTGCCCACAATCAAGCGCCCCGGCTCAATTTCAATTTCGCACCCCAAATGGCCCAAAGTACGCTTCACCAGCGCCCCGTAATCACTTGGCAACGGCGGTGCTTCGTTCGAGCGTTCGTAAGGGATACCCAAACCGCCACCCAAATCAAGCCGTTTGATATTGTGCCCTTGGGCACGCAATTCTTCAGTTAGCTCCGCGACCTTTTGATAAGCCAATTCGAACGGTGCCAGATCGGTCAATTGGCTGCCGATATGCACATCGATGCCGATAACCTCCAGCCCCTTAAGCCCCGCCGCAATCGCATAAACCGCATGCGCACGCGAAATAGGAATGCCGAATTTATTCTCGGACTTGCCGGTCGCGATTTTGGCGTGGGTTTTTGCATCAACATCGGGGTTAACACGGATCGTGATCGGCGCGACAACACCCAACTCTAAAGCAACGGCATCCAGAAGCTGCATTTCGGGTTCTGATTCCACGTTGAACTGGCGGATGCCTCCCGTCAGTGCGAGACGAATTTCGTCAGCTGTTTTGCCAACACCAGAAAATACAATCCGGTCCCCAGGCACACCTGCGGCTTTGGCGCGCAGATATTCGCCGCCCGACACCACATCCATACCAGCACCTGCATCACCCAATGTCTTAAGAATTGCCTGATTGCTGGCCGCCTTCATTGCGTAGCATACCAGATGGTCCATGCCCTCGAGGGCATCATCAAACAGCTTGAAGTGACGCAACAAGGTGGCAGTTGAGTACACATAAAATGGCGTGCCCACGGCGGCGGCAATCTCGGCCACCGGAACATCTTCGGCGTACAATGCGCCGTTTTTATACAAGAAGTGATCCATGCCTTTGCATTAGCCACGAAACGGCGCTTAGATCAATGGGAGTATCTTTAAGTCACCGGTCTTGTGCGCAAAAACAGATAGAGCGGCAGGCCACAACTAACACCGATGCAGATTGTTGCAGGGATTGCGATCAAAGCAATCCAATTGCGCCGCACCGCGACCTCCGCAACGATCCAGACAGTCAATGCTATTAACGCGATGGTCAGATCCCAGACCAATCCACTGGTTGCTGCATTTATATGCCACGCATCAACCATGCCCATGATGTCAAAGCCATTGCTTGTGAACCATTGAACAAAATAAAACATCGGATGGATCGCACCCCAGACTGCGAGGGCCAGATATATCATGCGCAGTGGTGACATCAGCGCCCCCGCAACAGGCCCAAATCAAGCGAACCCGTAAGTGTGATGTTCGATGACACGCCTGATTTGATATTATTGACCACCTGATTGACTTTTTTCTCTGTCAAAGAACCAATATCGACTGTTCGTGGCGTTGGTGGTTGATTCAGCAGGCACCCCGTAAGAAGCGCACAAAATCCGACAGTTATTAATAATTTTATAATGGTCCTCGATCCTCATGTACAACTTAAGGCCATTTTGCTTGCAGACAAGGTGACCCTAGAACAGACCCCAATTTACCAAAAACGGCCCTTTGCGGGCACCCACACTGACATTTGTGTTCATTCCGCCCGAACCCAAACTTACCACAGCGTTCAAAGTCGGCTTAACGGGTTCGCCGTCCGCCCCACAGGCGGCCAAACTCACCAAAGCACCAAAAGCTATGACACGGATCATTTCAAAATATCCTTCCAGCGCTGCACCTGAATGCGTACTTGCGCAGGTGCAGTTCCGCCGTAAGACATACGTGAGTTGACTGAATTTTGCACACCCAACACATCGAACACCTCTGAGGTAATATGTTTATGCACTGATTTCATATCCTCAAGGGTCAGGTCAGGCAGATCACAACCTTTGGTTTCAGCCATACCCACAAGGGTTCCAGTTACGTGGTGCGCATCGCGAAACGGCATGCCTAACACCCGTACCAACCAATCGGCCAAATCGGTGGCCGTGCTGAAGCCCGACGCGGCTGATACGGCAAGGCTTTCGCGGTTGGCAGTCATATCTTTGACCATCCCCTCCATCGCAGCCATCGCCAACATCCACGAATCTGCCGCGTCAAAGACCTGTTCTTTGTCTTCTTGCATGTCCTTGGAATAGGTCAGCGGCAGACCTTTCATGACCATCATCAACCCTGTATTTGCGCCATAAATCCGACCTATTTTGGCACGGATCAATTCAGCCGCATCAGGGTTTTTCTTTTGTGGCATAATGGACGAACCCGTGGAAAAGCGATCAGACAATGCCACAAAGCGGAACTGTGCAGACGACCAAATCACCAATTCTTCGGCAAAACGGGAGAGGTGCATCGCACTGATGCTGGCGACCCCAAGAAAATCCAACGCAAAGTCGCGGTCCGATACGGCGTCCAACGAATTGGCGGATGGACGATCAAAACCCAATGCCTCTGCCGTCATGTGACGATCAATCGGAAAAGACGTGCCTGCCAAAGCTGCAGCGCCCAGTGGGGATTCGTTCATTCGAACTCGTGCATCGCGCACACGGGACAAATCACGACCAAACATTTCGACATAGGCCATCATATGGTGGCCCCATGTTACAGGTTGTGCCACCTGCAGGTGGGTAAATCCTGGCATAACCCAATCGGCTCCTGCCTCTGCCTGACCCAAAAGCGCTTGGATCAACGCCAGCAATCCAGCTTCTGCAGCGTCAAATTGATCACGCACCCACAGCTTAAAGTCAGTAGCCACTTGGTCATTGCGTGAACGGCCCGTGTGCAAACGACCTGCGGGTTCGCCGATGATTTCTTTAAGACGGCTTTCCACGTTCATGTGGATGTCTTCCAAAGCGGTGGAAAACTGAAACGATCCGCCCTCTATTTCTGACAAGACCGTGAGGAGGCCTTCACGGATCGCTTCCGCATCGGTATCTGTTAGGATGCCTGTTGCAGCGAGCATTGCTGCGTGGGCGCGCGAGCCTGCTATATCTTGGGCTGCCATGCGCTGGTCAAACCCGATTGAGGCGTTAATTGCCTCCATAATCGCGTCCGGACCAGCGGCAAAGCGGCCGCCCCACATGGTATTGCTGGTTTTATTTGTCATTGATCGACCCCTTGGAGGGAAAATGAAACGTTATATTGCTGCAATCATCTATACGGCCCTCGCCTTTGGTGCCACCCCCAGCTTTGCAGATACGTCTGCAGCGGCACTTCTTCGCACTGGTGATATGAAAAAACTGATTTTTCACTCCACACCCGAAGCCACATCCAACGCTCCGTTCCAGCTGGGAAATGTTGCAGGCGAAAAGACACTGGATGCTTACAAAGGCAAATATGTGTTGGTGAACTTTTGGGCAACGTGGTGCGCCCCTTGTCGCAAAGAAATGCCGATGCTTTCAGCCTTGCAGGCTGAATTTGGTGGGAAAGATTTTGAAGTTGTTACAATCGCGACTGGGCGCAACTCCCCCGCAGGTATCAAGAAGTTCTTTGAAACCGCAAACATTGACAATCTGCCCAGCTATCAAGACCCAAAACAATCGCTAGCAAGCCAAATGGGAATCTTCGGGCTGCCGATTACCGTGATCATGGACCCCAAAGGAAAAGAAATCGCTCGCCTTCGTGGGGATGCTGATTGGATGTCAGACAGCGCAAAGGCTATCATCGCGGAACTGATCAACAAAGATTAGGCACGGCATAGCCCACGCAACTGACTTTAAGCTGCGTGGTTAAAGATTGCCGCCTCTGTTGCCGACAGATTACGCCGTGCATAGCTACCATAGGTATTTGGGTCGTGTTCCAGATCCGGAAATTGGGCCAGATCTGCAGCGTCAAGAACTGAAAGCGTCGCGTTCGCAGGATGGAAGCTTTCTGTTTCCACGCCATTCGCCCAAAGAATTTGGTGATCTGGCAGTAACATATGGATGTAGGTTACTTCCGAAACAGTGACATCGACGGTAATGGTCGTTCCGTTGATCAGGTCCTTGGCCGCCACCAAAATTTCGGGTGTGTTGAACAGCGCCATAGCTTCTGGGCCTTGGATCAACATGCGGTGACTAGGGGGAAACCAGAAGTTCTTAGTCGGGACGTTCCACACCCAATGCACCTGTTTTAATACGAACAGGACGCAGATGCGGCATAGCAAACATACGTGCGCCCGTCATACGATGGCTGCCCTTCCACATGATTTCTGGGGCGCCGTTATCCTTGGTTTGGACGCGATCCCCTTCACGTAGGTCATCGACCAAAACCAAACCATCCGGTGTGCGAATGCGTGTTCCCAGAGTAAAGCAAATCACCCCACCGCTTTCTGGGCCCATTGGATTTACTGCGGCCACACCTAACGAGTGATGCACAACCCAAAGGTAGCAAGCACGTGGCGGCATCTCGTCCAAGAACATCAATAATGGTTGGGAGCCACGTCCAACTTCAATCAACGTGACTGTGTAACTGTGCGCCCCGTCGGTAACCACAAAGGTGTTGTCCACCAATGGATTTGCATCCGTGAACTCATGTGGTGCCAGTGGCTTGTGATCCACCGCAGCGCCAACCAAACGGTGCACCATACGTGCTGCACGTTTGCGTAAATCTGTTGAACCGTCCGCCTGATCCAGCCGCAATACATCCGACGGGCCATCCACGCGGATAGCATCCCCTCTCCAAGACCACGCCGCACCCACGTTTAGGGATTGCACTGGCGCGGCTTCAAGACCGTCTATTTCAGTTTGCGACCAAGATATGACGAACGTGCCTTTAAAGCCCGTTTTCATTGCTTGCTTGCCTGCCTCATTTAAGTGCCCATTTTGGGCTTCTTATTAATTAATCGTTAACAAACATGATTCACTGAGGAAAGACACATTTTGTGTCAGATTCCAATGTGTTGCACTTAGAACCAAAAGTTGAGCCTTGCAGAGCCAATCACCTGGCCTCCCGCCTGCCCGTCAAATTCCTCGCCCAGCCAAGTCATTCCATAAAACACGGCAGTGTTATTTTCACCCTGCCAATGTAGCCCCAAACGCACACGTTTACGGACCTCAGTGGCGCCCGGTCCACGATTTTCGGGGAAAAACTCCGAACTGCCAACATATGTCACATCCGCACCCAGTACGGCGCTGTAACCTGTCCAGTCTTGGGCAATAGTGCGGTAACGTTGCCCTGAAACTGGGTCACGCGACATCAGTTCGCCCCGTCCCAATGCCCCGAAGGTTAAATCGAACCCAATCCGTACTAAAGTTTCCAAACCAGCGCGCGCTTCCACAAACGGGCGGATATGTGTCTGGTTTGACACATCAAATGAACGCCCCATTTCCATGACAACAGTTGGCCGAATGCTGTTGGCAATCTGGTTGCGCAACAAACCCGATGCGGGTGCCGGGACATCAAGCGCATCATGCAAGGTGTTTTGAAATTGCGACAATCCAGTCTGTGGACCAACAAAAACCAGATCTACACCTGCGGCGACTTCTGCTTTCCCAGCAAGGCAGTGCGTGTGCGCCCCAATCGATAGGGTAGATGCATAACGACGATCAGTCCTGTCAAATCCTGTCAGGTTTTCTGGTGCGATAATTTCAGCGCCCAAACGCAATTCTATCAACTCACCAAAGCCTGATGGCAGCTGACCCGTCCATTCTGGCCCCCAAACCCGGGAGGATGCCACAGATCCCGTCCGCCATCGGTCTTTTCCGTCACCGATAAAGTCATTTGTGATAAGTCGGCCATAACCGATGCGACTTCGGTCACCTGCATTTACAGGTGTCAAAGGGGTCAGCAGTGCAATGAGTGCAGCTGTAAAAAAGCGATACATAAATCAATCCGGTCTTAATCGCCCCCCGAGTCCTCCAAGCATGCGAAGGGACTACATTGCATGAACAGTTCAAAGAACAATTTTGGGAAAGATTCCAAAATACTGTGGCATGATGAGCATGACGCGTTGCCTAATGGACCCCAAGCGCCTAGCTGTTTTAACTACCTAAGCTGCTTGCCAACAGTTGTGCGTGTGAAATGCACTATGGCTTCAACATAAGACAAATTTCAGCCAAGGATGCCGATATGTCAGGGAACGACAATACCACCGCAAAGATACACTACATTTGCCAAACTTATGTGCAAAAGCCGGGTGCGGCGCAAGGTGCCTTGGGCATTGGCAAGCAATTCCAATACACTTCAGCATCCCAAGCCCAAGAACGCGCAGAACGCGAATCCCGTTCTGACGAGTGTGTTGGGGCGGATGCCTATATGGTTACCGAGGACCCGAATTCTGGCGAAGTAAGCCCCCCCGAATTCTTGGTTCGTCTTGGAAGTGTTCCTGAATTCGACGAATTTTAGAGCACCTTTTTGGCCGTTCCAAAACCAGCGCTATGGATCGAAAGCGACCGATCACGCAGAGAGTCAATCATCCGATGGACTAGAAAATACCTCCCGCACTGAAACATCTATGCGCAAACCTTTTCAGGAAATCATCACAAAGCAGATCACGATAGCAGGCACGCTCGGCAAAAGAGCTTTGGATATCAGATTACCTTGTTTACGCCGTTTTAAAATTGGCTTAATTTTACAAAACACCAAGGCAGGTGCTTTTTCTAACTTTCGCTTTTCCGCTCAAGCAGTCGATGAGCCTTTGTGAATAGGTTGCAAAGCAGGTAATTGCTACAGACGCTATTGAGGCCAATTTACTTTTCGAAAAATGAATTTGATCCAACAAATCAGAACGCTTACTTGGTTCGACGCAACCCTGAACCTGAACCAAATAGATGCGCCTTACCGGTTTGTATTCCAAAGCGAATTTGCGACTGCTTATTTGCTAACAGATGCACGCCTTGCATACTTGCAGTAAAACTCTCTGCTGTGCCTTCTAGTGTGCCATGTAGGAGCGTATTCGCACCCAAAGGTTCTGCCATTTTAATATTTAAAGAAATTGGGCCTCCCTCATCGAATACTAGATGCTCGGGTCTGACGCCCAGCTTGACGGGTCCATCGCTGCCGATAGCTTCAGCGACAGGCTGATCGCCTAAGATGATTTGGCCACCTTTAACCCGTGCATCGATGATGTTCATTGATGGGCTGCCGATAAACTGCGCGGCGAACAATGTACGCGGGGTTTCATAGACTTCGAGTGGCGTGCCTATTTGTTCGGCCACACCTGCATTCATCACAATCAAACGGTCGGCCATGGTCATGGCTTCGACCTGATCGTTGGTCACATAAAGCGAGGTAATGCCAAGCTTGGATTGCAGCTCTTTAATCTCAAGCCGCATCTGTACCCGAAGTTTGGCGTCTAAATTCGAGAGCGGCTCATCAAACAAGAACACAGCTGGCTGGCGCACAATCGCACGGCCCATTGCCACGCGTTGGCGTTGACCACCAGACAGTTGTTTAGGCTTGCGATCTAGCAAGGCTTCAAGTTGCAATAGCTTTGCTGCCTCAACCACCTTAGCGTTGATTTCGTCCTTGGGCAGCTTTGCAATTTTTAACCCGTAGCCCATATTTTGACGCACAGACATGTGCGGATAAAGCGCATAATTCTAGAACACCATTGCGATATCGCGGTCCATCGGTTCTTTGTCGTTCGCGCGTTCGCCACCGATCTGCACCTCCCCTGCTGAAACGGACTCCAACCCAGCAACCATCCGCAGCAACGTGGACTTCCCACATCCCGAAGGGCCCACAATCACGATGAACTCGCCATCTGCAATGTTAGTGGTAATGCCGTAGATCACGTCCGTTGGGCCGAAGCTTTTCTTGACGTCTAAAAGGGAAACCGTAGCCATATCTATTTCTCGCTATCGACTAGGCCGCGGATAAACAGCCGTTGCATACTGACCACGACGATCACCGGTGGGATCAGCGCAAGGATCGACGTCGCCATGATCACTGGCCATTCGGCCACGTCATCACCTGATAGAAACATCTGTTTGATGCCCATCACAATGATGTTCATTTCGGGATCTGTGGTGATGAGGAGCGGCCAGAGGTATTGGCGCATGTTGATTTGATTAGCGGCTACACTCTCGCCTATTCTGCCGAGGCCATCGGTATCGTACGAGCAGCGAAGCTCTTTGGCCTCCCGGTCGTCATCGCATTCACTGTTGAGACCGACGGGTGCCTTCCAACAGGCGCTTCACTTGAAGAGGCGATCACTCAGGTAGACGCGGCAACGGGCGGTTATGCTGCATATTTCATGATCAATTGTGCGCATCCTGACCACTTTGGGAACGTGTTGACCGATGCTCCATGGATGCAACGCGTGCGCGGCATCGTCGCCAATGCATCGCGATGCAGTCACGCAGAGCTGGATGAGGCCGAAAAGCTTGACGACGGCGATCCAAATGAACTTGGACAGCAACTCGCGGACATTCGGCGTAGGTTCCCGCATATTAACATTCTTGGAGGATGTTGCGGGACGGACATGCGCCACATGTCCAGTATTGCGAGAACTGCCAAAACTACTGAATGCAGCCATCTATTCTAGAAACAGCTTCTCAAACCGTTTCCGCAACGCATTTTTCTGGACTTTTCCCATGGCGTTGCGAGGCAGCTCAGGCAAAGTTACTAGGCGTTGCGGGTGTTTGAAACGGGCCAACGATTTATGGATGTTGATCTTGATCTTCTCTAGATCAAGTGCATTGTCACCATCAGCTATAAGAACTCCAACGACAGTTTCCCCAAAGTCTGGATGTGGCACACCAATAACTGCGCTTTCCAACACATGCTCTTCTTCGTCCAAAAGTAGCTCGATCTCTTTTGGGTAGATGTTAAAGCCGCCAGAGATAATAAGATCTTTGTTGCGGCCGACGATCTGCAAGTAGCCGTCTTGATCGATCTTACCTAGATCCCCTGTAATAAAGAACCCATCTGCGCGGAGCTCTTCCGCAGTCTTTTCGGGCATATTCCAGTAACCCTTAAAGACATTCGCCCCCCTGACTTCGATTTCACCAATCTCACCATCGGGCAGCGTTTCGCCCGTGTTGCTGTCGGTAATTTTGATCTCTGTTGCCGGCAAAGGAAAGCCTACTGTGCCTGGGCGACGCTCACCAGAATAGGGGTTGGAGGTATTCATATTGGTTTCAGTCATACCATAGCGTTCTAAGATGCTGCAGCCTGTGCGCTTTTCAAACTGAACGTGGGTTTCGGCCAGCATCGGTGCGCTACCAGACACGAACAGCCGCATGTGAGTAACAAGTGCTTTGTTTAAACGCGGGTCGGACAGAAGGCGGGTATAAAATGTTGGCACACCCATCATCGTTGTCGCATGCGGCAGTTGGGCGATCACGTGGTCCAAATCAAACTTCGGTAAGAATATCATTTTACCACCAGCAAGCAGCATGATGTTGGATGCAACAAATAGCCCGTGTGTATGAAAAATCGGAAGCGCATGGAGCAATACGTCTTGCGCTGTGAACTGCCATTCCGACATCAGCGCCTTAGCATTTGATAACAGGTTCCCTTGGGTCAGCATCGCCCCTTTGGAACGCCCAGTAGTTCCTGAGGTATAGAGAAACGCGGCAAGATCGTCAGCAACTCTGGCAACTGTATCATACACTTCGGGAAGCTTTTGGGCCTTGTCAGCGAACGTACCAGAGCCGTCTGCATTCAGAGTTTCCAAAGCAGCAGAACATGTTGTGGCGACTGGCGACAGAGCTTCGACTTGCTTCTGATCGCAGATCAATACGGTCGCCCCACTGTCTTCAAGGAAGTAGGACACCTCGTTGGCGGTGTAGGCTGGGTTCAAAGGTAAAAAAACGATCCCCGCCTGTACGCAACTCGCATAGATAGCCAGCGCTTGTGGGGATTTGGCGATTTGTACAGCGAGGCGGTCACCGGGTTGTAGGCCGAGTTTCGTCAGCAGTCCGGCATACTGAGCCGTCGTTTGCAAAAACTTGGCATAGGTAATTGTTTCGCCATCAGGTAATTGCAAAAAAACAGTGTCATTGCCAACATGCTGCTCAAAAAGAGTATCAAAGAGCGGATTAGCCATCGGAGTGATCCCTTAAGTGTTAGATTGAACTGTTGCGCTGAGCGTTCGAACGTCTGGTGACGCAATGACTATTTTCTCGGCTACGAATTGTTCGTGGTTTGTTGTGACTTTTGAGAGATCATAGAGATAGTTCACCATCGCCCCATTAGATTGGGCCATGCCGTTTTCCGAGACATCCGCTCCTGCGTGAACGGCGTGTACCATCGCTCCATTGCCGAGATGAAACCGAGCAACTGGGTCAAGGGGCATACCGTCCGGGCGTTTGGCTTCTAATAGATAATGCGCGGCCAGGGCTTGTTCGCAAACATCGGGTGAGATCATCGGCTCTGCTGCCTTAAGCCATTTACTTAGACCTGGGATCGGTGACAGCGTGACGAAGTTCTCCAATGACGGTAGATCGCGCGATAGGTCTGCGGCAACTTGCTTGATCAAAGAATTGCCAAACGAAATTCCCGCCAAGCCCGCCTGACAATTAGAAATCGAATAGAACACAGCTGTATCGGCGTCTTCGGCGTCGATGGGATCTCGCCCATCTGCAAGTAAATCTTGGACTGAATTTGGAATGCCTTTGGTCAGAGCGACTTCGACAAAAATAAGGGGTTCGCCGGCCATGGCTGGATGGAAAAACCCAAAGCACCTCCGGTCAGACGGCTGTAACCTGCGCCGCAAATCATCCCAACTGTCGATTGCGTGGACTGCCTCGTACTCAATGATTTTCTCAAGGATTTCAGCAGGGCTGGACCAATTGATTGGTCTCAAAACAAGAAAACCACGATTGAACCAAGACGAGAAAAGGTGCTGAAAGTCTGCATCCAATGGCTCCAATGTAGGATTGTCACGCAGGAAACGAAGCAAGTCTTTCCGCATCGCCACCAACTGCCCTGTCGCACCGGGGACTTGGTTTAATCTACGCGTCAATTCTTGGCGTGCAGGCTCAGATGCTTTTGCAAACGCGCGATAGCTTTGTTTCGACGGGGCATCTTGGTACGTCTTCAATGTATCTCGAACCGCCCGTGCATCGATATCAAGCGCGTGTGTCATGAACGCAAAAAACGTTAGCTTTTCGTCAGTATTCATCTCAACAAAGCGATCAAGGATCAGTCGGGCCAAGGTGCTACCGGAAACCTCGCCATGGCTCCCCAACAAATCTTGCGCCAAATCTTCAATCGATCTGCCAACGGCGTCTTTAGAGATTGCGCTACGGTACCGACGTTCAAAAACTGTCGAAACTAGACCAGCGAAAAAACTCATATTGCGGCCCCCATAACAGCGTTGGGCAGCCATGTCGCCAGTCCGGGGAAGAAGCACAACAACAATATTGCCACGACCATACAGGCCACGAAGGGCAGCGACCCCATGAGGATTGTTTTGAGTGATATATCAGGTGCGATCCCGTTGATGACATAGAGGTTAAGACCAACGGGTGGTGAGATGAGCCCTATTTCCATGTTGATTGTCAGAACAACCGCAAACCAGATTGGATCAAAACCTGCGGTCGTGATGATCGGCAACAAGATTGGGGCGGCCATCAAGATCACCGCTACAGGCGGCAAGAAAAACCCTGCAACCAATAAGAAAATATTGACGGCACCCATCAAGACCCATGGGTTCACATCCAAGGTGCCGATCCATTGCGCGATGGATTGGGTGATGTAGAGGCTGGACAGCATGTAGGAAAACACACCTGCGGCGGCGATGATGAAGAGGATCATCACGCTTTCCTTTGTGCTATCCCGCAAGACGACCCAGAGGTCTTTGGGGTTCCAGAGTTTGTAGATTACCATCGCTATAATGAGGCACAAAAGTGCGCCAACCGCTGCGGTCTCGGAAGGTGTCGCGACGCCGCCATACATTGCGTAGAGAACCCCGACGATTATGAAGAGGAAAGGCAAGACCCGTGGGAGGATTTCGAATTTTTCTTTCCACGTGTAGCTGCCCGAAGAGAGCAGTTCTTGATCGCCAGACTTCCATGTCGCGTAAAGTGCCCATGTCATGAACAACGTGACAAGCAATATGCCAGGAATGACACCAGCAAGGAATAGGCGGCCAATCGAAGTCTCGGTGGCGATGCCGTACACGATCATGGTCACCGACGGCGGAATTAGAATTCCCAAGGTACCGCCTGCAGCTATAGAGCCTGCTGCCACCCCGTCGGGGTAACCACGCTTGCGCATCTCAGGGATGCCCATTTTGCCGATTGCCGCACAGGTTGCAGGGCTTGATCCTGACATGGCTGCGAATAAAGCACATGCCCCAAGGTTCGAGATAACAAGGCCACCGGGCACGCGTGTAAGCCAGCGCTCTAACGCCTCGTAGAGGTCAGCACCTGCGCGGGTGGACGCGATGGATGAACCCATGATGATAAACATAGGGATCGATAAGAGCGCGAAGTTATCGAGCTTGCCAAACAGGATCTCGGGCAGAAGCTCTAACGAGCGCATGCCGTCAAAGATCATCAAGAAGACGGTTGAGATGATCAACAAACCAAGAGCGACAGAGACCCCAGAGAATAAGACAAGGATGGTGGAAACGGCAACAATTGCGCCAAGTGTGAGCGGATCCATTACATATCCTCCAAGCCGAAGGGCTTATCAATTTTCAAAATAACCGCGACGAGGTCGGCGATCAGTTGCAGCAAGAACAGGGCAAACCCGATGGGCAGTGACGCATAGGGTATCCAAAGGCGCACACCCCAAACGGTGTCAGACTTCCAGTTTCGCTCGTAAGTCAGGTGCCAGAATTCATAGCTGTGCCACAACATAATCGCGACCATGAGAATCGACAGCGTTAGTGTGAACAGGGCCATGACATACCGTGCTCGTGGCCCTAGCGAGATTGGGATCAGATCGACGTTTACGTGGCCGCGCAGCTGTTGGACATAAGGAAGGCCGACTAAAGTTGAAGAGATCGCCAGATAAATAACTGCCTCGGTCTGCCAGACTGTCGATCCATTCAGGGCGAACCGGATGAAGATCATCTGGCATGTGATTGCAACAGCAGCGACAATCATCCCTGCCGAGAACCATCCTGCAACAGTAGATAGAGCCGCCACAATGCGTAGAAACAGGTTGTTGCCCGTTTGCGATGCGACGGCTGAGCTTTGGCCCGCCATAATGAATTCCTTGGAAGTTTGAGAACGTCGGTTCAGAAGGCCACGCGTGCGCGGCCTTCTGCGTTGGGGTTATTCGACGGCCAGAGCCATATCGAGCAATGCTTGGCCATCAGGAACATCTGCAACAAAGGCTTTGTAAGATGTTTCTTGCGCCAGTGCGCGCCAGGCTTCAAAATCTGCGGTGGACATTTGCGCGATCTCAACACCAGCATCACGGAACACTTGTTCGGACGCAGCATCTTGCTTTTTAGCTTCCTCGAGATAGAAGACTTGGGCTTTTGCTGAGGCTGCTCTTAGCGCGGCTTGTTGCTCGGCGTTTAGGCCGTCGAATTTGGCTTTGTTCATCAAGAGCGGCTGGTACATGAACCACAATGCCACGTCGCCTGCGGGTGTGTAACATTTGACTTGCTCGTAAATGCGGTAGGACACGAACGAGGATGACGATGTGTTCGCCGCTGTCAAAACGCCTGTCTGCATCGCGCTGTAAATCTCGGACGAAGCCATCGACGCGATGGATGCACCAGCACCCGCCAACATCTGTTCAAACGCCTTACCGGCTGCACGCGTTTGCAAACCCTTCACGTCTTCTGGCGCTGTGATACACTTGTCTTTGCCAACAAAACCACCCGCTAGGTAGCCGTGCACTAGAACCATAACATCATCTTCTGCCATTTTCTCTTCTAACGCAGCCATAAATGGCGAGGCGCTAAGGCGTGCAGCGTGATCATGGTTTTTCACCATGCCCGGCATTAATGTCAGGTTAAACGCGGGCTGTTGGCCGCCAGCATAGCTAAGGGGTAGAACTGTCATATCCAGCAAGCCACGGCTCAGTGGGCGATATTGTTCGCGCGGCTTGAACAGGGATTTTGATCCGAAAATTTGAATGTCGAGGTCAACATTCGCGGCAGCTACGTCGTCAGCAACCATTTGGGCGACCTGATGTCGAACATCTTTGTTAGACCATTGGTGCGACAAGCGAAGGGTTTCAGCATGCGCTGCAGACCCAAATGTTAGACAGGCCAGTGCGACTGCCGCTTTCAAAGTATTCGTTTTCATAAATTCCTCCCAGAATGTGATCAAAGTCTAGAACAACGACTTTATCTGATCGTAACTTTCATAAACTGCATCCCAAGTCAAACATATCGTATACAATAATATCGATATTGCATTACTCTTACTGATTACTTAATTGTCTCATATGGAAACCAGACGCGCCAACCAGATAGCCGAGACATTGGAACAGCTTTTGCTGTCGGGCAAATACAAAGAGGGGGACCGCTTGGACGAACTTCGCCTTGCTGAGCACTTCAGTGTTTCCCGCACGCCCATTCGCGAAGCCTTGCAAGTCTTAGTATCTTCAGGAATGGCCGAACAAATTCCGCGTCGTGGTGTGTTCGTCAGGCAACCCGGACCAGTCGAGCTTATGGAAATGTTTGAGACGATGGCTGAGCTGGAAGCCGCCTGTGGAAGATTTGCAGCAACGCGGATCACCGAAGATGGGTTGCACAAACTTGTTGAGGTGAACACGAACTGCCAGCAGGCCATTCTCAATCTGGACTATGGGCTTTACTATTCCGAGAACGAGATATTCCATCAAATCATTTATCATGGTGCAGCGAACAGCTATCTGGAAAGACAGGCGCTTCAGTTGCAAAAAAGGTTGAAACCCTATCGAAAGATGCAACTGCGGTTCCGTGGCAGGCTTAATCAATCGATGGCGGAGCACCTTCAAATTGTGACTGCTTTGCAAAAGGGAAACGCTGAAGAGGCGGCTATTGCACTTCGGGCCCATGTTGCAGTCCAAGGCGAAAAATTTCACCAAATGATGGCCACCTTGAACAGTAAAGACTAGCATGGTTAGGCGACAAAGCCCGACGAACAGTTACTGGGACGGCTGCAGCGAACGTTTCCTTCGTGCCCTTACTTACCCGAGTTGCAACTGCAGCATTTTACACCCCATAAACTTCGAGGCATTGCAGACTGCCCTTAGCTGCCGTTGGTGTGGGCCGCAGCGAATGTCGGCTCTCCGCCCTTTGTGTCAAACGGGCATGTCTGCTTTGAGCTGGGAGCGGCCATCTATCTGGTAGAGGCGGACGGTCGCTAAGTCCGGCCTTGTGTATCAAACGCACCAACAACATACCTTATAGAAGCAGACCTGTGAAACCATAATACGCCTACCCACCCCGCTTGGTGCGTTTGATACATAAGGCCGGATAAGTCCGCACTGCAGACCTTGACCCAGACCGTGCCGAAGGTCCGGTTTGGATCAGTATTGCGTGACGCTGCCCCTGATCGCATTCAAAGATCCCCAGCCATCGAGACAAAGGTGCGCGACGTTCCA
>CAJJBH010000058.1 GCA_905182355.1 uncultured Paracoccaceae bacterium | reverse complement strand
CCCCTAAGCAGATAAGGGATACCTCATGTCGATTGATCCAAGCACCGCCGCCCGCGTCGCCAAATTGGCACGTATTAAAGTTGAAGACGACGCGTTGCCCGCATTGGCCGCTGAATTTAATACGATTCTCGGCTTTATTGAACAACTCAACGAGGTGGATGTTGAGGGGGTTGAACCGATGACCTCTGTCACCCCACAGCGTTTGAAGCGCCGTGTTGATGAAGTGACGGATGGATCGCAGCAAAAGGCTGTGTTGAAAAATGCACCAGATGCACGCGAAGGTTTCTTTGCGGTGCCTAAAGTTATGGAGTGAGCCACTTTTAATCGAAGTGCTCTGGCAGCTTTCGACGCTGCATCCCGATTTGAGAAAGATGTAATATGACCGATCTGAACACCCTAGGCCTAGCAGAAGCCCGCGATGCGCTGCGCGCTGGTTCAACGACCTCCAAAGACCTGACCGAAGCCTGCTTGACGGCCATCGAGGGTGCAGGCGCGTTAAACGCATTTGTGCACCACACGCCAGAGATCGCGATGGACCGCGCGGCCGCCGCTGATACACGGATTGCTGCGGGCGATGCCCCTGCGATGTGTGGGCTGCCGATCGGGATAAAGGATTTGTTTTGCACCAAAGGTGTCCCATCCCAAGCGGGATCGCGAATTTTGGAAGGGTTCCTGCCCGAATACGAATCCACTGTGTCTGGCAAATTGCAGGACAGTGGTGCGGTCATGTTGGGCAAATTAAACATGGACGAATTCGCGATGGGCTCGTCGAATGAAACATCTGTTTATGGCAACGTGATCAACCCGTGGAAAGTGGATGATCGTGATCTGACCCCGGGTGGATCATCTGGTGGGTCTGCCGCTGCTGTGGCTGCTGATCTGTGCCTTGCCGCCACTGGCACTGACACTGGTGGATCAATCCGCCAGCCCGCTGCCTTCACTGGAATCGTCGGGATTAAACCAACTTATGGTCGTTGTTCGCGTTGGGGTGTGGTGGCGTTTGCATCTTCGCTGGATCAAGCGGGTCCAATGACCAAATCTGTGCGCGACGCGGCGATCATGTTGGAAGCCATGTGTGGCTATGACCCCAAGGACAGCACCAGTGTTGATCTGGCCGTGCCTGATTTTGAGGCACTGATGACGGGTGACATTCGAGGCAAAAAAATCGGCCTGCCCAAAGAATACCGCATGGATGGCATGCCCGAAGAGATCGAGAAATTATGGGCCAACGGGGCCGACATGCTGCGCGATGCAGGGGCCGAGATTGTCGATATTTCGCTGCCACACACAAAATACGCGCTGCCAGCTTACTACGTGATTGCACCAGCCGAAGCCTCGTCGAACCTTGCCCGATATGACGGTGTGCGTTACGGCCACCGCGCTAAGCTAGATGCAGGCGACGGCATCACCGAAATGTACGAGAAAACGCGTGCCGAAGGGTTCGGGCCAGAAGTACAACGCCGCGTGATGATTGGGACATATGTCTTATCCGCTGGCTTTTATGACGCTTACTACAACCGGGCACGTCGCGTTCGCACCTTGATAAAGAAGGATTTTGAGGACGTGTTCGCAGCCGGGGCCGATGCGATCCTAACGCCGGCAACACCGTCTTCGGCCTTTGGTTTGGGTGAAATGACCGATGTTGATCCGGTGCAAATGTACCTCAACGACATTTTCACCGTGACAGTAAACATGGCTGGATTGCCCGGTATTGCTGTTCCGGTGGGTTTGGATTCCAAAGGTTTGCCAATGGGTCTGCAACTGATCGGACGTCCATGGGAAGAGGGTGATCTGCTGTCTTCCGCTTATGCGTTGGAAAAGGCCGCAGGATTTGTAGCCAAACCGACCAAATGGTGGTAAATCTCCCAAATGAGCAGCGCATATAAGCGAACCGCACGAACCAAGGGCAGATGATATGAGGACGATCCGACTGACAGTTATGGCTGGAGCGCTGGGCGCTTTGGCCGCGTGCCAACCCGCAATTCCTGACAGTGGCGCAGGCGCACCCGGGCGTGGTGTGGGGTTTGATACGTCGGCTACGGCACGTGCCAAACTTGATGCGCCAGCTAGGGTTCAGTCACAATCATTGCCGTCCAGCACTGCGCCCAATCAGGCTATGATAACGACCGCTGCTGCACCTTTAGCACAGTCAACCGCGCAGCCTACGCCTGCACAAATTGCATTGACGACGCCTGGTGCACAAACGCTCCCACTTGCCGCACGGCAAAGTGCAGCCTTAAGCACAGGCCCGCGCACATCTGTGGTCAACGGGCGCGACGTTGTGAATGCCAGTCCCTCGAACCCCGCACCTTTGGCTGTGAACAACGCTGGAATCTCGGACGAAAACGACTTTGGGGCAGTGTCAGGGCGCCAATCGATTGAAAGCGACAAGGCGCGTATCGCGGCCAATCGGGCCCAGTATGCAGTTGTGCAACCAACCGCATTGCCCAGTCGCTCTGGAACAAACCAACCCAATGTCGTGGCTTATGCGTTGGAAACCAAACATCCGCGCGGCACTCAAGTCCACCGCCGTCTTGGCTTCGCGTCTGCTGCTAAAACCAGTCGCAATTGCGCAGGCTATAGGACCGCAGATGAGGCGCAGATCGATTTTCTAAGCCGCGGGGGGCCAACAAGAGACCGTCTTGCGCTTGATCCTGATGGCGACGGATATGCCTGCGGATGGAACCCGTCCAAATATCGCGGGTGACCCAGCACAACCCGTCACCAAATTGCGGACCACGGCGTGACGGATTGCGGCCAACGTTGATCGTGATCCATTTTACAGCAATGAAATCAGCCGAGGCTGCGATTGAGCGGTTGTGCGATCCCACCGCCGAAGTATCCGCGCATTACGTGATTGCCAACAAAGGTGAATTGACCCAATTGGTGGCCGAGGACATGCGCGCATGGCATGCAGGCGCTGGGCATTGGCATGGACAAGACGACATCAACTCACGCTCAATAGGGATCGAGTTGGACAATGCGGGGACTCATCCATTTTCGGAACCCCTAATGCACAGCTTAGAAACACTGTTGCCCCAAATCATGAAGCGGTGGGGAATCTTGCCGCACGGCGTAATTGGACATTCAGATTTCGCGCCTGGGCGCAAAATCGATCCAGGTCCACGCTTTGACTGGGCACGGCTTGCACAGCAAAATTTGGCGGCTGCTTCACCTCCCAAAGGCTGCACAGCTACCGATTTCAAAGATCTGGCTGAACACGCGGGGTACGACACATTAGTCGCACCAAGCGATTTACTTCAAGCCGTGCGTCTGCGCTGGAACCCCACCGCCACAGGCCCGCTCGTCCCAAAAGACCACGCAGCTTTAAAATCCTAACACTGCGCATCTTTTGGCCGTAAATATCCCCGCCGGAGGCTCCTAGCCCCACATCTCCACAAACCAACCCCATTGACGCGCCCCCAAACAACGCGCAAAAGCACCAAGCGCGGAAGGCTGGATGGTCGCGGGCAGGGCAACTTGTTCGAGGAAAGTCCGGACTCCACAAAGCAATGGTGCCGGGTAACGCCCGGCGGGGGTAACCCTAGGGAAAGCGCCACAGAAAACAAACCGCCTGTGTGCGGATCGGGCAACCGATATCACACGCAGGTCAGGGTGAAACGGTGGGGTAAGAGCCCACCGCGGGACGGGCAACTGGACCGGCACGGCAAGCCCCACCAGGAGCAATGCCAAATAGGGACCGCGTGCGGTTTTGCCTTCGGGCAGGTCGCGGGGCTGCTTTTGCCCCAGCAGGTCCGGGTTGGCAGCTAGAGGTGCATGGGCAACCATGTGCTAAGATGAATGACTATCTCGGGTGTGGTAACACATCTAGACAAAATCCGGCTTACAGGCCTTCCGCGCATATTTCCTTTCTGTCCCGACTTGCAGTGCAGGTCGGGGGGTGAAACATGTTTCACTTAATCCCCATTGTATTCGGAGCAACGCTATGGACCTCAAAAACAAGATCGTCGTCGTAACGGGTGGCAGCGATGGCATCGGGCGTCACATCTGCCTTAAACTGGCAGCACAGGGCGCGCAGGTGGCATTGCTGGGGCGTGATGTGGAACGGTTGGCTAGGGTAGAACAAGAGGCGCGCGCCGCAGGTGCCCCAAAGGCCGCCGGCATCGTGTGTGATCTGCAAGATGTGGCGCAGATCAACGCGGCAATTACAAAGATCCAAACGGATTTTGGTGGGATCGACATCCTGATCAACAACGCGGGCATCTGGCACAAGGCTGGACCGCTCGATACGATTTCTCCGGAAATGCTGGAAGCCACAGTTCAGACAAACCTCACGGGCCTTATGCAAATGACCCAAGCAGCTTTGCCTGCGATCCGCGCGGCGGATGAGGGGGCGATTCTTAACGTCATTTCGAAATCAGGCGTTGTCGCCCAAGGGGGCCAATCGGTCTATACCGCCACAAAATATGGTGCGCGGGGCTTCACCGAGGTGTTGAAAGAAGAAGAGGGGGCGAACGGTGTACGTGTTGCGGGCCTTTATCAAAGTGGGACGAACACCAACATGTTCGCCAAAGCAGGGGAAGACGTGCCAAACCACATCTTTACCGAACCCGATGATTTGGCTGATGTGGTTGTCTTTTTGCTGTCGCGCCCTGCGAAATTGTGGATTCACGACATCCGTATTGAACTTTAAATCACGCATTTCAGGTTTTTACCCCCCACACCCCTGACCAACCCGCTTTTGCGGTTGACTCGCAGGGTGGTCGGGGTAAAAGCCATAAATCAAGAATTCACGCGTATTCCCATACGACTTTGATCTAGGGACCCGCGCAGCAGGAGAAGACACATGGCTAAGCCAACCACGATTAAAATCCGTTTGAACTCGTCCGCGGGCACAGGCCACTTCTATGTGACCAAAAAGAACGCACGCACAATGACTGAAAAGATGGTCGCACGTAAGTATGACCCAGTTGCGCGTAAGCATGTTGAGTACAAAGAAGGCAAGATCAAGTAAGATCTGACCTTATGACACGTTCAAAAAGCCGCGCATTTTGCGCGGCTTTTTGCGTTTTTGAGCGTACGTTAAAAAACGTATAATGATTGTCGGTGTTCCGGGATCAGGGAAATCCACTTTGGCACGTTTTCTGGGTGAACGGTTTAGTTTGCCTGTATTCCATATGGATCAAACCCACTGGAAAGAGGATTGGGTTGAACGCTCAAATGTCGACAAAATACTGATGGCTTTGGCAGTGGAGGCGGCTGATGCTTGGGTATTTGAAGGGGGCATGTCTTCAACTTATAAAAGCCCATCGCGCGTGCGGATGTATTGATATGGCTTGATTTACCCGTTGGTTTACGATTGTGGCGAGCGACCAAGCGGTTGTTTCGCTACCTCGGAAAGGCGGATGGGCGACTTGACTTACCGAAGGGGTGTGTTGAACGTATACATCCTGAAACCTTGGCCTTCTATTGGTGTATATGGACGAGCCGATATTCTGCCCGTACCAAGATAGAGCAGCTTGTGACGGATACTCTGGTTGATTTAGGCGTCGTACACCTGCGCACCCCTAGCAAACAGCGTCGTTGGCTTGCAAGTCTGCCTGACGAAGGTTGATCGTCCTAACGATCCGCTGGCCCAACATCCTTATGCAAAGCTGCAAATCCAACCATCTCTGCTTTGCTAAACTTGGCAGACTTGCGCACCGTAGTCGCAGGTTGATGTATCCGGCTTAAACCTTCACGACGGGCCTGCAGTGGTCGGATAGGGCGCGGCACAAAGCCGCCGCCGCAGTTGGGGCATACGTTGTTTAGAACATCATCCACACAACCCGCGCAAAAGGTGCATTCATAGGTGCAAATGCGGGCATTGGTCGCCTCTGGTGGCAGGTCACAATCACACAATTCGCAATTCGGACGCAGCTCTAGCATCTGATTTTCCTTCGATAACTACAAAAAAGGGCCACCCAAACTGGGCGGCCCTTATCACATCAAACAATGATGTTTGTTAGTCTTGTGAACCCATGAACATCAGCATGAACTGAAACATGTTCAAGAACGAGATGTACAAGGACAACGCGCCATCTGATGCTGCTTTGTCCAACCATTCTTGGTCACCGTGATGGGCGTGTGCCAC
This sequence comes from uncultured Paracoccaceae bacterium, assembly GCA_905182355.1. GTDB lineage: Bacteria > Pseudomonadota > Alphaproteobacteria > Rhodobacterales > Rhodobacteraceae > Ascidiaceihabitans. The sequence continues at coordinate 207 of CAJJBH010000058.1, read as the reverse complement.
GTAAGTGCGCTTGATCTCTTGGGTGTGATAAGCTGTCAGCGCTGCAAAGATCACCACACCGATAGCTGATATTGCCATCATCATAACGGATGACTGCAAGAACAGGTTGATAACCATCGCGATGATCAGGCCAATTACGCCCATCATCAGGAACGTGCCCATGCCGGACAGGTCTTTTTTCGTGGTGTAGCCATAAAGGCTAAGACC
>CAJJBH010000057.1 GCA_905182355.1 uncultured Paracoccaceae bacterium | reverse complement strand
CTTATGAACGGACCATAAACTTCAACTGCGTGTTTGGGCACACGACGATTATAATAATATGTTCCAGAACAGTAAACTGTGTACTGAATGTGTGCCATGGGTGGCTTCCTCAATGATTAAAATCAGAGGAATCTCAATAAGTTAGTAAAAAGTAGTGGTACGGGTGAAGGGACTCGAACCCCCACGCCATAGGCGCTTGGACCTAAACCAAGTGCGTCTACCAATTCCGCCACACCCGCACATGTCCTATTCGGACAATCAGGTGATTAGCAAAGCTTTGCGCGGGATGCGAGGGAAAAATGCGCAAATGCCACAACAAATTTGTAAGAAGAAAAAAAGCGTAGCGCATTAACCAGATTTTGTCATACGCTGCTCATAACCTAGAGGCAGGTTGCAGATAAAAGAGAGACGCCAAAGAAACCGAAAACGGTCAGGCGCGTCAAAAGCGAACAAGATTCGCAAACACGCGCATATTCTATGCACGCCGGCATTGTTGCAGGCAGCATTGTATTCACAGCTGACGGGGAAATCCCTGTCAAATACCTCTCACCGGGCAACAAAATCGTGACGCGTGATGCAGGTATGGTTAAGCTTATCGACACCTTTACCCATCGCATTTCAGCCCCCGCGGTAGCGATCAAAGCTGGATCATTGGGTCATACAAGGCCAGATCAAAATGTGATCATCCCCGCAGCCCAACACGTTTTGGTGCGCGATTGGCGGGCGCAGTCCATGTTTGGCAAGCCGCAAGTCATTGTTCAAGCGGGACAACTGATCGATGGTGAGTTCATCACCGATCTAGGGGTGCGCAATCTACAACTTGTCCACCTGACGTTCGACAGGCCACATGTGATCTATGCGGATGGGCTGGAAATATCCGTGCCCTTGGCAACGATGGCCCAAGCCGTCGCAGCCTAATCTTCACGATTAATACAAACGAAAAGCCCCCAATTGGGGGCTTTTCGTTTGTCTGCTATATCGTGCGAATTCAACCAACTGCCAAATTGATGTGCTTTTTGCGATTCAGTAACGCCTAAAATTTAATCGTTGCGCACAAATTCGATGCACAGCATCAAAAATCACCCCAAACCTCCCCTACTTTTCGCCTCGCTCATCGACCTTAAAAGCGGTAAATGGGATGAGTGTCACAAAGACATGCCTCGGGAGGCCCCTATGAAAAAGATCGAAGCGATTATCAAACCCTTCAAATTGGACGAGGTCAAAGAGGCCCTTCAAGAAGTTGGCGTTCAAGGACTTAGTGTTATTGAAGTCAAAGGGTTCGGACGCCAAAAGGGTCACACCGAACTGTATCGCGGTGCAGAATACGTGGTCGACTTTCTGCCAAAGGTAAAAGTTGAAGTCGTTTTAGACGACGATCAAGTAGACGCAGCCATCGCAGCCATTGTAGATGCGGCCAAAACAGAAAAAATTGGCGACGGCAAAATCTTTGTCTCCCCTGTTGAACAAACAATCCGCATCCGCACCGGCGAAACCGGTTCAGACGCTCTTTAATAAATCACCACAGAACATACGAACACTAAGGATCTGACGACATGAGCAACAAACTACTTGATATGATGAAAGACGAAGCCGCCGATTATGTCGACGTGCGCTTCACCGACCCACGCGGCAAACTACAGCACGTCACGCTTTGCGCGGACCAAGTCGACGAAGACTTTATCGCTGAAGGCTTCATGTTTGACGGCTCCTCCATTGAGGGCTGGAAATCCATCGAAGCGTCAGACATGAAACTGATGCTTGACGTGAACAGCGCTTATGTTGATCCGTTTTACGCTGAAAAAACAGTCTGCGTACATTGTTCAGTTGTTGAGCCTGACACAGGCGAAGCATACGATCGCGACCCACGGGGCACCGCGCAAAAAGCCGAAGCTTATTTGAAATCCACGGGCATCGGCGACGTCGCTTACATGGGTCCAGAAGCTGAATTTTTCTTGTTCGACGATGTGCGTTATTCCAACACCATCAACAAAGTATCGTTCGAAGTTGATGCAACGGATGCGTCTTGGAATACCGACACCGAATATGAAATGGGTAACATGGGTCACCGCCCTGCGCTTAAAGGCGGTTACTTCCCAGTAAACCCAATTGATGAATCACATGACTTGCGCGGCGAAATGCTGTCCACCATGAAACGTCTTGGCATGAAGGTCGACAAGCATCACCACGAAGTTGCCTCCTGCCAGCACGAACTGGGTTTGATCTTTGGATCTGTCACTGAACAAGCGGACGAGCTGCAAAAGTTCAAATACATCATCCACAACGTCGCACACGCCTACGGCAAATCAGCAACCTTTATGCCAAAGCCAATTTCTGGCGACAACGGCTCTGGGATGCACGTGAACATGTCGATCTGGAAAGACGGTAAGCCCGTGTTTGCAGGCGACAAATACGCCGATCTTTCCCAAGAAGCGCTGTATTTCATCGGCGGTATTCTGCATCACGCAAAAGCCCTGAACGCTTTCACCAACCCGGGCACCAACAGCTACAAACGCCTGATCCCAGGTTTTGAAGCGCCAGTTCTGCGCGCCTATTCTGCACGCAACCGGTCTGGCTGCGTTCGTATTCCGTGGACAGAGTCCCCGAAAGCCAAGCGCGTAGAGGCACGTTTCCCCGATCCATCCGCCAACCCATACCTGTGCTTCTCAGCCCTGTTGATGGCGGGTCTTGACGGCATCCAAAACAAAATCGATCCGGGCGAAGCCATGGACAAGAACCTGTACGACCTTCCAGCAGAAGAGCTGGCAGGCATCCCAACAGTTTGTGGTTCCTTGCGCGAAGCTTTGGACGAATTGCACAAAGACATGGACTTCTTGTTGGCAGGTGACGTGTTCACCAAAGGCCAAATTGAAGGCTACGTTGCATTGAAGATGGAAGAGGTTGAGCGCTACGAAACAACACCTCACCCCGTTGAATACGCGATGTATTATTCCTGCTAAAGTCTTAAATCCAAGTTATAAATTGAAAGGCGCTCCTGTTTTGGGGCGCCTTTTGCGTTTGGTGATCCAATTTTAAAATTTACACATTTGTTATCGTTTCCACCAACACGGGTGATTTTTTCTGCCAGTAGGCTCGTTATTCCAACATTCGGAAAAATCATTTTTTGAATTTTCGAGTTAGAAAAAAACTCGACCACGAAATCAATAAAGCAGTCAAAACTGTTCGTGGTGTGTTGGGAAAAAGTGGTGAGGAAAAATTGCGCGATATCAAATTCAAAATATGTTTCTCACCCTCCCCAAAAAACATCAAAATTGATGTGACAATTTACCCCCCGCGCGACAAAATCCTGTGACGTGCCCCCCCACAATTCGGTTTCATGAACAAATCGGGTTGCTGCCCAAAGCAGACCGCAGTCGCAGTGATCAACGACGATACGTTCAAACGGATGTGGATCGGTTAAACGTTGTCCAGCGGTGCCGCGAATTCGGTTTCACGACAAAGCAGGTGGGCTCATTGTTGGCCCTGCCAAATAGGTCAGTGTCAGATTGCCAAACATCAAAGGACATCGCCCTGAAGCGGATCGATGATATTAGCAGTAAAATCGCAGACCAACTGGCCCTAGAGCAAGAATTGAAAGTGGTGATCGGCACCTGCGACGCCACATGCGGCGGGCAACAAAATCAAGTCCGCGGCGCTTTTGCGCAAATGCAAACACCGCTCACAGACAAAGACACGCAGTGTTGCAACCCAAGTTGGGTACACAAACACTGGCTTGCCAGACCCACCGTCC
>CAJJBH010000056.1 GCA_905182355.1 uncultured Paracoccaceae bacterium | reverse complement strand
TATAAATAATTGTTTTATAACGTAATTTTAAGGTTTCAAGTCAACTGTTCCAATTTGATATCCCAGCAATACATACCAAAGTATACCTACTAAAGAGTGCCTGTAACGATGAGAGTTGACACAATTCCGACACAGTTTGAGGGTTCAGTTGTTTTACCAAGGGGACACTTGCGTCAAGGGGCAGTAAATGGAACATACAAGAGCTTTGCCAGTAGGCAACGCAGGTCATCTTTCGTCGTTTTTTTTCAAAAGGTATTTAGGCCAGTTGGTGCAAATCGATCTGACCAAATTAAAGATAGCCAGCCGGAGCAATCAAAACCTCTAAATTTGATGCCACTGGCCCGCAGGGTAACTTTGGCTTTCCTAAAAATGCCTCCGAGTCAGACGGAGGACCAGATTATTCGCGCACTGTTGCTTCATCCAGGGTCAGACACAAAAACGCTGTCCAAAGCCTGTGGCTGGATCAGCCCTATCTGGCACACACATTTTGGATTGATGTGTCAGAAACGCATTGAATGGTTGTTGCCTTCAGACCTGATCGACCCGTCTGAAACCCAATTTATACATGGCATTCTGGCTGAATACAGTGCGTCGAATGGCAGTTTCAAAATGAAGGAAGAGGCTGAAGAGGGATTTAGAAGATTGGGTATCCACTAAAGTTGGTTTGATGATCATTCGTTGACAAGAATTTGGTAAGTGAATTCAATTTAAGGCGATTAGATCGCCTTAAATTGATTGAGATACATCATGTCATGGTTACCAACATCGCTGACAAAAACGCCTAAAAAAGGTATGAGATTGCGATCAAGTTGTTACGCATGGCAAACACGAAAACCCAGCCTGTTGAAGATGCCCGCAAAGCTTTGCGCCCTGTTTATTCCAACATTGCAGACTGCCTGACAATGGCGTCGCATGTTGTGGCAACCCATTTTCAGACAGTTGCGCAGGCGAACAATTACTGGCGTGATTGAACCTGCTAGATTTCTTTAACGTAATACTCTTTCACATAAAAAAGGCCCCTAAATCAGTCAGGGCCTTTTGTCGTTTATAGCAATCCTAATTTACTTAGGAATTTCAGCTGTGATGCCTTCGACGTAAAAGCCCATGCCAGCCAAGTCGCCGTCATTTGCTGTTTCGCCGTCTGCCAACCAAACAGAACCGTCTGCTTTGTTCAGTGGGCCAGTAAATGCGTGGTAAGAACCGTCAGCCAATGAGGCTTTCATGGCCAATGCTTCGGCTTTTATATCAGCAGGAACCGCGTCGGAAATCTCACCGATGCCAACCATGCCAGCGCCGATACCATCCCACGTGCTTGTGGATGTCCAAGTCCCGTCCATGACAGCCTGGGTACGTGCGATGTAGTACGGTGCCCAGTCGTCGATGATGGAAGAAACGCGTGGCAATGGACCGTATTGGCTCATGTCAGACGCTTGACCAAATGTGATGACGTTGCCCGCATCCTGTGCAGCCGCTTGTGGCGCTGTAGAGTCGGTGTGTTGCAAGATTACGTCGGCACCCTGTTCGATAAGAACTTTGGCAGCGTCGGCTTCTTTGGCAGGATCAAACCATGTGTAGGCCCAGATGATTTTGAATTCGACGTCTGGGTTTGCTTTTTTGGCGTGGATGTAGGCCGAGTTGATGCCACGGATAACTTCTGGGATCGGGAAGGAGGCGATGTAGCCGATGATGTTCGACTTGGTCATGCTGCCAGCAATGTGACCTTGGATCGCGCGACCTTCATAGAAACGGGCTGAGTAAACCGAGACGTTGTCGGCTTGTTTGTAGCCAGTTGCGTGCTCGAATTTTACTTTTGGGAACTTTGCGGCAACGTTGATTGTCGGGTCCATGTAGCCAAATGAGGTTGTGAAAATAAGATCCGCACCGTTCAGCGCCATCTGTGTCATCACACGCTCGGAATCAGGGCCTTCTTTTACGCTTTCAACGAATACGGTTTCAACCTTATCGCCAAAGTGCTCTTCGACAGCCAAGCGGCCTTTGTTGTGCTCGTATGTCCAGCCGCCATCGCCGACTGGACCAACAAAGACAAAGCCGACCTTGGTTTTTGCATGGCCGTCCGCAAATGCGGTTGTCGCCAAGCCAAATGCCAGCGCAGCGCCAGCGATCAGTGTGGTGAGTTTCATTGATAGTTCCCCTGTGGTTGTGCGCCTCTATTGAGAGGCATGGAATATGCGCCCGAGTGATCCCGGTGCGCGGGATTTGTCAGCAGATAAAATCACCAAAACGATGATTGTGACAACATATGGCGACATTGCCAGATATTCGACAGGGATGGCAACGCCTGCACCCTGAAGATTTAGCTGCAATTGTGTGATTCCGCCAAAAAGATAGGCACCTAACAGGACACGCCACGGCTTCCAGCTGGCAAATACAACGAGAGCGAGTGCGATCCAGCCAACGCCAGCCGTCATCCCTTCGGTCCATTGGGGGACGCGGATCAGGCTGATGTATGCCCCACCCATACCCGCGCAGGCCCCACCGAACATGATTGCAAGTGTGCGGATGCGTTTGACTTTGTATCCAAGGGCATGGGCGGCATCGTGGTTTTCGCCAACGGCCCGCAGCACCAATCCGGCACGCGTGTATTTCAGGGTCGCCCAAACACCTGCAAGAATTAACAGGCCGACATAAACGATAGGATCATGGCTAAACAGAATAGGCCCAAGTACGGGGATATCTGCCAGTGGACCAAAGTTCACGTCTGGCAGCCTTGGCGGTTTGATCCCAACATAGTTTTGGCCCATGAGGGATGAAATCCCTAGTCCAAACAGGGTCAACGCAAGTCCTGATGCCACTTGGTTTGCCAGCGCGACTTGGGTCAAAAACGCAAACAGCAGCGACAGTGCAGCCCCCCCAACAGCCGCCATGATGAATCCAAGTGCTGGCGATCCAGTGTTGACCGAAATGATGAACCCACAGACTGCGCCTGTGATCATCATTCCCTCAACACCAAGGTTTAAAACACCTGCACGTTCGGCGACCAATTCACCAGTTGCCGCCAAAAGGATCGGGGTCGCGGCGCTGATAAGGGCTGCGATCAGGATGATTGGGTTGATTGCGGATAAGTCCATTAGATCACCCCTCCGTGTATCCAAAGATGTGTGGTAAGCGTGGCAGCCACGGCCCCTGCAAGCATCAACGCCATATGGTTCCGGCTTGGATGATGTACGCGCGACAATATGCGGTGAAGTCGCGGAATACGCGTGGTAAACCAAGCAGGCTGCGCCAAAACCACTACTGCAACTAAAACGTGGGTCCCGATGAACGTCGCCAAAGCCGCAAAACCTAGCGTATCGGGCGAAGCCAATTGGCGATGCACCATCCACAACATCAGCAGCCCCATCGCAAAGCCCATTGTCAGCGGCAGTATGTTGTTGCGGGTCATGGTGTCACCTCAGTGTTGCCAATGCGTAGGTGATAGTTGGTCAGCAAGTCGAATGCCAACAAGAAAAATAATAGCATACCCTGAAACACCTGAATGGCGGCGGCAGGCAATTGCAGCTGGCTTTGGGCGATGTCGCCACCGATGTAGGTCAGGGCCATCAGCAGCCCCGCAAGCAAAATGCCAATTGGGTGCAGACGGCCCAGAAAGGCCACGATGATGGCCGTGAAGCCATATCCCACATTGAAATCGATTGTGATTTGGCCCGCAGGTCCTGCGGCTTCAAACATGCCTGCAAGCCCTGCCAACATACCCGATATGCCAAGACAGAACAGGATCAAACGGGCGGGATTTACGCCGCTGAAACGGGCGGCACGCGGGGCTTCACCCGTGACTCGAATGGCGAAACCAAGGCGGTGGCGGGCCAGAAGGACATAGGCAAAGATGACCGCAATAAAGGCGGCGACCACACCCCAATGCATGCCTGACCCTGTTATAAGTTCGGCGTTATGGGCTGATGCGTATTGTTGTAAATTGCGCGATCCCGGAAACCCGAAGCCTTCGGGGTTCTTTAGCAATCCAAGTGAAACAGAGGCCAACAATTGCTCGGCCACATAGACCAGCATCAGTGATACCAATATCTCGTTGGTGCCGAATTTCACCTTCAACACAGCAGGGATCGTGGCCCATAGCCAGCCACCAAAAGCACCCGCCAAAATCATCAACGGAAATATGAAAACGCTCTCGGTCGGGTAAAATGCCAAACCCATGCCTGCGCCGAATATCGCGCCCATGATATACTGACCTTCAGCCCCGATGTTCCAGATGCCTGCCTTGAAACCCAGCGCCAATCCAATAGCGATTAAAACCAGCGGCGCGCCTTTGACCAGCAATTGAGGGCGGTAATAAAAAGAAAACTCACCAAACAGTGGTTCCCAAAAGATCGTAATGATCGACTGTACCGGATCTTTGCCTAAAATTGCAAACAACACCCCACCAAAGAACATTGTCGCCAAAACCGCCAAAACTGGCGTCGCCAACGCATATGTGCGGCTGGGCTGTGGCCGTTTCTCAAGCCGGATCATGTGGTTCTCCCTGCATCTTTTGAACAAAAGTACTGCGCCCCGCAGGGTTTGAAAACATCAAACATGTGCAGCCTCCAGACCATGTGCGCCACCCATCATTAATCCAATTTCGTCCACTGTTAGGCCCGCAGCGGGACGTGGCGGGCTAAGGCGTCCCTCGTTTAACGCAGCAAACCGATCTGAAACTTCCATCAACTCGTCCAAGTCTTGAGAAATAACAATGACAGCTGCACCGCCCATCGCCAAATCCAACAGGGCCTGCCTGATGGCCGCAGCGGCAGATGCATCAACACCCCATGTCGGCTGGTTCACAACCAATACGTTAGGGCGCTGCAAAACTTCGCGCCCGATGACAAACTTCTGCAAATTGCCGCCTGATAAGGACCGCGCTGCGTTGGCGGCACTTGGGGTACGCACATCAAACGCTGTGATAATGCGATCTGCAAACTTGCGGGCGGCTGCCCAATCCAACATTCCGCCTTTTTCCAACCCTTCGCGTGTTGCTCCCGTCAGCATGGCGTTTTCAACCAGCGACATATCGGGGGCGGCGGCGTGGCCCAATCTTTCTTCGGGCGCACTTAACAAGCCAATGGCGCGGCGCTCGTTTGGACCAAGGGACGACAAATCCTGACCCTTATAGGTGATCATGCCGTTGCCCACTGTTGTTTCGCCCGACAACGCACCTAGCAATTCGTCTTGCCCATTGCCTGCAACGCCACCAATTCCCAGTACTTCGCCTTTGCGCAAATTCAAAGAAATCGCTCGCAGTGGCATCCCGAAATCATTGGCGGGCGGCAGCGATAGCTTATCAAGTTCAAGGATCACCTCACCAACTTGCGTCCCGCTGCGTTGTGGCGTTTTCAGCGCTGTGCCAACCATCATTTCGGCCATATCACGCGCCGATGTTTGCGCTGGCACACATGTGCCAACCACTTTGCCCAACCGCAGGATCGTAGCGCTGTCACATAGGGTGCGAATTTCTTCAAGCTTGTGGGATATATAAAGGATCGAGGTGCCTTCGGACTGCAATTTGTTCAAGGTTTCGAATAGAATTGCCACTTCTTGTGGGGTTAGAACCGATGTTGGTTCATCCATGATCAGAAGTTTGGGATCTTGCAAAAGGCAGCGAATAATTTCGACCCGTTGTCGTTCACCTGCGGACAAATCGCCAACTGTGCGATCTGGTGCCAGCGGCAGGCCATAGCTTTGTGACACTTCGCGAATTCGCGCAGCAAGCTGGCCCATTGCAGGGGCATTTTCCATCCCGAGTGCGATGTTTTCAGCCACAGTAAGTGCGTCAAACAGCGAGAAATGTTGAAACACCATCCCAACGCCGCTAGCCCGTGCGGTGCGTGGGTCTTGTGGTGCAAATGATGCGCCTTTGAATTCCATCGTGCCGCTGTCCGGCTTAACCAAACCGTAGATCATTTTGACCAACGTGGATTTGCCAGCCCCATTTTCACCCAACAAAGCGTGAATTTCACCAGGCCCAATCTCAAGACTGACATCGTCATTTGCGACAACACCGGGATAAGCTTTGGTAAGCCCACGTAAGGATAATAATGGAGTGGTCAAGCAATTGCCTCCTGTGGGGTCAGTTCGCTTTGGATGGATTTGCCAAAGCTATGTCTGATGAGTTGATCTGCTACACCAATCGCAATCATTTGCGGGTGTTTTCCCAAAGATGGCGCGCCAATTGGGCACAGTATGTCAGTAATTTGAGCATCTGTGTGACCCAAAGTTGCAAGCCGCTTCCTGAAACGCGCCCATTTGGTTGCCGATCCGATTAGTCCACAACTTGCGAACCCGTGTGACAGCAATTCGTGGCAAAGGGCCAGATCGATTGCATGGGAATACGTCAGGATCAGGTGATGTGAATTTTGGCTTGCGTATGACACTGCGTCGGTTGGTTGCTTTGCTGGAAGGACTGTCACGCTGTCGGGTATGATGGCTGGATATCTTTCGCGGGCTGTGTCAACCCACGTGATTTTTACGTCTGGAAGGGGGGCCAATACGCTGACTATCGCGCGACCCACATGACCTGCACCCCAAACCCAAAGATCGTTTTCTGGTGTGTGCACAGGTTCTATGACCCATGATCCGATGCGCTGTGCGGTAGGTTGAATTCCTTGATTTCGCGCTTGTGAGATCAGTTTTGAAACTTGCAAAGGCATCTGGCCTTCACCGCGCACGATAAAGTCCTCTGGCAGGGCTTCGGCCTTCGAAAGATCGTAAATCTCAGTCAAAATATGGACTGAACCACCACAACATTGCCCCATATCAGGGCCAAGGGCGTGCCGTGTCATTCGATCCCCGCCTATCAGCGCGATATTCGCCAGTTCATATTCAAGAACGCCGCCGCCAATCGTGCCAGATTGCCCGCCATCCCAAACCAGCATAGCAGCCCCAACTTCACGTGGAGCAGAGCCAGCAACCCCAGCCACAACAACTCTAGCCACAGTGCCATTGGCCTGACAGGCTGCGATCAATGCGTCGCGATCAAACATCACGGGCCCGTCCAATGGCAGACAGGACTTGTTCTGCGGTTGCTGGGGCTTGGAGGTCTGAAAAGGTGGGGCCACATGCAGCAATGGCATCGCTAAGTGCGAAAAAGGCCGACATGCCCAACATAAACGGCGGTTCCCCAACTGCCTTGGATTTATAAATAGTGTCGGCGGGGTTTTCGCCGTCCCATAGGGCAACGTTGAAAATGTCAGGACGATCACTGCAAGCTGGGATCTTGTAGGTCGATGGTGCGTGGGTGCGCAGCCGTCCATTGTCATCCCAAACCAATTCTTCGGTGGTCAGCCAGCCTGCACCTTGAACATAGCCACCTTCAATTTGACCAACGTCCAATGCTGGATTTAATGAAGCGCCTGCGTCATGTAGAATGTCTGTGCGCAGTATGCGGTTTTCACCCGTCAAAGTATCAATAGCGACTTCGGTTATCGCCGCACCATATGCGAAGTAAAAGAACGGGCGGCCTTTGCCTTTTATTCGATCCCATTCAATATCGGGCGTTTTGTAAAAGCCTGTGGCGGATAAGCTGCTGCGGGCCTGATAGGTCAGTTGCGCGGCCTCAGCGAAGCTGTAGCGTTTTGCGCCGACATTCACGTGGCCGTCCGCAAATGTGACTTCCGATGCCGTGCAGTCGTGCAATTGCGCGATATGGCCGGACATACGGTCACGTATGGTATCACATGCAATTTTGACGGCCATCCCATTTAGGTCACTCCCAGAGGATGCCGCGGTGGCGGATGTGTTCGGTACTTTGGCCGTATCCGTGGCTGTAATCTTGATCAACTCCAAAGGCACCCCAAACCTCGAGGCGGCCACCTGTGCAACCTTCTGGAACAGGCCTTGGCCCATTTCAGTGCCTCCATGGTTTAGATGAATAGAACCGTCCTGATACACATGCACCAGTGCGCCTGCTTGGTTCAGATGGGTCAAGGTAAACGAAATACCAAACTTGACGGGGGTCAGTGCGATGCCACGTTTGATGATTGGATTGCGCGCGTTCCATGCCTTCACAGCGGCACGGCGGTCGTCATAATTGGAAGATCCTAAAAGGCTTTTGCTTAACTCGGCAATGATCGAATCTGTGACCTCCTGACCATAAGGCGTGCTGTCAGGTTTCATCTTTCCAGATAAACTTCCAGCGGAGGCATAATAGTTCATCTGGCGGACCCGTGCTGGATCAGCACCTAGCTTTTGTGCCACGTGATCAATGATCCGCTCCATGCCCAACATACCCTGCGGTCCACCAAACCCTCGATACGCAGTGGCACTTTGCATGTTGGTTTTCAGGCGATGACTTTCGATACGAATGTTTGGCAGGTTGTATGCGTTATCGGCATGTAGCATGGCACGGTCTGCAACGGGCAGGGACAAATCTTGGGCCCATCCGCACCTTGTATAGTGTTTTACATCAATGGCTTGGATTAAACCTTTGGCATTAAATCCACAGGTGTAATCAATGCGAAAATCGTGGCGTTTGCCCGTAATGATCATGTCATCGTCACGGTCATAGCGCATTTTACACGGCTTGCCTGTTGCAAGGGCGGCGATGGCACAGGCGACGGCCAATGCGTTGCCTTGGCTTTCCTTACCGCCGAACCCACCACCCATGCGGCGGGTTTCAACCCGCACAGCGTGCATGGGTTTGCCGATGGCATGTGCCACCTTATGTTGGATTTCTGTGGGATGCTGGGTTGAACTGTGAACCAGCACGTCACCTTCTTCGCTGGGCAAAGCAAGGGCGGCTTGTCCTTCAAGGTAGAAGTGTTCTTGTCCACCCATCGTAAGTGAACCACTTACGGTGTGCGTGGATGCGGCAAGGGCGGTGGATGCAGTGCCTTTGGAATAAATCCGAGGCCCATCTTCAAAGCGACTATTTGCGGCCAACGCATCCTCTATACTGAAGATTGGGGTGCCCTCAGTGATGTCGTATTGGGCCCGACGTGCAGCGGCGCGTGCTGCCGTGTGGGACGTGGCAATCACAAGAAACATCGGCTGCCCAACATACGCTACCGTATCTTTGGCAAGCAGTGGCTCGTCGTGCGCGGACGGGGAAACGTCGGTATCATGCTGAAGGTCATCAGCTGTCATAACAGAAATGACACCTGTGGCAGAACGGACGGCGTCCAAATCCATCCCGTTTAACGTGCCTGCCGCAATTGGGCTGGTGCCAAAGGCCAAGTGTAACGTGCCCGTTGGTGTTGGAATATCATCTACGTAACGGGCGCTGCCGTTAACGTGCAACGCGGCGGCGTCGTGGGGCAGGGGTTTGGCGATGCTCATGCTGTCACCTCGTGCACTGAAGTCGTTTCGCCGTTTCGCTCATGCCAAAGGCGCAGCAGCATGTTTTGTGCTGTTTGCATCCGATATTTGGCAGAGGCGCGCATGTCTGAGAGTGGTGAGAAATCACTTTTCAAGGCCTCCATCGCGGTGCGAATGGTGTTTTCATTCCACGGCTTATTGGTTAGCGCCGCTTCGGCTGCTGAAGCCCGTTTTGGTGTGCCTGCCATACCACCATACGCCAGCCGAGCTGTGGTTATGACGTCGTCTTTAACCTCCACCCAAAGGCAGCCACATACGGCTGAAATGTCTTGGTCAAAACGTTTGGACAGTTTGTAGCAATGCAGATTATCTGCGACCTTTGGGATTGTGATCCCCGTGATGAACTCCCCAACGGCGCGGTCTTGTTTGCCGTATTCGATGAAGAAATCAGCGATTGGGATTTCACGGACCTTTGCACCTTTGCGCAGGTGAAGCGTGGCCCCCAGTGCGATCAGCGCAGGCGATCCGTCCCCGATGGGCGATCCGTTGGCGACGTTCCCGCCGATGGTCGCGGCGTTGCGCACTTGGGTTGAGCCATAGCGCTGGATGAGTTGTGCAAAACTTGGGTGGCGGTCTTTGATCACCTCGTAAAGTTCCGTTAGTGTTGTCATCGCTCCGACGTGGATTGCTTCATCCGTCTCAGTCATCCCGCGCAGTTCAGGGATCTGGTTTAGGAAAGCCGTTTGCCCAAGGTTGGTGAAATGTTTTGTGACCCAAAGGCCCACGTCTGTCGCACCTGCAATAAGTGTAGTGTCGGGATTTTGTTCGTACCAGCTGGCGAATGCGTCAAGGTTTGTTGGGGGCTCTGCCCCCGCGCTTTCGCGCTCCCCCGGGATATTTTTGGCCAAAAGAATAGGTGGGGTATCATGCATGTGTTTGGGAATCGGGGCCGTTTCGGCGGCTTTGGCGGCGCGGATGATTGGGGCGTAGCCTGTGCAGCGGCATAAGTTGCCGGCCAGTGCAGTGTCGTGGTCGGTTTCGCCATTCAGGTGCGCTGTTGCCATCGAGACGATGAACCCCGGTGTGCAAAACCCGCATTGGCTGCCGTGATGGGTGATCATTTCCGTTTGTACGGCGTGGGGTGTGCCGTCCGGTGCTGCGATCCCTTCAACTGTGCGGATTGCTTTGCCGTGAAGTTGTGGAAGGAACAGAATGCACGCGTTCAATGCCTTTGCCCCGTTTTCATCTGTGACCATGACAGAGCAGGCTCCGCAATCGCCCTCATTGCAGCCCTCTTTTGTTCCTGTCAGATTTTGATTGATCCGCAGCCAATCAAGCAGCGTGGTTGTTGCGGTTACGTTAGTAAGCGCCACATCCTTTCCGTTAAGCCGAAAAGACACGTCCATATGAATGTAACCCGCCACCCTACCAAAGCCCTTGAATTTGCGCGCCGTCGATGTGGCGTAGACGGCCGCGCGGGCATGTTCGAGTCGTAGCTTTGCAAGCCTTCGTCTTTTTTGCAAGTCTTTGTGGCAACATTTGTGGACAGGGCGTAAGTTGGACCCATGATAAATAGCCCCCGATTCATTCACCTGCGCACCCATTCCGAGTATTCGTTATTGGAGGGAGCACTGCGCCTGAAAAAGCTTCCGGGTTTGTGTGCGGATGCGAAGATGCCTGCGATGGCGTTGACCGATACAAACAATATGTTTGCCGCCTTGGAGTATTCGATCGCGATGTCTAGCGCGGGTATTCAACCCATTATCGGCTGTCAGGTTGATGTGACTTTTGTGGAAAGCCGTCCGGGCGAAAAGGCCCGCGCCCCAGCGCCCGTCGTGGTGTTGGCGCAAACTGAGACGGGTTACGAAAACCTGATGAAGTTGAATTCGTGCCTTTACATAGAAAACCGTAATCAGTTGCCGCAGGTCACCGTGGATCAGCTGGCCCAATATGGTGCAGACATTATTTGCCTGACCGGTGGGTCTAACGGTCCAGTCGGTCAGTTGTTGCAGGCGGGTCAAGTTCCAGCGGCGCAGGTTTTGATGGATCGTTTGGCGGGCATCTTTGGCGATCGTTTGTATGTTGAGTTGCAGCGTCACCCTGTTGATGGCGGGTTGCCTGAGCCGGAGCGTTTGACCGAACGCCCGTTTGTCGAAATGGCGTATGCGATGGGTCTGCCGTTGGTTGCCACCAATGATGTCTATTTCCCTGCTACCAAGATGTACGAGGCCCACGATGCTTTGATCTGTATCGCGGACGGGGCATATGTGGATCAGCAAGAAGGTCGCCGTCGTCTGACCCCCCAGCACTATTTCAAGTCGCAGGCCGAGATGGCGACCTTGTTTGCCGACCTTCCTGAAGCTTTGGAAAACACGGTTGAAATCGCCAAACGCTGTGCTTTTCAAACCTATCGCCGCGATCCGATCCTGCCCAAATTTGCGGATGACGAGGTCGCAGAATTGCGCCGTCAGGCTGAGGAAGGCCTACGCTATCGATTGTCTATTATTCCACATGCGGTGGAGGTGTCGGAATACGAAGCCCGCCTTGATTTTGAGTTGAAGATTATTGAGGGGATGGGCTTCCCCGGTTACTTCCTGATCGTTGCTGACTTTATCAAGTGGTCCAAGGGTCAGGGGATTCCTGTGGGGCCGGGTCGCGGGTCTGGTGCTGGATCACTGGTGGCCTATGCTTTGCTGATCACCGACCTTGATCCGTTGCGTTATCAATTGCTTTTTGAGCGGTTTTTGAATCCCGAGCGTGTATCGATGCCCGATTTTGACATCGATTTTTGTATGGACCGCCGCGAGGAGGTTATTCGCTACGTTCAAGACAAATACGGGCGCGATAGGGTGGGGCAAATCATCACCTTTGGTGGGCTTTTATCTAAGGCTGCGGTGCGTGATATTGGGCGTGTTCTGCAGATGCCTTATGGGCAAGTGGATCGTCTTTCCAAACTGATCCCTGTGGAAGGCGTCAAACCAGTTTCGATCGAAAAGGCATTGGCCGATGAGCCACGTCTGAGAGAAGAGGCCAAGAACGAAGAAGTTGTGGCACGCCTGCTTGATTACGGTCAACAAGTTGAGGGCTTGTTGCGTAATGCATCGACCCACGCGGCGGGCGTTGTGATTGGCGACCGTCCGCTGGATCAACTGGTACCTTTGTATCAAGATCCACGTTCAGACATGCCAGCCACCCAATTTAATATGAAATGGGTGGAGCAGGCGGGGTTGGTTAAGTTCGACTTTTTGGGTCTGAAAACCCTGACTGTTATTCAAAACGCTGTTGATCAAATCCAAGCGTCTGGGCGTCATTTGCATATTGGTGCTGACGGTGTTGAATTGTTCGATCCGCCTCAAGGGTTGATTGACGATATCGCGACAATTCCGCTGGATGATGAGGCGTCTTATAAGCTGTACGCCAGTGCCAAAACTGTTGCTGTGTTTCAGGTGGAATCCAGTGGCATGATGGATGCCCTGAAGCGGATGAA
>CAJJBH010000055.1 GCA_905182355.1 uncultured Paracoccaceae bacterium | reverse complement strand
CGTTATGAATAAGGGAAGTTTCGGGGGGGGCAGGTCACGTGGCTTGACCTATCGGCCAGTGAAGGACAGAACCGCGCAAGACGGCAATAAGGAAGCTCCATGGTAGATCAAGCAACACCAAGCCCTGTGGCACCAGGCGCAAACGTTGAGCGCGAGAAGTCCAAGCAGATTGGCGTACTTGGCGCCCTGTGGCCTTATATGCGCCCTTATTACCTGCTGATGATCGCCGCGATTTGTGCCCTTGTATTGACGGCGATGATTTCCTTGACCCTTCCATTGGCTGTGCGCCGTGTGATTGACAATTTCAACTCTGCAGACAGCGCAATCTTGGATCAATATTTCCTAGCCGCCATCGGCATTGCCGCATTGCTGGCTGTTGGAACTGGGCTGCGCTATGCGCTGGTGACGCGGCTGGGCGAACGTGTTGTTGCGGATATTCGCAAAGCTGTTTTCGACCGCGTGATCGGCATGTCCCCTTCGTTTTACGAAAACGTTATGACCGGTGAAGTTTTAAGCCGGATCACAACTGATACGACATTGATATTAAGTGTGCTGAGTTCCTCAGTCTCCATCGCTCTGCGAAACTTCCTGATATTTATAGGTGGTTTGGTTTTGATGATGTTGACCTCTGCCAAGTTGACGGCCTTGGTATTGTTAATTGTGCCATTGGTTATCGTGCCTATCCTAGTGTTGGGGCGTCGTTTGCGGGTGATCAGTCGTGAAAACCAGGATTGGATTGCTGAATCTTCAGGCAGTGCATCGGAAGCGTTAAGTGCTGTGCAAACGGTTCAGGCATTTACACACGAGATGATCAGCCGCCGCCAGTTTGCGGATGTAACTGAACAGAGTTATGGCGCGGCTAAGCGTCGGATAACAACACGTGCAGCAATGACTGTGATCGTGATCTTTCTGATCTTCACTGGCGTTTTGGGCGTGATGTGGATTGGCGCAAACGATGTGCGCGCAGATGTCATGAGTTCTGGCGCGTTGATCCAGTTTGTAATCTATGCGGTTATGGTTGCTGGTGCAGTGGCTGCATTGTCCGAAATTTGGGGCGAATTGCAGCGTGCGGCAGGTGCAACCGAACGGTTGGTCGAATTGCTGCAAACTGTCGATAGTGTCCAAGAAGCCGACCAGCCACTTGCGCTGCCCAAGCCTGTACGTGGCCGCATTGACTTTGAAAACGTCAGTTTCTTCTATCCAGCCCGTCCGGCCATCAAGGCGCTGGACGAGATTACCCTGCACATCGAACCTGGTGAAACCGTTGCATTTGTTGGCCCATCTGGTGCTGGTAAAACGACTATCATTCAGATGATTTTGCGATTCTATGACCCGCAACAGGGCCGCATCTTGTTGGATGGCCATGCTTTGCCCGAATTAGGACGCGCGGCCTTTCGCGAACACATCGCATTGGTGCCTCAAGATCCTGTGATTTTTGCCACGTCTGCCCGTGAAAACATTCGCTTTGGCCGTCCTGATGCAACGGATGAGCAAATTGAAACGGCGGCAAAAGCGGCAGCTGCCCATGACTTTATCAAAGGACTGCCAACAGGGTATGACAGCCCATTGGGTGAACGTGGTGTGATGTTGTCGGGTGGGCAAAAACAACGGATCGCAATTGCGCGGGCGATTTTACGTGATGCGCCTGTGTTGTTGCTGGACGAGGCGACATCGGCCCTTGATGCAGAAAGTGAACGGTTGGTGCAGGCGGCAGTTGATGCCCTAAGTGCAGATCGTACAACGCTGATCGTGGCCCACCGTTTGGCAACCGTGAAAAAGGCGGACAGAATTGTGGTATTGGATGCTGGCCGTATCGTGGCCTCAGGCAAGCACGATGATTTGGTCGCCCAAGGTGGCCTTTATGCGCGCCTTGCGAAGCTGCAATTTACGGATGGGACTGTGACTGAATAAAACCACATATTATTCCCCTTATATTTTGAATCATTTAGGCCCAAAATTTACGCATCAAAAATGAAAAAAAGTGGGAGAATGACGATGGGTTTTTGGAATTTTGTTAAAGGCAGCGGCAAGAAGTTATTTGGTGGTGGCGAAGAGCCAACGCTAGACGGCGCCGCACTACAAGACGAGATCAGTGAACTTGGTCTTGATGCATCTGGCATGGAAATCACTGTTGATGGTGACACTGTCAAAGTATCCGGCGACGCGGTTAGCCAAGAGATGAAAGAAAAAATCATCTTGGCCGTCGGCAACGTCAAAGGCGTCTCTGCTGTTGAAGACAGCGTACCAAGCGCTGGCGAGCCAGTATTTCACACAGTGGAAAAAGGCGACACGCTTTGGGCTATCTCTGCCAAGACATTGGGCAGCGGCGCACGTTACGAAGAAATCTTCGAAGCGAACAAGCCTATGCTAAGCCACCCAGATAAGATTTATCAGGGTCAAATGCTGCGTATACCGCAAGACTAAGTTGCTTTGGGCAAGGTTGGGACTTTCTCACAGACCCCATGACCTGAGCCCCAAGTTCCCTCCAGTTTTGCACGGGGTCCTTAGGGTCAAATCTGTGACCTTAGGTGGCTATTTTGTCCATCTGCTTTCACTTCAAGAATTCCATCGGCGTCAGGTTGCCCAATGCTGAATGTGGTCTGCGCCCAATTGTAATCCTCCCGCCATTCTTCAAGCGTCTGACGGGCGTTACCCAGTGCTCCAAACAGCGTTTGATTGAGGCATTCATCCACTGCCCGGCAGTCGATACGTCGTATAGATGAAAGGGGGGCGCAGCGCACCGTACGCCCGTCGCGGGCTGACCTGATGATCTCCATTAAATGCGCCACCGCTTTCCGCTTTCCAACAGGCGTCAACATTTTTTGAATTGATGTCTCTCAAAATGGCGTTGTCCAACATCGGACCGCCAGCAGTTTCTTCAGCTTGCCGTTCTCATTTTCCAACGCCCGAAGGCGCTTCGCATAAGATGGCCCAATTCCCGGGACTTTGCTTTGCAAAGCCCTGCCAGGCAGGGCGTGACGTCGACATACATCGGTTGTCTTCTCGCAAGCTTCCTGTTCCGTAATAATCGAAGTGATCTGTTCGTCGGTAAATAGTGCCTTCATTTGTCCGTCCTTTTGTTGGGCGGACCTTACACAAAGCTGGAGGGGTTTTAGGGGCGATGGTCAAACCCCATAGCTACTGAGATAAGATATTCTTCGCTGCGAACTGACCAATCAAGTCGTGCAGATAATCGTTGTCTGCGTTGATTCGTCGTTCTGGTTTTTCATTCGCTGGCGACGAATGCGTGATAGCACGCGCTGAAGGTTTCTATCCTAACGAGAACTATATTGGAATCGTAAGTTACAAAACTATCGAACGTATATGCCAGAAAGGTATCGTTCGTATGAAAGTCGACACATTAGCGTGAGTAGTACATGTGTATGATTGCCCCACCCCAGCGCTAACGGTCAGTGACGAGTGCAGCCCCTGCTTTGATAGCCACGATTTCCACGCAAGCTACTTTAACCAACCAAGTAAGGCACAATATGAAAAAATTATTACTCGTCAGCGTTTCAACGATTGTTATGGCAGGCGCAGCGCATGCAAACGAAATCATCTATTCCAGCCAAGGTGGCCAAAATGATTTGAATACCACCATTTCAGGTGTTGGTAACACGATTGGTAAAGCTGCTCCGCGGAACACTTCATCTTATTACACTGGTTCAACACGCATGTCTGACACTGGCTGGCGATCTATCGGTTCTTACTATTGGTATTATAATTACCAGTCTAGGGATACTACTGATGTTTCCTATGCCACGACACGGAATACATACTTTCCGACTGACTACAGTGCAGCAAAGCAGGTTGGTAACGGTAACGAAGCTACTACTAACCAAAGCGGAATTGCAAACTCGCTGAACTTCTCACAGGGTTCAGACACCGTATATACAGAGACAACCCGGCGTTACGCGACTGGTTCACAAAAACTACGTCGTTACAATTATACTAGCTACGTAAGTAACTTGGGTAGAGATTACGGCCAAGAATCAACTTGGAACCACTATTATGCCTATTCAAATACTTATCAGCGTGGCGCGGTAACTGCGGCGCAAGACAACAACTTGAACGCATCGCAACATGGCCAATTAAACAGTGCCGTGCTTAGCCAACTAGGCGACAATAACTACGCCTATCTTTATCAATCTGGTGCACGTAACAATGCTGATTTGTTGCAATCTAGCGACAATTCATATACCAATGTTCAACAATATGGTACTGGCAACAACACCACTTTGCGCCAATATAACACCAGCAGTGCAACGCTTTATCAATCAGGTTCGGACAACAATACAACGGTTTACCAGGGCAACTACAACGGTATGTCACAATATCAGGCTAACTCCGTTAACATTATGACATCTGGCCGTGGAAACAACGTGACCGCCATCCAAGCAGGTTATTACGGTGGTAATACTCTAAACGTTAGCCAAAACGGAGACCATAACTCGTCATACACCAACCAGACTGGTTCCCGTAGCGCCATCAACCTAACGCAGCATGGAGACAACAACAACTTCTCCGCTACGCAGACTGCACACGACAAAGTACTGACTGTCAATATGGTTGGAAATGGTGGCAACATCAATCTCCGCCAAAACTAAACAGTAACGTGGGCTAAAATAACGTCCATTTGGATGCAGGGGGGGGATTCTCCCCCTGCATTTTTAGATTCAATGCCCGTCTCGGAGGCCGATAAATGAAACCTACCCTAGTTCTTGCGACGATCCTAATTGCGGGCAGTACAATGTGTGCCCAGGCCGGCGGATATAATTTTTCTTTTCAATTGCCTGCATTTGGCGGAAACGCAATAAATACATCCTATTACCTTTCGTTGTTGGACAGCCAAAAGCGCCCAAAAGTGACAGAAACAGAGGATTCGCAGATTAAAACTTTTGCGGAAGATCTTGAACGACGACTGCTGACAACGCTTGCCTCTGATATTGTCAGCAAAATTTTTGGCGACGACGCAACAGCTTCAGGGAATTTCACAGTTGGTGAATTGGATGTGAGTTACGACACAATAAATGGCGACGTTGTTGTGACGCTTGCCGATGGAATTTCAACGACCCAAATAGTTGTACCGGGAGTATGATGAGACCAATCCTAGAAAAGAAGGGCGGTAAGTCCAAAGCCGTTTGGTTCAGTCTGATGGCTATTTTCGCACTTAGCGCGTGTACTATGGCAGAGTACGATAAACTTCAGACTAAAGCGGAGGGTGGCGGTGAGGTGGTCGCACGTTCAGCTACTGAATATCAACCGCTTGAAACGATGCGTCGCAGATCGTCGAAAATCAATGTAGCAGTCTATGATTTTCCAGATTTTACCGGCCAAAACACCGAAAACGACAACTTTGCAGAGCTGTCAAAAGCAGTCTCACAAGGTGCGGATGCCTACGTTGTAAGCGCTCTTGGCGATGTCGGTGGTGGAACGTGGTTCAGAGTTCTTGAACGCCGGTTCTTAGAACCTGTGCTGCAGGAACGACGGATTAAAAACGGACAAGCCGTCGAAGCACAGCAGCGAATTCACGTGCAAAACGAACGGCTGAGAATACAAGCGGATAAAGATAAGATTGCCGTTGAAATCGCGGGTTTGCAGACACAGATCAACACAGACTACGGTTTGAACGGCCCGGGCCAACCTTCCTTAAACCCTGACCTTCCTCCTATTGAACAAACAACCGCGAACTTGAACCGTTATGAGAAAGAACTGAAATCAAAAGTCGATCCAGAGATCCCTTTTTCACCCTTTGCCGTGCCGAACCCACTGAAAAACCTGAAGATTGCGCGTTATGTGATCACTGGTGCAGTTGTTGCCTATGACAGCGATGTCGCAAGCGGCGGTAGCGGGGTGCGTATTCTTAATGTTGGCGGGACCAAACAAATGCGCAAAGACATAATTACAGTGAATTTGCGTTTCGCCGATGTTACAACCTCTGAAATTCTAGCGGAAAAAACTGTAACGCAAGTGGTGGAGTCTTTCCGTAATCAGAGCACCGCCTCAGGTTACGTTACGCACAACACCGTGTTGGAGTTGGAAGCGGGACAAGTCATCAATGAACCTCGATCTTTTGCGTTGGACGCTGCCCTTAGGCTAGCCTTATCGGGAGTTTTACAAGAAGTTGAGCGTAAAAATATTTTTTGACGCAAATTTTTCAGCTGAGTGAGTCCTGCGCGGCTTGGTTGGGCTCAGGGTAGGGGTGTCATCGCAATTCCTCAATCGTCCCTGCGGAATTCGTCCGTTTGTGTCCGTCCCATGGTACCGCTCCTTTGCTGCATAATATGCTATCAAAGGAGCGGACTAAGCCACGACAGGCCCACTGCCGACGAGAGATGGTAGGTTTCGGCGGTCGCGCCCTCCTGCAGCCAACCTCCAGCTAAGGTGTTGAAACTGAATATAGCCTTGGATCTTCGCGGGCTATTTTTTTTGGCCGCAAACAATTGGTGTGTCAGACAGGCCTAAGCTTCCATACATCACAAAGGGCAATAAAGGTTGCGACATTCGTAGGTCTGTCCCGCGCGCGTTCTGCGTGTAAGGCGACAAGAAACAATAGGTCATCCGGCTCAACCTGCTGAAGTGAGAACGTACCCGTCGCATAACACCAAAAGCTAGTGAAGACACAAAATCAAACGTGTTTGACTACATTGAGACATTCTTTAACCCAGATGCAGACAGCGTAGATATGGCACCCCGTGGACTTTAGCCGTCGGTCGCATTCGCAAGCCTTACGAGATGCTGTTCGATCTCCATCTTGCTTGGTGATTTACTTCCGGACAGAAGTGACAGGTGCAGAAAAAACATAACATTTTTTGGGATTTTCATGGCGTGCTCAAAGACGCTTTGATGGGTTTTGACGCCCAAATTCACATGAACCGCTACGCCGTCCAAACTTTGTAACTCTTCAAGTACCTCGCGTGTGGAGTGGATCATGGACTGGATTGAAGGGTCTTTCACTGTATTGAAATTCCGCTCGGCCCAATAGCTTAAGTCGATGTTCTTGGATTGGCGGTTGGGCAGGCCACGTTCTCGCTTCACCAGAAACTCAGTAACCGACCTTGTCGAGTAATGGTTCAACCAAGCGGCTGCGGGTGATGAAGTCAGCCCAAATAAGTTGATGCGTCCATCATCTGACGCGAAGGTATGAGGTGCTGTGACAGTCCCACCCAAATTCCAACTAGGAAGGTGGGCCTTCTTGTTTTTTGGCCGATGAACACCAATTTTTTGAAATTTGGATGGTTGAAAGAGTGCTTTAAAGAAATGTCCGGCGGGCAACGCCAAATCGGATGGCGCAGCCATTTCAAAGCGTTCTAAAGTTAATCCTGCGCTCCAATCAACAAGCCCCGAAGATCCAAACAACCTCCATTGAAGGGCTATCGCATCGGTGTTTTCTGGAACTGACCGAATGAGGTCGGTCACTGAGGTAAGCGGCTCCGCAAGACAAAGAAACTCGTCGCAGTCAAAAAACATCGCCCACGCTGTTGCTTTCATAAGCGGATGCTTGTCCGCCAGTTTCATTGCACTCCATTGTGGTGATTTACCATCTGTTGATTGAAACGGAACGTGGGTCACACCGGGCAATAGGTCCAGCAGTGTGTCTGTGCCATCTGTGCAATCGTGGGTATATATCAAAAAATTAGTAAACCCTGCAGCGCGATGATGCGCTATCCACTCTAGGCAATAGGGTGCTTCGTTTCGCATACATGTCACAGCCATTATATTCATGGTTTGGCTCCGAGTTGGTTGCGAGTTAACCCATTTTTTTTGTCATGCTGTTTACAACAAGTCAATCTTTGCGCTGAAGCCCTTGTTTACAAAGGCCAATTGGCTGCGCTATCTTGCAAACAGGAAACGAGCACTGAAAAAGTGTCATTAAAGAGGACAGCAGTATGAGTGAACGTCGCGCAGTCGCCTCCCTATGGATTGGTGAAAAGCTACACTATTTAAATCAATTGTGCCTGATGTCGCATGTCGTGCAGGGTCATAAAACCATTCTGTATTGCGCCGACAAAGTGTCAAATGTGCCGGATGGCATCGAAGTGCGCCCGGCATCCGAGATTATGGATTTGGACCGTGAATTGGTTGAGGCGACAAGTGCCTCCTTTTTATCGAACGTCTTTCGTTACAAGATGATCCAAAAAACGGGTGCAATCTGGATTGATTGCGATGCGTTTTGCCATCAGCCGTTCCCAGACGATGAAGAATATATCTTTGGTCGTCATGGGATGGCGGGTGCCTTGAACTGTGGCGTCGTCGGTATGCCCCGTGAATGTGAACTGATGGACCAGTTACTGGATTATTACGATAATTTGCCTGAGTATCCAGCGTGGTGGAACAAAAACCAGCGAAAGAAGTATGATCGCCAAAACACAAGTCTGTCCCATGCCGCGCGAATTTATAATGCAGAGCGCACCGCTTTTGGACCTCAGGCATTTACCTATTTTGCGAAACAGACAGGCCAGTTTGAAAAAGCCAGTGACCGTGATGTTCTTTATCCAGTGCCATTTCAATTGAACGACGTGTTCTATGACCCTCATGGAAACGTTGAAGGGCACTTTACAGAAAATACTCTGTCCGTTCACCTGTACACCAACGGCACAAAGCCTTGGTGGGAAAAGAACGAACCGCTGCCTGGTTCGTATGCTGCCCGCATGTGTAAGCAGATCGGCATCGATCCCTCCAGAGCTTTGCGATAGATCGCTTAGGCACCTTTGATGAAACTAAAACCGCATAAAAGTTCGCATGGTAACCTGCTGGCGATTTCGATGATGAAAGATGAGGCACCATTTCTTTTGGAGTGGTACGCCCATCACCTTGCTGTCGGGTTTACCAAAATCCTTGTATATACCAATGATTGTTCCGACGGAACCGACGATATGTTGATCCGTTTGGAAGAGTTGGGGTTTGGCTATCACCGTCGCAACGATATTCCCGAAGGTGTTAAACCACAACCATCTGCAATGAAGCACGCTCAAGCCGAACCTAAGGTACGCGAAGCTGACTGGGTGTTGATGTTTGATGCGGACGAGTTTCTGTGCATCAATTACGGCGATGGCACGCTTGATCCGATGTTAGACGCTGCGGGTGACGCCAACGGTATCGTTATCACTTGGCGTATTTTTGGGTCGGGTAACGTGGTGGAGTGGAGTCGTGATCCGGTCACTGAACAATACCTTTATGCGGCACCGCCAACTTGGAATAAAGGGTGGGGCGTAAAGACGTTCTTCAAGTTCGACCACGATTATTGGAAGTTAGGTATCCATCGCCCATCAATCAAAAACCGTCACCTTGAGACCGAATTTCCCGACACTGTGAAATGGTTGAACGGGTCTGGCCTGCCGATGGAGGATTATTTCAAGTTCCGTGGTTGGCGTTCGATCCGCCGAACAGTTGGCTATCAATGGGCGCAGTTGAACCATTATGCGGTAAAGTCGGTCGACAGTTATGCGATCCGCAAATTTCGCGGCAACGTGAACAACAAAAAAGACAAATACAATTCTGACTATTGGGCACTTCAAGATCGTAACGAAGTTCATGATGACAAAGTTTTGCGGTACACTGAGCAGCGCAAGAAGATCATGGACGAATTATTGACAGACCCAGTTTTGTCTAAATTACATTACGATGCGCTTGATCGGGTCGAAGCCCGCCTTGATGAATATCGTATGACTGACGCATATGCGGAACTGAAATCAGGTTTGATTGAAGCGGGTAAAATTCCGATAACTCAGGTCGAGGCAAAGCCGCCCAAGGCGCGTGATCCTGATGAAATCAAAGCGTTGATGTCGCGTGTTGAAAAACAAAATTCGGATCGCCCTATGGAAGAACGGCGGACCAAGCCGTCACCAGAATTCCGTGATACGTCTGAGGGCGGTGACGGGTTCGTCGTTGGCGAAATTGATGTGTCGGTGGAATCTGCAGTTGATTGGATTTCAAACCATGGGATCGAAGTCCCAGCAGATGTGCGCGTTTTTGCGCCATCAATGTTGGATATGGTCATGCGTGGCAAATATCTACGCAAATTGGCGCGGCTTACGGAACGGGTTGTGCAGGATGGTGATCGGCTTTTGGATTTGGGATCAGGTGTAAATTTCCTGCCCATGTATGTGTGCAATTTACAAGAACGCACTCACGTCCATGCGCAAGAGGACAACGCGTCCCGAACTGTGATCGCTGATTGTATCCTTGAGCGAAACGCGTTCGACTTCGGGGAACGGTATGAACAGTCCAATACTCAAATTGTTCATGAGGGTGATCCAAAGAAAACCGTGGCGGCAGTTGATGACCTAATTGCGCAGTTCGAACCTGATGTTATCCGTATCAGTTACGAAGAGCTTGCCAGCGACTTATTGGCCCAGATCAATTTTGGCAGTGTCCGACGTATTGCGTTGATTGGAAATGCAGCACGTGCTTTCCACGCGCATTCCAACGATAGCATTAAGACCGGTATGCAGCCAAATGAAGACCTTTCGGTTCCTGAGGCGATTATTATTGATCGCGATCCAAGCAGCTAACCTAAAGCCTTAATCGAAATAACCAATTGCACGGGCCAGTTTTTCGCCACCATCAGTTTTTAGGATATCGGCAAGCTGCGCTTCGCGTATATCAAAAGACTCTTCATGCAGAGCACGCAGTTCAGGATCTGATAGGAAGTAGTCGTACATTTCCTTACCCTCGACCGATAGGCCAACACCTGACTTATCTGCGACGCCCGTTCGATTGCCATGCGTCCAATATTTTTCCGAAGCACCAAGACGATCCGCATTAACAGCGTCACCGCGATCGACCTTTAACAGGAATTCGGCAGCACTTTTGATTGCGTAATGGTTAACTTGGGCAAAATCGCGGGTGCCAAACCCGTCGATGGCTTTGCCAGAGCCATCAGTCCAACTTGCAGGCAGTTGTGCGCCTGATCCATTGATCCATTTTAATCCCGTCGCTGAAAATTCATTTGTGACGGGGCGATGGGGACGGCGTGGACCAACCACCGAATTACGGAACAGTGTTTTGACGGCTGTAAGCGCAGGTTCCTCTGCTGCTGCCGCCCCTTCAAAATCTGTAGAGGTTTGGGTGAATCTTTGCGTCACAGGATCGGACGACGCATACTTTTGACCGTTGCTGTTGAAAGCAACGGACGTAAATGAAACTGCGTCTGCGGGACCTGTTGCTTCAAACAATTCATCCAAAGTGGCAACACCAGTTTTTAAATTTAGAAATTCATCCGCGTCCGTGACATACAGCCAATCTGCTGCACGATAGCGTCCAAAATGCCCCGCATATCGCAGCGCCATAATGTGCCACATACCGCGGTTTGGAAACATGACCTTGGGGTTTGGTTGATGTTTGACCCGATGGGGCATCAAGACTTCCAAACGATCCAAAATCTTGTCCGTATTGTCGGTGCAAAAATTAGTAAAGATTAGAAGGTCATCAATACCTAGAGTAAAATGGTGCGCAACCCATTCCAATATATATGGTGCCTCATTGCGCATCACGGAGAGCATTAGGGTCTTTTCGTTACCGATCTGCATACAAGGAATTCCCATCAAGGCAGTATTTTGTATTTAGTTGATAGCCCAAACCGTTGCAGTTTGAAATTAAGTTCGTTGATGTGGTGGGTTTTTTACCGGAAAACGACTTATTGTTGTTGCCACATTTTCACCCCGTAGCGTATTCTTGATGAAAACCATAATAGTGAAAACGCAGTGTTGTCCCTAAATTGTGATAAATTGCTGATTGGGAAACGCGAAGTTACTATGAGCGATAAGAAAGAATTTGTAGATTTGTCCATCGCCCACCAATTTGGTGATTTCTCTGGATTTGAACTTTCACAATCTTTGGAGGCCAAGGGCTTTGCATCCAAAGCCTGCAGCAAAATGACAATGATGTGGGACCACGCGGCGGACGGGCCTGATGCTCTTAACGATTGGGAGCCAGCACGAGGAACTCGCGCGAAGTGGTGGGTTAAGCACCAGAAGCATAAAAACTCAGACAAAATTGTGTTTGCTTTAAAGGCCCTAATACAGGCTGGCGCGGACTTTGATTTCTTGTTGGATATGCAAGACCGTCGTGAGCGTAACTTGATCACTCCTGACGGCCAAGTTGCACCGGTTTTTTCCTTTACCCGCCCCCTTAGTAAAAAGACGGGCCATATTTTGTGGCCATTGCCAAGTTACCATGATGTCGATGGGCCTGAGTTTTTAGGTCAATTAGATCCAAATCGGGTAAATTGGCATGATAAAAAAGACATGGCTGTTTGGCGGGGTATTCCCGGTAACAGGGTCACCCTAAAAGGGAAGCGCAACGGCATGCGGATGTTGCCATTGTTACGGAAATCCAAGGCGGGGGATTTAAGCCCCGATGAAACCAAAGCTGCCCTTGCGTCAATGCCGCGCTATCGGTTTTTGAAGAATTGGATTGATGACCCGCGCTTTGATGTTGGTTACACTGACTCTGATGCTTTTAAGGTTGCGGATGAGCCGTTCATTCATTCCTACGGGCGTTTAAAAATTTCACGTGAAACCTTTCAGGAATATAAATACATATTTGTTTTGCCAGGCAATGATGTTGGGTCCAGCTTTTTTTGGACTATGAACAGCGGCAGCGTTGGCTTGGTTATCGACTGCGATTTCGAAACGTTTGCCACCCACCATTTCAAGCCTTGGGAACACTATGTCCCCGTGCGGGGCGATCAGGCCAATGTGGATCGCATGATGAAGTGGTGTGCAAATAACCAAGATGAATGTCAGGCCATTGCAAAACGTGCACAGGAAAAGTGCAAATACCTTGCTGATCGCGATTTAAGAAATCAAATCAACAAGGGTGTGGTAGATAAAGTGCGTGAAGAATTGGCTAAAAATAACAAGCAGAAGCAACATAAAACCAAGGACCTACGAGATGTATAAGACATACGACGACATGATCTCTTCTGACGAATGGAAAGCCAAGCTTGACGATTTGAACAACACGCTGCGCCGTTCGCTTGAGGCTGCAGGGGAGCCTGCTGTGTAGCAAGGCAATGTATTTTACCACTCGATGCAGGAAAATTTTTGGCATGTTGAGCCCGAAGCTGATATGGAAGTGAAGCGTCGCAACTTGTTCATCGTGGCCCAAAATAGCAAACATATGTTTGAGATCGGCGTGAATGGTGGTCACAGCTTGCTTTTGATGTTGATGGCCAATCCAGAGATGAAAGCCGTTGGAGTGGACATCTGTGACCGACTGCAAAAACAGTGGGCACCTGTCGAAATCTATGTGGAAGTGGCTGGTAAATGGCTTGAAATTAATTTCCCTGGGCGCGTTAAGTTCATTAGAGGGCACTCCCTTATCGAGACACCGCGCTACGCGATCGAGAACCCAAAACGCCACATCGACGTGGTTCACTTAGACGGTGCAAAGGTTACGCATTTCCGTGAGCTGTGCGGAATTCGTCCGGTGCTAACCCCCGACGCATTTGTGATCCATGACGATACAGGCATTACATCTGTCAAAAAGGCGATCCGCCATGAAGAGCAGCTGCGCATGATCCGTCCTGTCGAACCTGAATTGGGATTGGTGGAAAACGAATTTCACCGTATCTATCGCAGTTGGGATAAAAAACGCGGTATTAGTGATCCCGCGAACTAATTGCGATTGCCGTGCAAGATATCCAGCACGAAAAGGGTGTGAACATGAATGATGCCAAGCTAACAATTTTCTTTGTTGTTGAACCTCCCAAATATCAAGATATGGGCTGTTTTTTGGCCGCGTCTATCCGCACGCAATTCAAAGAGCCCGTTAAATTGGTAGGATACTGCCCAAGCACCAGCATTGGTGAAATGGATGAAAAAGCGTTGGCTATTTATGAAAAGCTAGACGTAGATATTCGTTCATTTGAAACGGAAAGTTGTTTCGATCCAGCATACCCACATGGCAACAAGATGCTTGCTGCACTTGAACCACGCGACACGCCATATTCTGCTTTCATGGATTCCGATATGTTGTTCGTCGGTGCAAACACGACGGATCAAATGTACAAAGCAGGCCATGTTTCTGTTGCCCCTGCGACGTCGATGTATTGGTCGGGTCAAAAGATTTGGAACGATATTTACGCGGCTTGCGAGATGGAACAGCCGGAAGACCGGATTTGGCTTGCGCGTCAGCGACGCCGCAAGTTGATGCCCTATTTCAACGCTGGTCTAATTGTATTTCCCGAAGGCCCCTTAACGCCAACTGGCGAAACTTTTGCCGAAGTTTGGATGCGTTTGGCGCAACTGATTGATAAAATCGATATCGTCAAAAAACGTCCTTATTTGGATCAGATGAGCCTGCCCTTAGCCATCCGTGCTGCTGGATTGGATTGGAACCTGCTGCCAGATGAACAGCATTTCATCTTGGGTGGTAGCCTGCGTGGCGAACCGCTGCCCCAGGACAAAGAGATCAAGATGATTCACTACCGCAATTTCGAGATATTGCGCGAGGTAAAGTGTATGCGGCTCGCTAAGGATATGCTGGAAAGTAAAACTGGTGTACGTCGCATTTCGCAGTTTGACGTCACGCAGTTTTCTGCAGATGGCTGAGGATCGACAACACTTTATCCGGCTTATTGTGTTTGCAGGTGAACACATGCGTTTGGAGTACAATGGGCCAGCCATTGAAGAATTAGAAAAGACCGAGAACCCACGTGTTGTTGTCGCATTTGGCCCTTTTGATTATCCGTTTTTAAATGACGTAGAAGGGTGGGGATCAGCATCATTTTCGAAGCGCGATATTGCACATGTTTGTGTTTTTCACAGCGCCGAAGATTGGCACCAAAACGCTGACTTTTTCCCAGCAATGCAGGCGTGTCGGGCATTCCTTGGGCCACGCATTAACGTCACCTCATACGGCTTTAGTATGGGTGGTTATGGGGCTTTGCTGGGGGCCAAGACTTTGGATGCAGAACGCACAGTTGCTATGTCTCCCCAATCATCGATAGATCCAGCAGTTGTTAGGTTTGAGCGACGTTATGGTCCGCAATGGGCCGCGATGGATGGTTGGAAACACGACCTTTCTAAGCAAATGAATGACAGTCAAACCTATTATCTTGTTTTGTTTGACCCATTACATAACCAAGATCGCAAACATGAATCACGGCTGCCAAAGCCTGCGAATTACACACGGTGCCTGTTGCATGGTGTGGGGCATGCTGGCTTGCAGGCATTGGTTGAAATGAAAATTCAAGAAACGCTGTTTGATGTTCTGCGGGGGACTGCTGACGGTTCTGATCTGCGCCATGCGTTTCGCGCGAGGCGGGAGTTTGGTTTTCGATACCTTCGGAAATTGGGGACGCGATTACACGAACGTAAGCACCCAAAGGCCGCAGCGGTTTTTGAAATTGCGAAAAGAAACGGCTTTCGTCGTTTGATTAAAAAATGGCGACCTTACTATGACAAAATTTAGCGCAGTCAAATTAGCATGCGCATCCCATTGGCCTTTGCCCTATACTCTTTTTGAAATTGGGGCCAAGACGATTGATCTCACAACACATGCGGCAGATCTGAAATGACAAACAAGACACCAAAAAGCGGTTCACCAAAACGGGGCGTTCTTTTGCGTGCACAAAACGGCGATGTCATCGGGTTTGACGAGACTGGCGTTCGGATTAATCTAGCGGACAGCGTGATCGCTGACATTCAAGCGCGGCTTGATCTATCGTCGGACGCTCGCGTTGTGGACGCCAGTGTTCTTGGTGACATCAATGCGTGGGACGTCCGCGAAGCCAATGGATGGTATGTGTTTCACGCCCATCTTCCTGGGGGGCAAAATGCTGGCCATTTCCGCCGCCGTGTAAACGCTGTTGGCGACAGCTTTCCGAGTACAATAGCGAACCCGTCCATGGCACTTTATGGATTGCTATCCTTGGGTGGCACCCGCCGTGCAATGACGTCTGACGAACCAGTTGAGTTTCCGTACCATGTGCTTAGCACTGGCGATGACATGGGATCAGCTGGTCCCGCGGGATCGCAAGATGTAGAACAAACAGACTTGATCGAACGCCTGAATGAGCAAACGCGTGATAGCCTTGTTGGGGATGAAATCGTTGGTCGTCGTTTGGCAGAATACCGTGCGTTGCCTGTCATGTATGTGCGCAGCGAAACAGACACATCATCATCAATAGCTGGTTTGGTGAATGGTCCTGCGATGGCAAACTTTCGCCAAACAACAGCTAACTTTTGTGCGGCAGCGTCCAGCTTAGGTGTCTCGCCCAAAGTGTTGGCGGTTGGTCTTGATTTTACCCTGGAAGCCGTTTCAGACACCGGTGATGATTGGCTTCTAGGCATGTATGATGTCATGCAAAAGATTACCGACTTGTTTGCGGATCATGGGCTGCGAAAACCACTTTTTATCGCACCGTTTGAATCTGGAACCCAAACCGCTTCGGATCATGCCGTCATGCGCGCCCAGTGGGACCTTACATGGAACAAAGGTGGGCATGACATTTTCTATTCTGCCCCAAGCTACATGTTCGAATTGGACAGTTTTGGTCGAGCAACACCATTGGCCCGAAAACAGATGGCCGAGATGGACGCTTTTGCTATTGAGAGCTGCAATCGCGATGAAGATTGGTCTTGCCCAATTTTTCTATTGGCAGAGCGCGAGGAAAACCCCTGTGTCATTAGGTGTCGCGCCCAAACAATAAGCCCGTTGGTTATCGATCGAAACGATCCTTTGAATGCTGGACCAGCTTGTGGTTTCGCGTTTGAGGGATGTACCAATAATGCTGCAATCATCGGCGTAGATGCTGCTTCTGATGACACAAACGACCTTTTGATTAGCTGTGACATTGCGCCTGAAGGTGATAAACTTGGGTTGCTTTATGCCGTGGCCCATGAACCATCAACAGATGGTATGCCTGCAAATCGTGGTGCTATTCGCGATGAATGGGAGTACCTAAGCAAAACAGGCGATACCCTTTATCGCTGGGCCTTGCCCGCAGCGTTGCCGGTGCACTGATGAAGCAAGATGAATCATATTTTGTTGACATAGAAGTGCCAGAAGCGGTGCTGTTGTCAGACAGTGTTGTCGTTCAAAAACTTGTCCACCCGAACACAAGTGGAGCGGTTTGGTATCGTGCGGATGAGGCATCGTTGGCCTCCAATGATGAAGCCGTGGTGCAAAAATGGCTGCCCCAAGAAGGTTTGGGCGAGGTCGCGGTGCCAGTAAAGCCCAATGCGGATCACCTGCGATTGTCTTCAGACGGTGGATTGAATTTTGAGCGTGAAGTGAACGCGGGTTTGGTTGTAAAAAATGCGTTGATTGACCCGACAAAGTTCAGTTGCGCCATTCGCTATTCGTCAAATTTTGGCGATGCACGTACGCTTTTGACGATCAATCCAAATGATCACGACACTTATTTGTTCTTGTCCGAAAAAGATGGACATATCAGCTGGCAAGATCAGAAAGATCAAGCTGCGGTCACTATACCTGCTCCAAAGGGTGGCGGCTGGATCGTTGTAGGTTTTGATGCGGGCAAATTGTCGTTGTCTGTCGCGTGCGAGGGGGAAAGCTTTGGAAAGCCGTCCTTCAGCGAGGGCTTGAAACATGAGGTAGCAGTCGATTTTTCGGGGGCGAATGATGTTTTTATTGGGTGTCGATCACACCGCAAAGGTATTCTAAAAACGCTAGGCGTTTCGCGCATCCATGATCTGCTCATATGGGTCGACCAAGATTTATGTGGCGGTGATCATGACGTTTTACATTCTGTCTGTCGCCATTGTGAAAATATAGGTGCCAACCAATGACCTTTGATATAACCGTAAGTCAGGGCGACAACATTTGTGTCATTTGGATTGATGACATGATTGATGTGTTTACGTGGCGCAATGCATTTGGATTGACCATTTCGACACCAAATATTGATCGATTTATGGCTGAAGGTGTGCGGTTTTCAAATGCCTATGCCACCGTGCCACTTTGCGCCCCGTGTCGCGCGGAACTGGCAACGGGGTTGTCGCCATTTCGCACGGGGCTTGTGGACCTAAACCGTTTTTGGCGTGACATCCTTCCCCCTACCGCAGGGTGGCAATTCGATTTGCGCCGTGCAGGTTTTCGAACCTTTACGACGGGGAAGGTCGACAGCAATTACAAACCCATGCCTGACGAATATAAACGCGTTTTGTTTCACGAGGAACCCGCTGCGCGTGATGCAGGCAAACGCAATGACGTTAAGGATTATTTGGACAAAGGCCCTGGTATTTCTGGCGTCGGACATCCCAATGACGATGGATCACAGGACCGCAAGTTCTATGATTACCGCGTTGCGCAAAATGCGATCGAGTATTTAGAACGCGCTGATCCAGCGCGCCGCCATTTGATCCAGTTGGGGTTCAAGCACCCGCATTATAAATTGCAGTGTCCTGACCGGTTTTATCAAACCTATGATCCAGCAGAAATCGTCTGGCCAACCACTGCCGCAGCTGAAGATTATTTTGGACCCCAAGAAGGCATGGCTGTCTACGAAGCGGCATATATTGCGAACGGCCCTTGGACACCTGAAAAGGCTGGGGATCATGCATGGCGCGAAGTTGTACGCGCCTATTTTGCTGCGATCTCCCACGTCGATCATGAAATCGGGCGGTTTATGGATGCGCTACGAGCGTCTGATTTGGCCGAGAAGACCAGTGTGATTTTACTGTCAGACAATGGTTTCAATCTTGGCACGCATGACAGTTTCCATAAAATGAGTCAGTAAGACAGCGCGGCCCATGTTCCGTTGGGCCTTTGGAGCGCTCGCATCAAAGAACCCAAAGTGATTGACCGGCCGATCTCGCTTCACAACATCCCCAAGACAATTATGGATTTAGCAGGATTGCCGTACCGACCAGACTGGGTCTCGGGCCAAAGCCTTTTACCACTGGTGGACGGAAGTTTCGGAAAGTTTGATGAAACAAAATCCCCCGTCACCTCAGTGTTTGGGACTTTGTCTGTGCGTCCTGTGTCGGGTGATTTGAATCGCTATCGTTACTTCCGATATCCAAATGGTGAAGAACACGTCTACGATCTGATTGCTGATCCGGGCGAAACTGATAACCTTCATGAGACGGCACCGCTGAATGAGCTGCGTCAAACATTGATCGATAATGCACTAGATCTGGGGCTGGATCTTCGGGGTTTTGAAAACCCTGCACGCGGCGTCAATGCGATGATGTCTCTTGATGGCAGTGTGGTTTTGGCTGGCGGAAACGCAGACAACAATTACTGGGCCTACGGCGAGAATGCAGAAAAAATCGTTGAAGAAGACGGGGGTACTGACACTTTATGGTATATGGGTGGACCGGATGACTATGTTCTACACGCCCCCGCCTATATCGAGAATATTCGCATTGCGACTGTGGTTTCACGCAACGAAGACGACCCGACCATTTCCAAAGAAATGTCGATTGTCGCCCATCCTGATACACCTATAAATTTCGAAACATCCGAACGTGTCACAGTTAATGTCCAAGGCAGTCGCGGTGCTGACGTCATGGTTGGTCCAAAATATGGCGACGCGACATTCCACGGTGGTGCTGGCAATGACACATTGATTGGCGGCAATGCGCGTGACGTTTTGGACGGTGGTACTGGGAACGATGTTATCCTTGGTGGTAAAGGGCACAGCAAAATCTATGGTGGTCCCGGTAATGACGACATTTCTGATGGGCCTGGCGGTTCAGAAATTCACACGGGGCCGGGCCGAAATTTGGTGCGTTCTGAAGGTGGAGACGACCGTATTTTTGTCGGCAGTGGCTACAACAAGATTGCAGCTGGCCCTGGTAAGGCCGTATTTATTTTGGAGTACGGTGGGGTTACCGAATTTGAGAATTGGGGTGAAGACTACGTTCTAGACCTCAAAAAATGGCCGAAATCTCCGCGCATTTCTACAATAAATGAAACGTATGCAGATGTCACACTTGGCGTGAGTGTGGTTCGCATCTATGGGGAAACCCGCGAAAAGCAATTGCGATCACAAATAAAACAATAACGTTAAATGTAAAATGGACGAGTACTGAAAATGTTGAATTTTTCTGCTGATGCCCCTCTTTCAAGCCAAATTCGCGTTGTAGAAAACGCAATTGTTGTACCTTGGGGACGAGGGAAAAAGCAAAAGATGGCGCGCCCTGCTGGCATTTTTACGGCTGAAGGTGAGTTTTGCGCCGACGCAATGACCTACCGCACTGCAAACAGGCCAACGACCGTACAACCTGAATTTCCTGCACCGGAAGAAGTTACCAATGCGATTGCAGGTACCGTACTTTTTGGTGGGCTCGCTTATGGTCACTTCGGTCACGCCCTTTGTGAAAGCACCGCACGTCTTTGGGCTGTGGATAACTTTGATGAAAAGATAGACAGCATTCTGTTCCTTCCCAAAAAGAAGGTGACTTGGGCTGAAAGAAGCTTAGTGCAGGTGCGCCAGCTTATGAAAAGTATGGGTGATCTGCCACCAAGTACGGCAATCAATGTGCCGACACGCGTTGAACGGTTGATAATCGCACCGCAAGGTTTTGGTGTGAATGACATGATCGGAGGGGCACCAGAGTTTAGTCAGTTTATGAATCAGCGTTGGCGACAACGGGTCCAAGCAAATGGACTGGAAAAATTATATATTTCGCGCAGTGAGGTCTTTAGCAAGCGTGGCCGCCTTTTGCTTGAGAAACGGATCGAGGAATATTTGAAGGCTGAGGGTTTCACAATCTTCCACCCACAACAGCACGATCTGCAAACCCAACTCGAACATTACAAAGCCGCTAAAGTGATCGTATCAAACGACAATTCAGCGCTGCATCTTGCTGCATTTGTTGCGGACCCAGATACTAAGGTCGCCATTTTGCTCCGGCGTCCGGGTAAGATTTATTTAGACTTCCAAGAACAATTACGCCGGTTTGCAATGATCGAACCTGCAATCAGTGACAACTGCGAACGCTATTGGTTCCGCGAAGGCGAGGCCGTGCAATTGAATGAAGTAATCTCGCTTGTGAATTTTGAAAAGACAGCGCAATCGTTGGCAAAGGCTGGCATAATTTCCAAAGAAAATTGGGTTAACCCAACTGCCAAGGATATTGAACTTGCCCTAGAAGGCTTTGAAGAACGTGGTAATGTTTTGTTGGAAGAAGTCTTTGTCTAAATCTTAAATCGCTTTCAGTTGTTGAGATCGCAAGCGACAAAATATGCCAGTTTGCCCTATCGATCCGCAAATCTAGGGTCATCTAAACAAGCGGTATAATCAGCATCCACAAGAGCTGCGCGTTTTTGGACCCACCGTCGCATGCTCGGATGAGTGAAAATGTAAAATCGCCCAGCTTTCATGCACTCGATAGTCCACTCAGCGACATGGCGTGGGGGCAACCCTTGTTCAACTGCGTCACTAATCATCTTCATCCCAGGGTTGTCATCGTCTTGTGTCCCCATTTTTCCTGAAGGTCGGCCAATATGTGTCTTGTTGATGTCAGTTTTGACCCAGCCTGGGCATAATACAGAAACACCAATGTTATGATCTACCAAATCCTGCCTTAGGGATTCGGATAACCCAACCACGGCAAATTTCGTCGCAGTGTAGGCCCCTAGTTGTGGGGTTGCGAGGTGGCCTGACATGGATGCTGTGTTGATGAAATATCCGCCTTCGCCCTGCGCTTGCATAATAGGTGTGAAAATCTCCACACCGTGGACAACGCCCATCAAATTGATATCGACGATCCACCGCCAATCCTTCAATGGCATCTGGCCCGCGGCACCCGCCAATGAAACCCCTGCGTTATTGACAACGATATGCACTTTGCCGAATTGCCTGATTGTAGCGTCTGCGGCGGCCTGAACCGACGTTGCATCTGCCACATCGCAAACAATTGTTTCGACGCGACCCAGATCGGCCTTTGCTGCAGCCAGACCTTCAACATCGCGATCGGCCAGCATTATGTTTGCGCCAAGTTCCATTAGATGGCGTCCAATCTCTAGCCCGATGCCTGATGCACCACCTGTAACGAATGCGGTCTTGCCAGAAAATTCCATGTATCGCCCCTAACTCTGCTGTGCTTTTGTCCATGCTACGCACTGTGGACCAGAAAGGAATACCGACCTAAGGTCATATTCAGTGTATATTTAGCCTGTTTCAGTAGGATCATAGACCCATGCATCTTGACTTCTTTGGCGTTGAGCGGTGTACCTGCCCAAAGTTTTTCGCCCACCAAAGGGGACCTGATCCATGCACCAATACCGTAGCCATTCATGCGCTGACCTCACCGTAGCCAACGTTGGCGACAACATTCGCCTGTCTGGGTGGGTGCACCGCGTCCGCGATCACGGTGGAATTTTGTTCATCGACTTACGTGATCACTACGGCATCACTCAAGTGCTGTGTGATCCAGATAGTCCAGTGTTCGCTGAATTGGAAAAAGTCCGCTCTGAATGGTGCATCCGCATTGACGGTACTGTTAAGGCGCGTGCCGCTGATTTGGTGAACAGCAAAATCCCAACCGGCGAAATCGAAGTATTTGTGCGTGACCTTGAAGTTTTGGGTGCCTCTGCGGAATTGCCACTGATGGTGTTTGGCGATCAGGAATATCCTGAAGAGACACGCTTGAAGTATCGTTACCTCGATTTACGTCGCGAGAAGATGCAGAAGAACATGATCATGCGATCTGATGTTGTATCCTCCATCCGTAAGCGCATGTGGGACAAAGAATTCAAAGAATTCCAAACCCCGATCATCACGGCATCGTCACCCGAAGGCGCACGCGACTTCTTGGTGCCATCACGTTTGCACCCGGGAAGATTTTATGCGCTGCCCCAAGCGCCACAACAGTTCAAACAGCTGTTGATGGTTTCTGGTTTCGACAAATACTTCCAGATTGCACCGTGTTTCCGCGACGAAGATCCACGTGCTGATCGTTCACCAACCGACTTCTATCAGCTTGACCTTGAGATGAGCTTTGTTACCCAACAAGATGTGTTTGACACAATCGAACCAGTAATTTCTGGCGTGTTTGAAGAATTTGGTGGTGGCCGCAAGGTTGATCATGATTGGGAGCAGATTTCGTATAAAGATGCGGCGCTTTGGTATGGTTCTGATAAACCCGACCTGCGCAACCCAATCAAAATGCAGATTGTGTCCGAGCATTTTGAAGGGTCCGGCTTTGCTATTTTCGCCAGCTTGTTGGAGCAGGCAGGCACACAAGTTCGCGCCATTCCTGCACCTAAAGGTGGCAGCCGCAAATTCTGCGACCGTATGAATAAATTCGCGCAACAAGAAGGCTTGCCTGGCATGGGCTATATCTTCTGGCGTGAAAAGACGGCTGATGCTGTGGCGCAAGAATTGGGCATCACAGTGAAAGAAGCGCAGGGCAAACTAAAATCTGGTGAGATCGAAGGCGGCATGGAAGCTGCTGGGCCTTTGGCTAAGAACATCGGACCGGAACGGACGGAAGCCATCCGCCAGCAATTGGGCCTTGGCCTTGGTGATGCTGCGTTCTTCTTGGGTGGTAAACCTAAGGCGTTTGAACCTGTTGCTGGACGCGCCCGTAACGTGATTGGCGAAGAACTTGGTCTGACGGACATGGACCGCTTCGCTTTTGCATGGATCGTTGATTTTCCGATCTATGAAAAAGACGAAGTAACGGGCAAAATTGATTTCGAACACAACCCGTTTTCAATGCCCCAAGGTGGGATGGAAGCGCTGCAAGGCGATCCGCTTCAAGTCTTGGGTTATCAATATGACCTTGCTTGCAATGGGTATGAGTTGGTGTCAGGCGCGATCCGGAACCACAAGCCAGAGATCATGTTCAAGGCCTTTGAAATCGCAGGGTACGGCAAAGAAGAAGTTGAAAAACGTTTTGGCGGAATGGTTAATGCGTTTCAATACGGTGCCCCACCCCACGGTGGTTGTGCGGCTGGCGTAGATCGGATTGTGATGTTGTTGGCGGGTGCCGACAACCTGCGCGATGTAATCTTGTTCCCGATGAACCAGCGCGCCGAGGATTTGATGATGTCAGCACCATCTGAACCAATGGCAGATCAATTGATGGAACTTGGTCTGCGGGTCATCCCGCAGGACTAATGCGTTCATATATCTAAATCGGGGCGGTGCAGGGGAAACCTTGCCCGCCCTTTTTGTTCGTTCCGATTTGTCAATGTAAAGTAGGAAGCGCTACCTTCCTTTCAAAAGCGATTGGCACGACGGCGGGAAACAGCTTAGTGTGCTGATTATGACAAGTTCTGATAATACCCCCCCGCTTCTTGGCCCAGTTGTCGATGACTGGACCGTTCCGTCCTATCCAAATTTTGATGCGTTGACGGGATCATATTCCCACATTGAACGTCTAAGCGCCGAAAAACATGCCGCCTTGTTGTTTCGTGTTTTTGAAGGTCACGATCAGGTTTGGAACTATCTGCCTTACGGCCCATTTTCATCGGCCTCTCAGTTTCACCGCTGGGTAAGAGAAGCAGAGGCAATGACTGGTACTGTTTTTTATGTGATTAAGAACCTGCAAACAGGTGCTTTTGAAGGTGTTGCCAGCTATCTGCGCATTGCACCCGAAGCCGGCTCAATTGAAGTTGGAAATATCAATTACAGTCCAGCGTTGCAACGTACGCCCGCAGCAACTGAGGCTATGTTCTTGATGATGCAATGGGCCTTTGATGCGGGCTATCGTCGGTATGAGTGGAAATGTAACGCGCTAAACAAACCCTCGCGTAGCGCTGGGCAACGTTTGGGATTTAGTTATGAAGGTGTGTTTCGACAGGCTGCAATCGTAAAAGGGCGCAATCGCGACACTGCATGGTTTGCCGCGATTGACAGCGAGTGGCCCGCGTTGAAAGAGGCGTTTAAAGCATGGCTTAACCCGTCAAATTTTGACGTAGCCGGCCAACAGATCGAATGCCTTAGTGATCTAACGGGATTGGTGCGCCAATGCGCTGATCCTACACTTTAGATCGCAATTCGTTCGGTAAGCCGTTCTTGGATTAAACCAACGATACGCGCAGTTTCGGAAGACGTTGCTTCGCCTGCGTCGCGCTTGGCTGCCAAAGCTTCGGTGGCTTTCAGCAAACTATGGTCTTTCGCGCTTCTGGCCACACCCCCCAAGAACTGGGCGACGTAATCCAACGTCCGATCATCGCGGTTTTCTTCTAAAACATCGGCAACATGTGCCATGTCGTCTTGATACGCGATTGGGTCTGGGTGGACAATTTCATTTGTAACGACCCGTGGTCCATTTGGTTGTCGTTCGCTGGGGAGGCAACCCAGTATGGTTTCTTGAAATATGGCAAGGGATGTGACGGGTTTGGGCAAAAATCCATCAGCACCCGCCTTAAGCGCGGCTTCTTGTGAATATGGATCGCCGGACGTTCCCAGTATAACTTCTGGTCTTGGTGAATTGGCCACAAGATCAACGATCAAGTCTAATCCGCTTCCATCAGGTAAACCCAGATCAATGATCGCAATGGACGGGCGATAGACTTGAAGGTGTCGGCGTGCGGATCTTAGGCTATCTGCCCGTCTGATGCGTGCACCACTGCGCAAACACAACAAGCGCATCGCTTCGAAGGCAAATCGGCTATCTTCAATCACCAGAACGGTCAGACCCAATAGGGGACGATTGGCGGTTGGGGCGGGTAAGTTTTGTGCGAAGGGGTCTTTGGTATCCATGTTCTAGCCTCATACGATCATCTACGACTCAGGAAGCTACGCAACCTTGCCTAACAGCACGTTAACATTTCGGGTGCGTCGGTCCGCCGCTTGCTCTTATTTCGTGGGGACCGCATAAGACTGCAACACTGCTAAAG
This sequence comes from uncultured Paracoccaceae bacterium, assembly GCA_905182355.1. Classification (GTDB taxonomy): domain Bacteria; phylum Pseudomonadota; class Alphaproteobacteria; order Rhodobacterales; family Rhodobacteraceae; genus Ascidiaceihabitans. The sequence continues at coordinate 40,363 of CAJJBH010000055.1, read as the reverse complement.
TTGGAGAAGAACTATGATTGGCCGTTTGAATCACCTTGCGATCGCTGTCCCCGATCTTGAATCAGCGGCGGATCAATACCGCAACGCGCTTGGCGCAAAAGTTGGGGAACCACAGGATGAGCCAGATCATGGAGTGACGGTAATATTCATTGAATTGCCGAACACCAAGATCGAATTGCTATACCCGTTGGGAGAAAATAGCCCCATCACCAGCTTCTTAGAAAAGAATCCATCGGGCGGGATGCACCACGTTTGTTACGAAGTGGACGACATTATTGTTGCGCGTGACCACTTGGTACAAACGGGCGCGCGTGTGTTGGGCAATGGCGCGCCAAAGATTGGGGCGCATGGCAAGCCCGTGTTGTTCCTGCACCCTAAAGATTTTAACGGCTGTCTGGTCGAATTAGAGCAGGTGTAAGAAATGGGTATTACTTCAGCATTGGTTTTATTGGCCGTCATCTGGTGGATGACATTTCTAATTGTCTTGCCGATAAAGGTGAAGACGCAAGGCGACGTAGGGCAGATCGAACCTGGCACCCACGCGGGATCACCGCATGTACACAACCTTCAGAAAAAAGCGTTGATCACGTCAGGTATCGCGCTGGTTTTGTGGGTTGTCATTTCGTCGATCATTCTGTCCGAGAAGATCAAAATAAGCGAAATAGAATTTTTTAAGCTCGAGAAGCAGATATACGGTGATACAGATGGGTAAAGGTTGCCGCACCTAAGATTGGTATGAAAAGGTTTAGTAGGGGGACGGATAGCGGCATCGCCATCAAAATCCCTGCGATCCAGATCGTTCCTGTATGCTGCTTACGCAAGATTTTGGCTTGATCCCGTCCAATGCGGCGCATCGCCGCCAGCGTGAAGTATTCCCGACCTAGCAAAAACCCATTCAATGCCCAAAATATAAAGGGCGCTGCAAATGAAAAGACCGCGTAAAGGATCAGGGCAAGGATATTGGCCCCGATCAGAACGCCAAGGAAGTTTATCGTATCTTTTAGAGCGTCCCCAAAAGGGACAGCTGCGACTTTTGGAAGTTGAGGGTAGTGTTTGTCCTCAACGGCCTGCGCAACCTCGTCCAGAAACATGGATGTGATGGCTGAGGCGACGGGGACCATTAGAAATATCGACAAGAATGAGATCAAAAAGAATGATCCCCAACTTATCAGGTCATTCAACCAACGTACTTCGCCCAAAATATCGACGAAGGCAGATCCGCCTGCCAAGCTATTGATCAGCCAAAGAAAGGCCGTGGTCATAGCAACCAAAAGGGCAATCGTCAAAACGATCCCCAATCCCAGAACACGACGAAACCGTGGGTCTCCCATTTGACCAAGAGCTGCGAAAAAGCTGGCCAATATCATTTTGTAACCCATGTCGTAATGGCATCGATAGACGGGCGCGGGCGGTCTGGCGGTGCTGTGGTTTCAGTCGCAATATGGATGAAGCCAGCAATGCGTTCATGGTCTGCCAATCCCAGTGCTTCGGTCATAAAGGCGCGATCATGGCTGGGCCAGCCACTAAGCCAGTTGGCACCCCATCCAGCCGCAAGGGCCGCGTTTAGCAGGGCCAAACATACAGCGCCTGCCGAATAGGTTTGTTCTAACTTGGGAATTTTTGGCGAAGGTTTGTGGATTTCGATAACGGCCACAGCCAGATGACCCTGATCGAATTGGTTGCGCCCTTTGTTGATCTGTTCCCCATCCAATCCCAATGCGGTGCCGCGCGTTTGTGCGATTGCTGCCACCCTTGGCATGGCCGCCTTCTCAATCACGATAAAGCGCCAGGGTTCTAACTTCCCATGATCTGGGGTGCGGGCTGCAGCCTTTAAAAGCTGCTCTAATTCAGTGCGATCAGGAACCGGCATAGCCAATGTTTTGGCTGGACGGGATCGGCGCGTCTGTAAGAATTTCAACGCTTCAGGATTTGGTTTTAGCATTTGGAACCTATCGATTGCTTGGGTGTCATGTTTGGCCGCAACGATCTGCTTTCAAGGGGACGCAATTCAAAGATCGAGCAATCCAGCCATCCGATCAACCTCGGCGATCAAGAAGGCATCAAAACGTGATTTTGGCTGGCGTGATCCAAATGCTTTTGCAAACGGATCAGGCGCAGCAGTTGAACTGCCTGACAGCGCTTCAATCGTGGCATGGCCGCAGAAGGGGACATAGACTTCGGAATACCCGCCCTCGTGAACCAGTACCAATTTACCGTCGCAGATCTCTGCCGCAAGAACTTTGATCTTGAGTGTCAACTGACGGAAAGTATCGGCCGTTGCCAGCATACTGGACAATGGGTCAATAACTGCCGCGTCGTACCCACATGCTACGATAATAATGTCTGGCTGGAACGCCCTGATCGCAGGCACTGCCACACGGTCAATCGCATGAAGATAGGCGGTGTGGCCGGCACCTGCAGGAAGCGGCAAATTTATGTTATGGCCTTTGCCTTTGCCCTGCCCGCGGTCGTCAATGCCACCTGTATTCAGGGGGTAGTTCCCTTCTTGATGAAAACTAAGGGTCAGTACATCATCGCGATCGTAAAAGATGGCCTCGGTGCCATTGCCGTGGTGCACGTCCCAATCCAGAACAACAACGTGCCCAGCCTGCCCATTGGCTTTAGCGGCTTCAATGGCAATGGCAATGTTTGCCAGCAGACAGAAGCCATTTGGATCGTCCGGAAGACAGTGATGGCCTGGTGGGCGTGACAGGGAGTAGGCGTTATTTACTTGTCCTGTCAGGACTGCATCGACGGCTGCAATACACAGGCCAGCGGACAATGCAGCCAACTCATAGCCGCCTTTCGCAAATGGCGCGCAATCGCCCAATTCACCGCCACGATCATCGGACAGGTCTTTGAACGTGTTTAGGTAATGTTCGGGGTGCACACGTAACAATTGCTCGCGTGTCGCTTCGGGGGCGGAACGGACATCTAACTCGCGGGTTAATCCCGTCACATCCATTAGGTTTTTAAGGCGACGTTTGGTTTCGGGGCTTTCTGGTAAGCCGCCAGCGGCCAAAGGTTGCACCAACCCTCCAAGGGGCATGGTGAACGCATAATTTCCCCCCGCATGCCAGAATGTGCGTTCATCCCAAAAGAAGCCAGTTGTCATGTCACACTCCGATCCTATTTCGACAAAAGGGTGGCTTAGGGCGGACAGTTTGTCCACCCGCAACACCCATTCATAAAATTAGACCGCTGGGCGCACCATCCCGACAATGTCATAGGTTTTTTGCAAGATTGGCGCGGTGATTTCACGCGCCTGCAGCGCACCTTTGGCTAGTACGCGATCAATCTCGGCGGGATCATCCATTAGGCGTGCCATCTCAGTTGAAATTGGCGAAAGTTTTGACACGGCCAGATCACCTAGCATCGGTTTAAATTCACCAAATTGCTTGCCGCCAACTTCGGCCAAAACCTGATCAACGGACATTTCTGCAAGGGATGCGTAGATGTTGATCAGATTGCGGGCCTCTGGTCGATCGTCCAATCCCTTTGCTTCAGATGGTAAAGCATCAGCATCTGATTTTGCTTTGCGGATTTTCTTGGAAATTGTGTCAGCATCATCTGTCATATTGATACGGCTGGCATCGGACGGATCAGACTTCGACATCTTCTTAGTTCCGTCCCGCAAAGACATCACGCGGGTCGCCGCACCCTCGATAACAGGTTCCGTCATCGGGAAGAAATCAACACCGTAATCGTGGTTAAATTTGGCCGCGATATCGCGCGTCAATTCCAGATGCTGCTTTTGATCTTCGCCCACAGGGACGTGAGTTGCATGATACACTAAAATGTCGGCTGCCATCAGCGCAGGGTAGCCAAACAAGCCCAAAGAAGCCGCTTGGGAGTTTTTGCCAGCCTTATCCTTGAACTGGGTCATTCGTTGCATCCAGCCCATGCGGGCGACACAATTGAATATCCAACCCAGTTGGGCGTGCTCAGGCACTTGGCTTTGGTTGATCAGGATCGATTTCTCAGGGCTGATGCCCGACGCGATAAAGCCAGCTGCCAGTTCGCGCGTGTTGTGTTGTAGCGCCTTTGGGTCCTGCCACACGGTAATCGCGTGCAGATCGACCATACAATAAATGGACTCAGCGACCTCGTCCTGCATGGTGACGAAGCGTTTGATGGCCCCAAGATAGTTGCCAAGGGTCAAACCACCAGATGGCTGGATGCCAGAAAAGACGCGGGGGGTGAATGTGGTTTCGGTCATTGGGTGTCCTTAGGCGCTGGGCAAATCTGCGTTTCTGGCTTACCCACGGGACCAAGGGACGTCAACAGGCGCTCTGATTTGACCAGACATTCGGAGAGCCGACGCATGCACCAAAATCCCAACGCCCCGCCTTTCAACCCGATGCCGCCAGTGGTTTGGGTGATATTCTTTATTCTTATGGGAATCGAGCTGGCATTTACTTTGGGTGAACAGGGACTGGTCGGTGGCGCAAGGGCTGTCGGTTGGCGACTAAACGCGGTCAGCGAATATGGTTTCTCAGGCGTTGCGTTCGATTGGATGGTCAGAAACGGACAAATGCCGTTTGAGTATTCCATCCGGGTCTTTAGCTATATGTTCGTGCATGGCAGCTTTACTGCAGCCATTTTTGCTGGCGTAATTTTACTGGCGATGGGCAAGTTGGTAGGCGAAGTTATGGGCCAACTGGCCGTGATTATCTTATTTGTTTTCAGTGGTATATTTGGAGTTTTGATCTTTGGATTGCTGACTGATCAGGCATGGTTAATTGGCGCATACCCAAGTGTTTATGGGTTGATCGGAGCCTACACATTTCTTTTATGGCAACGACTTGCAGGGCAGGGCGCGCAGCAACTTTCGGCGTTTCGGCTGATCGGTTTCTTGATGGGCATCCAACTTGTCTTTGGCATTTTCTTTGTCACAGGACAGGATTGGATTGCTGAACTTGCAGGCTTTGTTTGCGGTTTTGGTTTGTCGATTATCGTGATGCCTGATGGTCTTGCGCGGATACGTGCGCTGGTTCAGCGGGATTGATCAGCTGCGCCGAATAGCCTTTTTGAACTCGGATAACTTGAACGCGCCAAATAGGTTTCCAACGATAAAATATGCAACAATACCTATTGTGATCAAAGCAATAAGGGCAATGTAGCGCACGCCTGGCATGCCCAATGCAGGGGACAGTGCGATGTTGCCAGCCCAAAGGAATCCCCCCATCACAACGGACGCGGCGACGATCCGCCAGATACGTCTGCGCAATTGTGCATCAAAGCGTGCAACGTCGCCCATGCGGCGTGCGCCGATCATCAAAAGTGCGACCATTGTCCAGCCAGCCACCGTCGCTGCGATGGCGGGTGCGATCCAGCCGATTACAGGGGATAGGCCAATTGCGAGGGCTGCATTAACGACCATTGCGACCAGCGCAAAACGAAACGGACTGCGCGTATTTTCACGTGCAAAATACAGCGGTTGAATGAACTTTTGGATAACAAAAGCAGGTAACCCCAGGCCATAAATACTAACGGCTACAGCGATGGCCGCCGCATCATCTGGGCCCGTTTTTCCGCGCTCAAACAGGACCGACACAACCGGAAAAGGTATAACAATCAAAGCAATGGATGCGGGTATCGTAAGCGCCAACGAGATTTCGGCGGCACGAGAAAATGCCGACTTTGCGCCTGTGTCATCACCCGCTTGGAGGCGGCGGGACAGGTCGGGCAGCAACACTATACCCACTGCAATTCCAACGACGCCAAGTGGCAATTGATACAGGCGATCGGCGGCGAATAACCAACTGACGGCGCTGTCGAATTGGCTGGCGGAAAACTGTCCAACGACAAGGTTAATCTGCATAACGCCAGAGGCAAGCGCGGCGGGTATGGCGACTACGATCATCTTGCGCATGTCGGGGGTCCAACGGGGGCGGGCGGGTTTCAGCGCGAACCCTGCACGGCTGGCGGCGACCCAGGTTAGGGCCAGTTGGGCGATGCCTGCAAGTGGGACAACCCATATGATCCAGGTGATCACATCTGCACCCATGATGTTTGCGGTTACCATTGCTATGATCATGAAAATGTTAAGTAAAACAGGAGCGGCGGCGGCGGTGGCGAAGCGACCTGTGGCATTCAATACGCCTGAAAACAGTGCGGAAAGAGACATGAAAAGGATGTAGGGAAATACGATGCGACCGAAGCCTACGGTCATGTCGAAACGGGCGTCTGCTGCGAAACCACCCGCTGTCATCCAGACCAAAGCCGGCATAAATATCATTGCGATACCTACGAGGATTAAGACAATTAACGACAAGCCAGCGAGCGCGTCAGTCGCAAATTTATGTGCGCTATCATCACCTTCCATCTTTTTCGAAAACATGGGGACGAAGGCGGCGTTGAACGCACCTTCGGCGAAAAAGCGGCGGAACATGTTGGGCAGGCGGAACGCGGCGACGAAAGCGTCCATGATGGGGCCGGGACCGATGAGGGACAACAGCAGAATTTCACGTACAAAACCAAGGATGCGGGACATAAGTGTCCAGAAACCCACAGTTAAAAAGCCAGACATCATTCGGATTGGTTTCACGAGGGGGCGGCCTTTTGTGGGTTCTTGGCGTTGTGGGTAACGGGTTGGGTAGGGCGCTGGCAAGGGGGCGCGTGCGCTTTGTTAAGGGGTGTCGCTGATTGGTTTCAAACGGGATTCGTGCAGATTTTGGGGATCAATTTGTACAATTTATGTGCCGAAATGTACAAATTGTGGGGCATAAATGAGGTGGATTTGCGCTGAATAACGGTAATTGTACAAATAGGGTGGTTGATTTGTACAATTTTGGACATTTGGCAAAATACTCACCGAAAATTAGTTAATTGGGCAGATAAAACGCCAGACCCAAATCAAAGCTGTTGAATTTTATTTGCCAAAAAGGAGACTTCTTTTGCGTTGTTTGAAAGTTCCATTGCTTTGCGCAGGCTGTCTTTTGCAGGGTCCGTTTTTCCAGCCCGCATCAACAAATCACCCATCGCCGCATGATAATGTTGATAGGTCTGCATTTTCGGAGACACTGAAACTTCCTCCATGATGGTTAACGCCTTTTCTAAAGACTGTGCATAAGACACCGCGATCGCTTGATTGATGCGCACAACGGGGGAGGGTTGGATTTCAAACAGCAATCCGTACAGCGCGGAAATATCCTGCCAATCGGTTTGATCCCATGCCGCGCTTTGGGCGTGTGCACCGCTGATCGCGGCCTGCAGTTGATAGGGGCCAATATCGTTGCGTGGCAATGTCGCTTTAAGGATGGAAATCCCTTCGGCGATTTTACTGCTGTTCCACCGTTTGCGGTTTTGCATTTCTAGGGAGATGAACGTGCCATATTCATCGGTTCGCGCCTGCCTACGGGAATCTTGCAGCAGCATGAGGGCCAAAAGCCCTGCGACTTCGGTATCTTCAGGCAAAAGAATGTGCAGGATGCGGGCGACGCGAATTGCCTCGTTTGTCAATTCCGTGCGCAGGATATTTTCACCACTGGTGGCAGAATACCCTTCGTTAAAAATCAAATAGATCACGCTTAGGACCGAAGTGATCCGTCCAGGTAAATCGGCGGTTTCGGGTATTTCGTAGGGAACACCCGCGTCTGCAATCTTCTTTTTAGCGCGGGTGATGCGTTGTTGCATGGCGTCAGATTTGTCTAGGAAAGAACCTGCGATTTCGTCAGTGGAAAGCCCGCCCAAGGTACGCAGTGTCAGGGCGATCTGGCTTTTGGGGTCAAGCATTGGATGACAGCAGGTGAATATCATCTCCAGTCTTTTGTCTGGAATGGTGCCTGTCAGGTTTTCGTCTATTGGTTTGTTTTCTAAATCCAGCAGGTACGAAATTTCGTCCTGTTTGGCTGCAAAATTCTGGGCGCGGCGCAATTTATCAAGCGCCTTGCGGCGTGCGACGGTGATCAACCAACCCGCAGGTGATCTGGGCAGCCCGTTTTTGGACCAGTGGTTCATTGCAGAAATGACGGCGTCTTGAAGGCAATCTTCGGCCAATTGAAAATCTTTAAGACCACCTACAAGAGAGGCAAGAATACGCCCCCACTCTTCCCGAACGGTTTTGTCGATTGTCTGTTTGGGGGTGAGTGGAGGAAACATTATTTAGTCCGAAACATTGTGGATAGGTTTAGGTGTCCCAGACCACAACCGGCGCACTTCGACCCGCCCAAATGCAGAGGTGGGGATCATTGCGGCGTATTTGATCGCTTCGTCCTGATCTGCGCAATCCAGCAGGTAATAGCCACCAAGCTGTTTTTGGTTTCGGCAAAAGGTCCGTCGATTGTTTCGGCTTTGCCACTGCGAACAGACACTGTGGTTGCGGTTTCGATGCCTTGCAGCGCATCGCCTGCAACCAGTTTCCTGTCGGCTTTAACCTTTTGGGTAAAGTCGCCGTAGCCTTTCATAAAGGCACCAAATTCGGCCGTTCCCGGTTGTGGACCAGAATTAGGGGCGGAGTATATGAGACACATAAATTGCATGATATTCTCCATGTTAAAAATCAAAAGCACCGTGCTCTTGTACCCTATAGACGAACGGGGTTGGGCAAGACCGACAGTATCAGCAAATTATTTTCGATCTAGGTGCTAGGTGCTAGGTGCTAGGTGCTAGGTGGTAGAACGGTAGGTCGGAAGGCTACCACAGTTCGTGATATAATTCGACGATCTGTTCTGCCGTTGGCACGCGCGGGTTGTTCTGTGGCGATCCTGATGCAAGGGCTTGGGATGCCATCAGCGCAAACATTTTGTCGTCCTTTGCGTGGCCCAGTTTGGTGGGTGACGGTACTTCGAGATCGGCGTTCATCTGCTTTAACCCTGCGACCAGTTTTGCGCAGGCGACCACGTCTGTGTCGTTGTCTGTGGCCAACTTCATCACACGCGCGACTTGGGCGTATCGTGCGGGGGCGGCGTCTACAGAGAACGCGGTGACGGCGGGCAGAAGCATTGCGTTGGATAACCCGTGGGCGACGTGGAAATGTGCGCCTATGGGGCGGCTCATCCCGTGGACCAAAGCGACGGAGGCGTTGGAGAATGCCATGCCTGCTTGGGACGCTGCCAACATCAATGCCTCACGCGCTGGGCCGTTTTGTGGGTCGGTATAAGCCGTGCGCACGTTGTCGGCGATCAGTGGCATGGCCGATAGCGCGAAAGCGTCGGTGTAGGGGTGTGCGCGTTTGCTAACGTAGGCTTCGATCGCGTGGGTCAGGCTGTCGACGGCTGTGTCTGCGGTGATCCGTGCGGGTTTGGTTGTGGTGAACGTCCAGTCGATCAAGGCGGCTGTGGCGACGCAAGCAAGGCCTGAGAGGTTGTATTTTTCGGGTTGTTTGGTGTCGGTGATCACGCACCAGCGGGTCAGTTCAGACCCTGTGCCGCCTGTGGTTGGAATTAGGATAATTGGCAGGCCGCATTCGTCGATTTGTTTGGGGGCTTTGTAATCGCGCACGTGACCTGCGTTAACGGCCATGAAGGATATGGCTTTGGCCGTGTCCATCGGGCTGCCGCCACCGAAGCCGATGATACAATCAAAGTCGCCAGCGTTTAGGGCTTTTAATCCGTCGTCGACACAGGTGTCGGTGGGGTCTTCGATGACGCCGTCAAAAATGTGGGCGTGGATGTTTGAGGCCTCAAGACTGTCGGTCAGAGTTTTAACGTGTCCGATTTTGATCAGGTTGGTGTCTGTAACAATTAGCGGTTTGGACAGGCCCAGTTGCTGTAGAACTTCACCCGTTTCCGAGGCGACGCCGCCACCGATGCGGATGATACGGGGCGATTGGATACGGGTGATGTCTTGCATGATGTTATGCCCCTGCTTTCAATGCCCGGTCGTGAAATATGAATCCAAGGAAGTTCAGCAAAATTTGCGCGGCAAGAATCGCGGTTCCGCCAGTGTGGTCGAAATCTGGTGCAACTTCGACCAGATCAACGCCAACGATATCGTGCTGTTTTGAGACTGCTTGCAGCATCTCTAGTACTTCGTAATACAGAAACCCGCCGTGGCTGGGCGTGCCTGTGCCGGGTGCGATCGAGGGGCAGAAGCCGTCGATATCAAGGGTGACGTAGACCTTGGCACCTTTGGGGATACGGTCGATGACGCCTTGGGCGCTAAGTTTGCGCATTTGGCGGACGGATATAATGTCGGACCCCATTGCGCGGGCGTCAGCGTAGCCTTCTTTGGCGGTTGACGACACGTTTCTTATACCCACTTGGGTCAGCCCTGTGACATACGGTTTTTCAGCAGCACGTCGCATGGGATTGCCGTGACCATTGCGCACGCCGTGGCGTTCATCAACGAAATCAAGGTGGGCGTCGATCTGCAGGATGTGGATGTCGCCGCGTCCTTCAAAGGCGTCGATGCAGGGGATGTTGACGGAATGATCGCCGCCGATGACCACGGGAAATGCGCCTGCATCCAGCATCGCGTTGACGCCCGTTTTGATGTTGGCGTGGCTTTTGGTGGTGTCGGTGTGGACGATGTCGGCGTCGCCCAAATCAACGATGCGCACGTCTGCGCCTAGGTAGGTTGCGTCGTCTTCAAAATCATACGCGCCACCGTGGCCAAAGCTGAACAAGGTTGATGCCTCGCGCACAGCACGTGGGCCGAAACGTGCACCTGCGCGAAACTGAGTGCCGAAATCATAGGGTGCACCCAGCACCGCGACGTCTGCGTCTATTGCCGACCAGTCCGACACATAGGGGCGTTTTCCGAATGTGGAAATGCCAACAAAGGGAAGGTCTAGCCGTCCGGTTTCATAGCCGTGTTTGGACATATTCAGGGTCTCGCTTTTAAATAGAAAGGGGGCATTTTGTCTTTGTACCCTAGGCGTCAAAACGCATCAGAGCTAGGTTAAACCTTGGACTTAGGCATTGGCGCGTTTGGACCCCTCAATGATTGCCTCGCGCAGTTTCTTTTCCAACGTCGCTTGCTTGTCCTTGGAATGATATTTCAGCCCAAACATATCTTTGACGTAAAACGTATCGACCGCCTGTTCGCCGTAGGTCGCGATCACGGCGTTTGCGATATAGACGTTAAGTGATGCCAACGTGCGCGTTAGATCGTGCAAAAGACCCGCACGGTCACGGGTGTCGACCTCGATTATTGTATAGATCTCGGACCCGTCATTATCGAAGCTGATGTGTGTCGGCACCTTAAAAGCGCGTTCGCGTTTCTTGACTTTGTCGCGGTCTTTGATCGCGTCGCGGGTGACAACTTCGCCCTTCAGCGTTTTGGCAATCATTTCGCGTAAACGGGGCAGGCGCGAGGATTCAAATGGTTGCCGTTCGCCGTCTTGGACCCAAAATGCATATACCACATAACCGTCTTTGGTGGTGTAACTGCGGGCATCGACAACATTGGCCCCCACCAGTGCCAGCGCACCTGTGAGCCGCGCAAAGATGCCGGGGTGATCGGCCATTACAAAACAAGCGCGGGTGGCATCACGTTCAAGATCGGGATGCAAATCCATGCGGATTTCGTCTTCAACCATGTTGCGCAAAAGGTCTGCAAAGACCACATGCGCCGTCACATGCATGCCCTGCCAATAGGGGTCGTAATGACGGGCAGTTTCGATCTGGATATCTTTGCGCGACCAGCCTTTAAGATGTTCGCGCAGGTTCTTTTTCGCTTCGGTGCCACGGTTGGCGCGGTTCAAATCTTCAAGCCCGTTTTCGAGGGCATGTTTGGTTTGACCATAAAGCGCGCGGATCAGCACAGCCTTCCAGTTGTTCCATGTTGTTGGTCCAACGCCGCGAATGTCGCAAACGGTCAACACACACAGCAGATCAAGCCGTTTGACAGTTTGCACCAGTTTGGCAAAATCACGCACGGTGCGCGGATCAGCAATATCGCGTTTTTGGGCCATGTCGGACATCAGAAGGTGATACCGGACCAGCCATTCGACGGTGTCGACTTCGGATGGTTTCAGCCCCAAACGGGGCGCAATTTTACGCACCATCTGCGCCCCAAGAATCGAATGGTCTTCGGGCCGTCCTTTGGCAATGTCATGCAGCAGTAAGGCCACAAATAAAACTTTGCGGTTCACGCCTTTTTCAAGGATCGACGTGACCAGTGGCAGGTCTTCAACCAGTTCGCCCCGTTCCATCTGGGCCAAGTTGGTCACACATTGGATTGTGTGTTCGTCCACGGTGTACGAATGGTACATATTGAATTGCATCATCGCGACGATGTTTTCAAATTCAGGGATAAAGGCCCCAAGCACACCCAATTCATTCATCCGCCGCAGGGCGCGTTCGGGGTTGCCGTGTTTTAGCACTAGACCAAGAAAGATGCGCTGGGCTTCGGGGGTGGTGCGCATGCCATCGTCGATCAGACCAAGGTTGGATTTCACCAAACGCATCGCATCAGGGTGGATCAACATCCCTGTGCGCAAGGCTTCTTCGAACAGCCGAAGTAGATTTAGTTTGTCAGACAGGAACGCGGTGTCGTCGATGATGGCTATGCGATTATGGATGACCTGATAGCCAGCTTTAACTTTGCGCCGTCGTTTGAAAAGACGTTCCAGAAGCGGTTCGTCTTTGACATGCATCGCTTCAAGTTTGGTCAGGAAGATGCGGGTCAGATCGCCTACTTCGGTCGCATGTCTAAAGTAGGCTTGCATGAACACCTCGACACCGCGCCGCCCACCAGTGTCTGTGTATCCCATCGCCTCGGCCACCATCGCCTGCATGTCGAAAGACAGCTGTTCGGTGGCCCGCTTGGTGATCAGATGAAGGTGGGATCGCACGGCCCATAAGAAATCTTCGGCAGCGATAAAACTTTTGAATTCTTCTTTAGTGAACACGCCTTTGTCGACCAGCTCGGGTGTATCTTGAACTTGGTGGACAAATTTAGCGATCCAGAACAGCGATTGAAGGTCCCGCAACCCGCCTTTACCCTCTTTAACATTTGGTTCGACCATATAGCGTTGGCCCTGTTTTTCGTGCCGTTTGTCGCGTTCTTCAAGTTTGGCTTGGGTGAACGCCTTGCCCATGCTGGGTTTGAACAGATCAGACCAAAGGGTGGCATCCAGTTCTTGTGCCAGCCCTATGTCACCAACCACAAAGCGGTGTTCCAGCATGGCGGTGCAGATGGTGAAATCTTCAGTCCCTAGGCGCACGCAGTCTTGAACTGTGCGTGTGGAATGTCCGACCTTTAGTTTCAGATCCCACAGCATGTACAACATGCTTTCAATGACGCTTTCGGCCCATGAGGTGACTTTGTAAGGCGTCAGGAACAACAGATCGACGTCTGATGACGGGGCCATTTCGCCGCGTCCGTATCCACCCACTGCGATGACAGACAAGCGTTCGCCAGACGTGGGGTTTGGGTTTGGATGTAGAATGGTTGTTGCGATGTGCAGTGCAGCGCAAACCAGATGATCGGTCAGGTAGGTATAGGCCCGTGTTAAGGGGCGTGCCTCGAAGGGTTTTGCTAGAAAATCCTCAGCAATTTTAGCTCGCCCTGTCTTTTGTGCCTCGCGCAGCCACGCCATCATTTGTGTGCGTATCTCTGCCGGGGCAGAGTTTTTGCAGGCTTCATTTAACGCGACAAGGAAGCCATCCTCGCTGAAGATGGCTTCGGTTTCGCAAGTCAGCGGTTTGTTTGATTTAGGTGCCTTTGGGCTGCCATAGTGTTGCGGCACTAGAAACCAGCGCCTCTAAAGCCAGTTGGTGCATTGTCGATCACAACCATTTTTTTGTCGCGGATGGTTGCGATGGCAAGGGCGCGTTCGTTTGTACCGTCTTGGAGAAAGCGGAAGACACCTCCAGCCCCCTTAAAACCTGCACCTTGTGTGATGGCGTTGGCTGACAACGCGTTGGATTTACCGCTTTTGAGCAGGGCACCAACGGCCGCCATTCCGTCAAAGGCAAGGCCGCCGATGGGGTGTGGTGCCATGCCATAAGCCGCATTGTAATGTGAACGGAACGCACTAGAGGCTTCAGGATCAGGCACGGCGAACCAGCCGCCTTGTACACCTGGCAGGTCGAGCGTTGTTGCCGGAATGTCCCAGCGGGTCAGTCCGATGAACTGTGTAACCCTTGGGTTTACACCTGCTTCGGGCAACAGTTGTGTCAGCAGGGGAAGTGCTGAGGCAGATGGGGAGGTCATAAAGACTGCATTTGCACCACCATTGCCTACGGCCGCTTTGATCCTTGGAATTGCGGCAACAACGCCTTGTTGCGACAGCAGATACTCAACCGATCCTGCAAGTGTGGCGCCATTGGCGGCGATTGCAGCTTTCACAGCATTGCCCCCCAATTGTCCGGCAACATCTTGCGCATGGGCGACCACAATACGATCTTTGCCCTGCGATTTGGCGTAAGACACCATGCGGTTGGCTGTGTTCTGGAAGGTTTGCCCCAGTACAAACAGGTTCCCGCCGGCGATGGTCGGGTTGTTTGAGAAGGCTATGATATTCACGTTCTTGCCCGCAACGGCGACGGCTGCTGCGTTTGCAGCACCTGCATAAACTGGACCAAGGATGATCTTGGCTCCGTCACTGACCGCTTGCGTGGCTTGCGTTGCTGCCGTTTGCGCGTCGCCAGCTGTGTCATAGACCCGAAGGTCAATTCTCACACCACCCATGTCGCGGATGGCAAGGCGTGCAGCGTTCTCAAGGCTTTGCGCCAAAAGGTCATCCGAAGCTGATCCAGATCCGCGTGGCACCAGAAGGGCGACTGAGACGGGTGCGTTCCTGTCAATTTTGGGGCCGTTGTCACTTTGGCCGCCAAAGCCAGTAAATGCAGCGGGATCACATGCCGCTAGGCCGAACGCCAAAATAGGGGCCAAAATAGGCAAACGAAAGGTGCGCAGTGACTTGCGGGCGGATTGGAAAAGCGCGAACATTGGTGCATATACTCCCTGTGTGCGCCACTTGTTCGAGCAGCGCGTGTTTTATACGATAATAAACGTCATGAAAGGCGGGTCCAGCTTTGAATTTCCAAAAGGTTCCCCTTGCCCCCGGATTGTATTTCGTGGGTGTCCCAATCGGCACGGCCCGCGACATCACATTGCGCGCTTTGGACGTGTTGGCATCGGCCGACGTGTTGGCTGCTGAAGACACGCGTAGCATGCGTCGATTGATGGAAATCCACGGGGTGCCATTGGATGGACGGCGCATTATCGCCATGCATGATCATTCCGGTGAAAAGGTTGTGAATGGCCTGCTTGCAGCGGTGGAACAGGGGAAGTCTGTCGCATATGCGTCTGAGGCAGGTATGCCTTTGATCGCTGATCCTGGGTTTGAATTGTCACGCGCGGCGGCTGCGCAAGACGTCATGCAAACCTGCGCGCCGGGACCCTCTGCAGTGCTGACAGCGTTGGTGTTGGCAGGGTTGCCGACGGATGCGTTTCACTTTGCGGGATTCTTGCCGAATTCGTCATCTGCACGGCGCAGGGCGCTTGAGGGGCTGGTGGAAATCCGCGCGACACTGGCATTTTACGAATCACCCAAGCGGATTGGTGCGACGCTAAAAGACGCAGCAGATGTGTTGGGAACGACCCGCAAAGCTGTGGTGTGCCGTGAATTGACCAAGAAATTTGAAGAATTGCGCCGTGGTACGCTGGCTGAACTGGCCGAATCCTACAGCACTGGATCGGTTAAAGGCGAAATTGTCCTTCTGATTGATCGCGGAAATTTGGAAAATGTTAACGAAGTCGACTTAGACGGGGTGCTGAAAGAAGCATTGGAAACGATGTCGATGCGTGACGCTGTGGATGCGGTCTCGCAGGCGCACGGCAAACCACGGCGTCAAGTTTATCAATTGGCGCTTAATTTGGAAAAATAGTGGATGGATGATGTGCGAAGCCAACGTGGGTCGATGGCTTATCATGCAGGATTGTCCGCAGAGGATCGTATCGCTGACGATTATGAACGTCGCAGGTACCCTGTGGCGCAACGGCGTTGGCGTGGCAAAGGAGGGGAAATTAATCTGATTGCCCAAGATGGCGATGGATTGGTTTTTATTGAGGTCAAACAAAGCCGCGATTTTGATCAGGCGGCGCTTCATCTAAGCCCCCGTCAGATGACGCGTCTTTATGCCATTGGTGAAGAATATTTAGGGCAAATACCGAAAGGGTCGCTGACCGAAGTACGTTTTGATGTCGCACTTGTGAATGGCCGTGGCGAGGTTCATGTGATCGAAAATGCCTTTGGCCACGGCTGACCCATTGCACCTTGGGGTTTGCTGCGCCATTTAATGGGTAACAATATTATAAGGTGCCCACATGAAAATCGCATTCCAAATGGACCCAATCGGTGATGTTGACATCAATGCCGACAGCAGCTTTCGCCTTGCCGAAGAAGCACAAGCACGCGGACACACCCTGTTCTTTTACGGCCCTGACCAGCTAGCCTATCAAGAGGGTCGCATCACAGCGCGTGGACACGATTTTACGGTCAAACGTGTGCAAGACGATCATGTCGAACTTGGCCCCCTGCGCGAAGTTAATTTGGCAGATTTCGACGTTGTGTGGCTGCGTCAGGACCCGCCATTTGATATGCACTATATCACCTCGACCCATTTGCTGGACCGTTTGGCCCCCGGAACATTGGTCGTGAACGATCCGTTTTGGGTGCGCAATTATCCTGAAAAACTGATGGTTCTGGATTTCCCTGATCTGACCCCACCCACCACTGTGTCCCGTGATCTGGAAACGATCAAAGCCTTTAAAGACAAGCATGGCGATGTGATTGTGAAGCCGCTGTATGGCAACGGCGGTGCGGGTGTTTTCCTGTTGACCAAAGATGATCGCAACCTCAGCAGCCTGTATGAATTATTCACTGGGTTTTCGCGTGAACCATTGATCGTGCAAAAATTTCTGCCTGCGGTGTCCAAAGGCGACAAACGTGTCATTTTGGTCGATGGCGAATGTGTTGGCGCGATCAATCGCGTGCCAGCGGCTGGTGAGACCCGTTCCAATATGCACGTTGGTGGTCGTCCTGAAAAAGTTGGCCTGACGGATCGTGATCTGGAAATTTGCGCGCGTATTGGCCCGCTCTTGAAAGAAAAGGGTCAAGTGTTTGTCGGCATCGACGTGATTGGTGACTATTTGACCGAGATCAACGTGACCTCCCCAACGGGCATTCAAGAACTTGAACGGTTTGACGGCGTAAATATCGCAGGCAAAATCTGGGACGCGATCGAGGCGAAACGCACGTGAGTTGGCAACAAAAGCTGTTAAATCCAGCTCTGAAGCTGATCGAAAAACGCTATATGGCGAATGCTAAGGGGCCGGAAATCCTGCGTAAGGCGTTTGAACTGAAAGCCAAAATGTTCTTTCATGCGCCACGTAGGGCCGAGATGGAATGGTTCGATGTGGGCGGCACGTCTGCCCTTTGCATTGGCGGCGATGCCTTTGATCCTGAGCGTGTAATTTTGTATATCCACGGTGGTGGGCATGTGTTTGGCAGCCCGAAAGCGCATTCCGCGATATTGGCGCAATTGGCGAAACGGGTTGGGTGTGAAGCGATTTTGCCCGTCTATCCACTGTCCCTTGAAAATGTTTATCCTACGTCTTTGAATACTGTGCGTGCCGTCTATGACGGATTGTTGGATTAAGGGATGCCTGCCGCTAAAATCGTTATTGGTGTCGACAGCGCAGGTGGCAATTTGACGTTCTTAAGGCGCGTGGCTTGCAAAACTGGCTTTGGATCGTAGGGATCATTCATGATTGTTTTGCTCCATTTCCCAAGCCACTCATTTTTGAAACATCATTTTATCTCAAAGTAAATTTCAAAACGGAGGGGAACTAGATAATGTGCAACTGAAGCGATCTTATCCAGGAGTTATTGTCAAATCTGGTGTTTGAGGAATTCGGGTCATGCAGCGGCCTGATTGTTGTTGTGGTTTCGATTCCGTCTTTGAACGTGAAGCCAGTGATGACTTTCGCGAGGTAGTCAAAGCCGCATAGTTTTCTCCAGTTTTAATTATATTCAGACAGATTTGCTAAATTTACGAGCCCAAATGCCGTTATATTTTTTTAATATAATAGTGACTCGAAAACTTGATTTTCTCAAAATAGCTTTTCGAACGAAGCAGAGTGTTGGCTCAAATAACATGCACCCCTAGCACCATGTGATTAGGATATTCATAGGTTCATCCCAGTCAAAGCTGACATTCCATAGTAACACCTGAGTATACTTAAAGATGGCTGACGAATGTTACTATATACTAGTAACATTATGGCTGTATTTAATTTACTTGTTACTGTAATCATTGTATAATAGACTTAAATGTTACAAAAGAGGTGTGTTATGTCCTTAATCGGGTACAAGCGCGTTAGTTCTGAAGGTCAGTCAACAGATCGTCAGGATTTGGGTGAGCTTGATAAGGTCTTTGAGGAAAAGCTATCAGGCAAAAGTGCTTCTGATCGACCAGCATTATTGGCTATGATTGATTATGCACGTGATGGCGACACGGTTAAGGTTCACTCCATTGACCGACTAGCAAGAGACCTGCGTGATCTACAGTCGATTATTAGTCAGCTTAACGACAAAGGTGTTACAATTTCGTTTTTAAGTGAAAGCCTAACGTTTGGTGCAGGTGCTGATGATGCGTTCGCTAAACTACAACTACAAATGATGGGTGCTTTTGCTGAGTTTGAGCGTAACATCATTCGCAAGCGTCAAGCTGAAGGTATCGCCAAAGCTAAAGCCCGTGGTGTTTATAAAGATCGAAAGCGTTCAACAGTTATTGATCGTGATGAAGTACGCAAGCTCAAGGTTGAGGGTCTGTCTACTTACAAGATAGCTGACAAGATGGGCATCTCACGGATGTCAGTCCATCGTATCCTTAACAACGCTGCTTGATGGGCAAAAGGGTGTCCCGTCAGAAGGCTTTAGCGCGTCACTGATGGGCAGCAAGCTTTGGGTCGTGAAGACATTTTGAGTGTGTGAAAACTGAACAACTCAAAACATAGTTGTCTAAAGGGGTTTACAATTAAACCCGACAATTGAAAACGCGAGCATGCCTGCGGTGACGGCGCATTGCACCTCGACTTGGCGGGCCTGAATGCCTTGGAAGGCGACCGTGTAGGCGCGTGTGATCATGCCGTCCCCCTCGCTGGCGTTCATTTTGGTTAATGGCTAGCGAGGGGGGGTTAGGAATGGTTAACGTCTTGGCGTGATGGTTAAGAAACGGGCCACGGTGTTGTTGGCACGCCCATGTCATAAGGGAACGGATCGTAGACGGTTTTAAGCCCCTCAGCCCGCCATGCTTTGAATGCCGGGTCGTTGATTGTGGTGTCGCAATAGGCGCGTGCGGCGTCTGATACGGGCAGGTCATAGCCGATGATCCGTGCGGCTACAGGGGCGAACATGCAGTCCGCCAGTGAATACGCCCCGAACAACCACGGCCCGTCCGATTTGAACTTGGCTGCGTGTGTCCAAATGATTTCGAGGCGATCAAGGTCTGCTTTAAGCCCTGCATCCACACTGAACCCTTTGTTCACGTGTTGCAGTTGCATCGGACATTGCCGACGCAATTGCCCAAAGCTGCTGGCCATTTCTGCGCCAAACCAACGGGCGGTTGCACGTGCGACTGGGTCGGTCGGCCACATCTTTTTATCGGGATGGTTTTCAGCCAATGTTTCGGCGATAGCGAGGCTTTCACCAACCACGGTTCCATCAGCTGTTTGTAGCGTTGGGACCAGTTTGGCAGGGGCCAAGTGGGCCATGTCAGTGGCCATTGTACCGCCATAAAGTCCAATCAAGTGCGTGTTGAAACCCAACCCAAATTTTTCGAGCATCAGCCAGCCGCGCAGCGACCAAGATGAGAAGGTGCGATCACCAATATATAATTCATATGTCATGGGATGAGGCTAGAGCGTTGAGCTGCCATAACGCAAATATTGATTTGTGTGGGGTGTGATCACACAACGTGATTGATTGTGCCAACCAGTCCCTTGCCGTTTTCCCATGTTATGTCTGTGATGGAAAAGTTGTCGATCTTGTGGGCTAAGACGTCGGCGGCTGGTACGCCAAGTGCCATTTGCACTTGGGTTAGGATCACACCAAAATGGGCGACTGCGATGATGTGTTTGCCAGCATGTTTACGATTTATATGCTGTGTTGTTGTGTGAACGCGGTGGGCGGCTTCGTCCCAGCTTTCGCCTCCGGGGGGCGTGTGGGGGCCCGGTTTTTCCCAATAGGCGCGTGACAGGTCAGGATGCTTTTCCGACACTTCAGAAAAATGGACGCCGTCCCAAGTACCAAAGTGTAATTCGCGTAAATGTGGATTGTGGGGCAGGCGGGTGCGGGTGCCCGCAATTGCGTCTGCTGTAGTGACGCAGCGGATCAGATCAGACGAAACAACCACTGCGTCTTTTGGCAAACGTGCGGCAAGCCGTGCAATTTGGTCTACAGCAGAAAGATCCGCGGCCACATCGCGCCAGCCTACAAAGGTTTTTTGGTGTGTAGGGCCGTGTCGCACCCAGTGCCAAGTCGTTGCATTGGTCATGGCATTGTTCCTTTAATTACATTTGGTAATCCTGCTACCACCTGCACAACCATTTCCGATTGTGCAGCAAGCGCGATGTTCAACCGTCCCTGTGCTTCGCGAAATTGCCGCGCTAGCGCATTGTCGGGAACAATGCCTTGGCCGACTTCGTTTGACACAATCACCACGGGAGCTGCGCAAGTTTTAAGGTCTGACAGCAGTTGGCCTTGGGCTGTCGACAGGTCATTTTCTTCTAACATATGATTGGTCAACCACATCGTCGCGCAATCGATCAGAATGGCCTGATCGGGCTTTGCGCGGCTTAACACAGGGCAAAGGTCAAAACTGGCTTCAACCGTTGTCCATGTGTCGTCGCGCCTAGATTTATGCACATCAACACGTGTTTTTGTTTCGGTGTCCCATATTCGTGATGTGGCAATGTAGGTGGGTCTTAACCTGCTGTTAAGGATCAGGTTTTCTGCAAAAACAGATTTCCCTGAAGCGGCCCCGCCTAGGACGAAAGATAGGTTTGGCAACATTTTTTTCGCCCCTTTAGTGAACCAATGTCTGCTGTGGCGCGTACACTTGTTAAATGCGCAATCAAGCGCTTCATCCGATGGGGGATGCCACGATGGCTTTAGAAATAGCAAGAGAGAAGACATTTACACGGACTGCGATGAAGGCCGAAATGCTGGACGCAGAAACGGAATTGAAGTTGGCCTACGCATGGCGCGATCACCGCGACGAGGCCGCGTTACATCGATTGATTACCGCCTATATGCGGCTTGCCATCTCGATGGCCTCGAAATTCAAACGTTATGGTGCCCCGATGCCAGACCTTATCCAAGAAGCTGGATTGGGATTGATGAAGGCGGCAGAAAAGTTTGATCCTGATCGCGGCGTTCGATTTTCCACATACGCGATGTGGTGGATCAAGGCGTCGGTTCAGGATTACGTGATGCGCAACTGGTCGATGGTGCGCACTGGCTCAACGTCCTCCCAGAAGTCTCTGTTTTTCAATATGCGCCGTGTTCAAGCCCGTTTGGAACGTGAAAGCGAGACGGCAGGTGTGAAGCTGGACAAGCATCAATTGTTGCAAATGATCTCGACCGAGGTTGGTGTCCCATTGCGTGATGTCGAGATGATGGAGGGCAGGTTGTCCGGATCGGATTTTTCACTGAACGCGACACAATCGGCCGAAGATGAAGGGCGTGAATGGATTGATGCCTTGGAAGACGATGGTGCGCAGGCTGCTGAAATTGTCGAACACTCCCATGACACGGCGCAACTGCGCACGTGGTTGTTTGACGCGATGGGTGAATTAAGCGAACGCGAGCGGTTCATCGTGCGTGAACGCAAACTGCGCGATGCCCCGCGGACTTTGGAAAGTTTGGGCAAGGAATTGTCGCTAAGCAAAGAACGTGTGCGCCAGCTGGAAGCTGCGGCGTTTGGTAAAATGCGTAAAACGCTGGAAAATCAAGGCGGGGAAGTGCAGAGTTTTCTGATGTAAACGCGCTGTGCGACCCCTGCATCTTATGGGCTGGAAGATCGCATCGCTGCGCAGTATGATTGCCCAATTGTCCAAATATTGAGGCACATCATGCTGCGCGGAAAACGAATTCTTTTGATTATTGGTGGCGGGATCGCTGCCTTTAAAAGTCTTGATCTGATCCGTCGTTTGCGCGAACGCGGCGCCGACGTAACACCCGTTTTGACGAAGGCTGGAACTGAGTTTGTGACCCCATTGTCAGTTGCGGCCTTGTCGGGGTCCAAGGTTTATACCGACCTGTTTGATCTTACGGACGAGGCAGAGATGGGGCATATCCAATTGTCCCGTTCGGCTGATTTGATTGTGGTCGCCCCTGCCACCGCCGATCTGATGGCGAAGATGGCACAGGGGTTTGCGAATGACTTGGCTTCGACCCTGTTGTTGGCCACGGACACGCCTGTTTTGGTTGCACCTGCGATGAATGTGCGCATGTGGCAGCACGCTGCAACCCAGCGCAATATCGCGACTCTGAAGGATGATGGTGTTGTGTTTGTTGGGCCCAATGATGGCGATATGGCGTGTGGCGAATTTGGACCTGGTCGGATGTCAGAACCGTTGGGAATTGTTGCCGCAGTTGAGGCGAAGCTGGCGGATGGTCCATTAAAGGGCAAGCGCGTGTTGATCACGTCTGGCCCGACGCACGAGCCGATTGATCCCGTTCGCTATATCGCAAATCGATCCTCTGGGGCGCAGGGCACGTCCCTTGGCAATGCGCTGGCGGCGCTGGGGGCGGATGTTGTGTTTGTGACTGGGCCTGCCGATGTTGCACCGCCATCGGGTGTTGAGGTGATTGCGGTTCAAACAGCGCAACAGATGTTGGAGGCGGTCCAAGCCGCTTTGCCTTCTGACGTTGCGATCTTTGCGGCGGCAGTGGCGGATTGGCGGGTTGAAGGTGCGAGTGATCGCAAACTTAAGAAATCCAAAGATGGTTTGCCAACGCTGAGTTTTGCAGAGAACCCCGATATATTGGCCCATGTCGCCCAGTTGAAAAAGGGCCGCCCATCTTTGGTGGTTGGCTTTGCGGCAGAGACAAATGATGTCGAAGCGAACGCAACGGCCAAACGCAAACGTAAAGGCTGTGACTGGATCGTGGCCAATGACGTGTCGCCAGAAACAGGCATTATGGGTGGGTCGGAGAACGCCGTTTCCATCATTTCTGATGCGGGGGTTGAGGAGTGGCCGCGTATGTCCAAGGACAATGTTGCACGTAAATTGGCGCAGCGGATTGCCGAGGCCATCGCGTGAGTGTGACGATCAAGGTCGCGCGGGATGCAGGGTTTGATGCGGATATCGCACTGCCATTTTATGAAACTGACGGTGCAGCGGGTGCTGATATTCGGGCCAATTTTGCGGATGGTTTAAGCGTTGTGATCCCCAGTGGCGGACGTGCTTTGATCCCCACAGGTTTGCGTTTTGAGATCCCGCAGGGGTTCGAAGTGCAGGTGCGCCCCCGTTCGGGTCTTGCCCTTAAAAATGGTATTACGTTGGTAAATTCACCGGGCACAATCGATAGTGATTATCGTGGTCCTGTAGGTTTGATTGTTCTGAACACAGATGCTGATCCGTTTGAAATCGTCCACGGGATGCGCATCGCGCAACTGATTGTGGCCCCCGTTGTACAAGCGGAGTTTACCCAAGAGGATACGCTAGATGACACCTTGCGCGGTACGGGTGGGTTCGGTTCTACGGGTGCGACCTGATGTTGTTTGTGACGCTGACTGGAGGTGGAATTTGGGGTCTTGGCATAGCGTTAAGCACGCCACACCGATCCCGATGGGTCATGCTGGCTGCATTGCTTGCAGTCGTTATTGCACTGCATCTTATCTTACCAACAGGCCATCCTGTGCGATTGGTGTTGGGTGAAACATCAGCCCCTTGGGTGTTTTTGGCTGGCATTGCAGCCGTTGTTTTTGGATATCGCTGTATACTGAACCGATTGCGCACAAAGGTTGAAGAAAAACAGGTCGAAACGCGAACCGATGCACCCCTGTTTTCTGATACCGAGTTAAACCGGTACGCCCGCCACATTGTGATGCGTGAGATGGGCGGACAAGGTCAAAAGGCGCTGAAAAAAGCGAAAATTTTAGTCGTCGGGGCTGGTGGCCTTGGGTCGCCTGTGCTGCAATATCTGGCATCGGCAGGGGTCGGGACCATAGGGGTTATCGACGATGATGTGGTTGATAATGCAAATTTGCAACGGCAGGTGATACACCGCGATAAGGACATTGGTTTGGCCAAAGTGTTCTCGGCTCAAACCGCGATGGTGGCACAAAACCCATACGTCACCGTGCGCCCGTATGAACGGCGTTTGACGGATGATATCGCTGCAGACCTGATCGCGGAATATGATCTGGTGCTGGATGGCTGCGACAACTTTGAGACGCGGTATTTGGTGAACAAGACCTGCGTCGCGCTGGGCAAGCCGCTTATTTCTGGTGCGCTAACGCAATGGGAGGGGCAGTTAAGTGTCTTTGATCCTGCCAATAACGCGCCGTGTTATCAGTGCATTTTTCCCCAAGCACCCGCGCCCGAACTGGCCCCTAGTTGTGCAGAAGCCGGCGTGATCGGCCCTTTGCCAGGTGTGGTTGGGTCGATGATGGCGGTTGAGGCAATCAAAGTCATTACGGGCGCTGGCGCGTCTTTACGCGGCGAGTTGATAATCTATGATGCACTGTACGGTGAAAGCCGCAAGATCGCGTTGGAACGCCGGGCTGATTGCCCGATTTGTGGGGGCTGACGTCGAAATAGACAGGCTGCCATTGTAGTGTCACACCGCCCGCCTTAGGTGTATTTCAAAGGAGACACCTATGACAAATCTATTGCTCGACACTTGGGATACGCCGTTCGGTTTGACCCCGTTCGACAAGATTTCTGATGATGATTTTGCACCTGCTGTTGGGGTTGCTTTGGCCAATCACAAGGCGGAAATTGGCGCGATTACAGCGACTGCTGATCCCGCAACTTTCGCGAATACCGTTGAGGCGCTGGAGGCGGTGGGCCGTGATTTGGATAAGGTGTTATCAGCATTTTACACTGTTGCAGGTGCTGACAGCAATCCTGCACGCGAGGCATTGCAGCGCGATTTTGCCCCGATGCTTGCTGCCCATTTTTCCGATGTGTCCAGCAATAAGGCGCTGTTTGCCCGTGTCGCATCTGTTTGGAATGATCGTGATAATCTGGATTTAAGCGACGAACAGGCCCGTGTTTTGATGTTGACGCATCGTGGGTTTGTTCGCTCCGGCTCAGCGCTGGAAGGCGCGGACGAGGACCGGATGAAAGAGATCAAGGGCCGCTTGGCAGTTCTTGGGACCGAGTTTACGCAGAACCTTTTGGCTGATGAACGCGAGTGGTTCATGCCGTTGGCCGAGGGTGATTTGGACGGCCTGCCGAATTTTGTGACGGAGGCAGCCCGCGCCGCTGGTGAAGAGAAGGATGCTGGTGGTCCCATTGTAACACTTTCGCGTTCTATTATCGTGCCGTTCTTGCAGTTCTCGACCCGTCGCGACCTGCGCGAAATTGCATACAAAGCTTGGGGTGCGCGTGGCGCCAATGGCGGGGCTACAGACAACCGTTTGATTGCAGCAGAAACTTTGGCGTTGCGAACTGAACGGGCGCAGCTGTTGGGTTATGCCAATTTTGCCGAATACAAATTAGAAACGGAGATGGCGAAGACACCGCAAGCCGTGCGTGATTTGTTGATGGCAGTTTGGGAACCCGCAAAGGCACAGGCCAATTCTGATGCAGAAAAGCTGACGGAAATGATGCATGCAGACGGCGTGAATGGCGACCTGGAGCCATGGGATTGGCGGTTTTATTCAGCCCGACGCCGTCAAGAATTGCACGATTTGGACGAGGCAGAATTGAAGCCGTACTTCCAATTGGACCGTATGATTGAAGCGTCGTTTGATTGCGCCACCCGTTTGTTTGGTTTGCATTTCAAACCGCTGGACGTGCCGCTCTATCACGCAGATTGTCGTGCGTGGGAAGTGACCCGTGATGGTGCGCATGTTGCCGTGTTTATTGGTGATTATTTCGCGCGTGGATCCAAGCGTTCTGGTGCATGGTGCTCCGCGATGCGGTCCCAAGCGAAGTTCCCAGAGGTGCAAGCCCCTGTGGTGATCAACGTTTGTAACTTTGCCAAAGGTTCACCTGCGATGTTGTCCTATGACGATGCCCGTACATTGTTCCATGAATTTGGCCACGCGTTGCATCAGATGTTGTCGAATGTAACCTATGAAAGCGTGTCTGGGACGTCCGTCGCCCGTGACTTTGTTGAACTGCCAAGTCAGCTGTATGAACACTGGTTGGAGGTGCCTGAGGTGCTTGCTAAATTCGCGATCCATGCTGAGACTGGTAAGGCGATGCCAGAGGCATTGTTGAAGAAAGTTCTGGGTGCTGCGACGTATGACATGGGCTTTTCCACAGTGGAATATGTGGCTTCGGCCCTGGTTGATTTGGAGTTTCATGATGGCGCTGCGCCTGCCGATCCAATGGCCCGTCAGAATGAAATTTTAGGCGGTTTGGGGATGCCACATGCGATTACGATGCGCCACGCCACGCCGCACTTTGCCCACGTATTTTCGGGCGACGGATATTCGTCAGGCTATTACAGTTACATGTGGTCCGAAGTGATGGACGCTGATGCGTTCGAGGCATTTGAAGAAGCAGGCAGTGCGTTTGATCCTGAACGTGCAGCGGCGTTGGAAGCCAACATCCTGTCCACAGGTGGCAGCCGCGATGCGGGTGAATTGTATGTTGCGTTTCGTGGGCGTTTGCCAGGAGTTGAGGCGCTGTTAAAGGGCCGTGGTTTGGCAGCCGAGTAAGTCGTTTTTAATATCCTACACCTCGGTCAACAAGGTGTAGGAACGGTTCTCCGACTTCGCCCCGTCGGATGTTTTCTGCGATTGTGAGGCTAGAATGCTTGGGTCTGGTTTCTGCGGCGACATGCGGGGTGACTGTGACGTTTGGGTGTGTCCAGTAGGGGTGGTTTTCTGGCAATGGTTCGACGCGGAACGTGTCCAGCGTGGCGTGAGCAATGTGGTTTGAATCCAGCGCCACTAGCAAGGCTTCATCGTCGATCAATGGGCCGCGACCGGGGTTAATGATAATCGCGCCTTCAGGCATCATCTCAAGTGCGTCGGCATCAAATGTGTTGTTTGTTGCGGGCGTGTCGGGCAACAAAAGTATTGCGATTTTGGCTTTTTCCAAGGCGGTTTTCAATCCGTCCGGACCATGTAACGATGTGACGCGATCCACGAATTTTTCAGAGCGGCTCCATCCCGATACGTTGAAGCCGAATTTCGCAAGGACGCTCGCGCAGGCGCTGCCAAGTTCGCCCATTCCGAACACCACAACAGAGCGATCCCATGCCAGCGGTGGTGGGCTGGGTGCCCACTGGTGCGTTGGGTTGACGATGTGTTGATCCATGCCCAGATGGTGGCGGATTGTGTGGCCGCAGACCCATTCGATCATCCCTTGGGTCAGGCCCGCGTCGACCATGCGTGTCAGGGGAATGGTTAGGGTTTTGTTGCCCACAATTCCTTCTACCCCAGCCCAAAGGTTTAACACGGCTTTGGCCCGTATATATGGCGTGAAATCCTTGAGGTCGGAATTGGGGGCGTAGACGATATAATCCACCTGATCTGGCGCGATGTCAGTTGCAAGATGTGCGTCGATGCCAAGGGCTTTGAAAGCCTCGTTTAACGGCCCTTGGTAGTACGGCCAGCGTTCTGCTTTGCCTGCGAACAATACGTTAAGTGTCATGTTTGATACCTATCTTGGTCTGTGGACATGCGCACTTTGCACCAGTCCGAAAGCGATCATAAGAACCAGCATGGCAGAGCCGCCGTAACTTACAAGCGGAAGGGGCACGCCAACGACGGGGATCAAGCCCATCACCATTGCCATGTTGACCGAGAAAAAGAGAAAGAAGTTGAGGGCAATCCCAAGGATCAAGAGGGAGGAGAATCTGTCGCGATTAACCAGTGCTGAGGTGACGCAAAAGAACACCACAAGAAGGTATATCGTCAGCAGTGAGATCCCTCCGATAAAGCCGAATTCTTCAGCCAATGTGGTAAAGATAAAGTCGGTGTGTTTTTCGGGCAAAAAATTCAAACGGCTTTGCGGCCCTTGCATGAAACCACGTCCCGTCCAGCCCCCTGACCCAAGGGCGATCTTGGATTGGGTGATGTGATAGCCCGCGCCCAAAGGATCTGCGCTGGGGTCAAGGAAGGTGTCGATCCTGCGATATTGGTAATTGTTCAACATTTGCCATGCGGTTTCACGACTTTGAAAGACGGCAACGATCAAACCAAGGCCGGATGCAATAACGGCGGCGAAATAGGCCCAATGCACTCCTGCAAGAAACATCAATCCGCCACCCGCCATAACCAACAAAAGCGATGTTCCAAGGTCTGGTTGTTTGAGGACCAGCGCCGTTGGAAATAGGATAACAACGATGGGGATCAGCACCCAAAGGGGCCGTGACCTTTTTTTGGAAGGCAGCCAGTCATAGTAGGAAGCAAGGAACATCACGAGGGTGATCTTCATCAGTTCAGATGGCTGCAAACGCATGAATCCAAGGTCGATCCAGCGCTGCGCCCCTTTGCCTTCGGCCCCAAAAAGATCAACGCCTATCAGTAGGATTATGGTCAGTCCGTAGCCAAAGCCAGCCATGCTGCGCCAGAACCAGATTGGGACCATCCCAACCGCCACCATCAATACCAATCCAACGGCAAAGCGTTTCATTTGCGGTTCCGCCCAAGGGGTGAAACTGCCGCCTGCTACAGAATACAGCATCAAAAACCCCACGCACGCGACTGAACTGAGCAACAGGATCAGCGGCCAGTTTAAGAATATGATTTTGCGAATTCCAGTTGGCGTCGATTTAACGGTGTATTCTAGATAGCTCATGCTTGGTCTTTGCCATCAACTGCTGCCGTTGGGCGCACTTTTTCCAGTCGTTTTTGTTGGCCATTGATGCGGCTACGGTCCTTGGACGGATAGGCGGCAAGTGGTGGTTTCCCGCCATAAAGTGCCTGTAAAGTTATGTCTCGTGCGATGGGTGCTGCGGTCGTAGATCCACCCCCCCCGTGTTCGACAATCACCGCAATGGCGTATTTTGGATTATCGGCAGGTGCGAAATCTACAAACAGTGCATGGTCGCGCCGTTTCCACGGCAGATCGGCGTTGCGCACAACGCCGCTGCGCCGCTCAGCTGCAGAAATATTGCGCACTTGGCTGGTACCTGTCTTACCTGCCATGCGCATACCCTCGGTTGTGATACGACTGCCAAAGGCTGTGCCACCACGGTCATTCACAACGGCAAACATCGCTTGGCGCATTTTCTTTAGGTTGTCTTGATTGACCTTAAGTGGTGCGCCCGCGCCCGAGGCTTGTTCGACTCCATCTACGGATTTGACCAGTCGCGGCGTTACTTCGCGCCCTGTCGCCAGCCGTGCAGTCATGACAGCCAACTGGAGAGGTGACGCAAGCATGTCGCCTTGTCCAATTGACGCGTTGACGGTGTCACCGATCACCCAATCCCTGCCATGCACTTCGGCCTTCCACGCCTTAGTTGGGGTAAGGCCACGTGCCACGGCAGACATCTGGATGTTGTGGCGTACGCCAAGGCCAAAGATATTGGCCATCGCTGATATTTTTTCGATCCCAACCTTTAGGGCCAGATCATAATAATAAACGTCACAACTGCGTTTGAGTGAATTCTTAAGGTTAACGCTGCCGTGGCCGGATCGCTTCCAGCAGTGAAATTTGCGATCTGCGACTTCAAGGTAACCGTTGCAGCGCACTGTATCATCGGGCCCGATTATTTCAGCCTCAAGGGCCGCCATCGCGGTCATCATCTTGAAAGTTGAACCGGGGGGATATGTGCCTTGCACGGCTTTGGACGCAAGTGGGCGATATTTATTTTCGGTCAGTAATGCGTAGTCTGCGACTGAAATGCCGGACACAAACAGGTTGGGATCATAGGTAGGCGAGGACCCGATTGCGACCAGATCTCCTGTTTCGCAATCGATGACAACGGCGCTGGCACTTTCATCACCAAGCCGTGCTTGAAGATAGTTCTGTAGCGTTGAATCGATGGTCAGCTGGATGTCGGCACCAGCACGACCCTCACGTCGGCCCAGTTCGCGCATCTCGCGTCCAGCTGCGTTTACTTCGACTTGTTTGTTGCCTGCAGAACCGCGCAAGCGATTTTCTTCTTTCGCTTCTACGCCAACCTTGCCGATCTGAAAGCGTGGAATACGCAACAACGGATCAGGGTCATCAATACGGTCAAGATCATAGTCACTGACTGGACCAACATAGCCAAGGATATGTGCAAAATCAGAGCCAAGGGGGTAGACGCGTGACAGCCCAACTTCGGGTGTGACGCCGGGCAAGGCGGGGGCGTTGACCGAAACACGGCTGATGTCTTCCCAACTTACGTCATCCGCAACAGTGACGGGGTAGAACGGCGCGCTGCGTTTCATTTCGGCCACGGCCCGCGCAAGCGCTTCTTCATCAAGGTCGATTATTTTACTAAGTTCAGCGATGACCGCGTCAATATCGCGTGCGTCTTCGCGCACCATTTTTATCTGATACGTCGGAATGTTTTGGGCCAGTTGGATGCCGTTGCGGTCAAAAACTTCACCGCGCACAGGTGGGATCAGTTTGAATTTAATCCGGTTTTCTTCAGCCAAAGTGCGAAACTGGTCCGCCTCGTTGACCTGAAGATGACGCATACGGGCAGCAAGGGCACCAATCATAGACAATTGCACGCCACCCAGAATAAGGGCACGACGCGAAAGCAGGCGCTGATTGGCTTCGTGATCTGCGCGATTGCGTTTCATAAGCGTCCTCCTGACGTATCAAGATCCCCTGGGATGGATTTGCGTACCCCCATGAAGGCGTGGGTTACAAAAACGACAAGCGGATAACTTAAGATTGTCATCGCCGTCTGGATCAAATGCAGCCCCAAACTAGGTTGCTGAATTAGCAATATAGCCATGACCAACCGATATATCACCATTGCGCCAATAATTAACGCAGCAACAGAGGCCCATTCGACCACAAAATTCTCGGCCCTTAGGTTTTGGGCCTGCAGTTTCAGGTTTTCACAGCAGAGCAAAGCCAAAACAGCCCATAACCCCGGCGGTCTTTGTAACAGCAGGTCGGACAAAAGCAGCAATGCGGCAAGTAATACAACGGGCACATAATCGGGTCTGCGCACCGACCACGCAAAGGCAAACCCGAGCAATATATCAGGCATGGCCCATGCGCTGGGCAAGGTGCTGAGGGGAAGAAGATGCATAAACAACGTGGTCAATGCGAGGATGACGAAACAGAAGCGCATAAACCAAACGCGCGATGTTTGATATTCATTCATCCCGAGTAGAGTCCGCGCTTTCCCCTGCAGCACTTGCTGCTAGATCGGGGGTTAGAACATGAGCTGCGTCCGTGACGGGTTCGGCTGTGTAGCTGCGTAAGACCCGTAAAAATTTCAAACGTTCGTAATCAGCTGCCAAGCGCACACGCAACCGACCGCCCGGATCAGCGGCCACTTGTCCAATGACAAGGCCCGCGGGAAAAACGCCACCGTCACCAGAACTGACAACGCGGTCACCAGGGCGTACAAGGTCGGGGTTTTCGATGAAATCCAAGGGGGGGGCGGCAGAGTTATCGCCCGCGATAATCGCCCGCTGGCCTGACGGTTGGATGGTTGCTGGGATGCGGCTGGAGGCGTCGGTCAAAAGGATCACGCGGCTGGTGTTTTGTGCCACGCCTGAGATGCGCCCGACCAGACCGATGCCATCCATTGTGGCCCATCCGTCGATCAGTCCATCGCGTGCACCAACATTCAGCAGCACGGACTGACGGAAGGGGGAGCCGCTGTCGGCCAACACGACCCCTGTTATGAAGGTCAGGCGCGGATCAAGCCGCACATTGTTCAGATCAAGGAGACGCGCGTTTTCTTGTTCAAGCTGAAGGGCGGCTTCTTTCCAAGATTGCATCTTGCGCAATTCGCGCCGCAACTCTTGGTTTTGTGCCGCAATCCGTTGATAGCTTTGGTAGTCGCGAAACAGATTTATGGTGCCTGTGACCGGGGCCATTGCCCAATCGAAATTGGGAACAATTCGATCCGTAACTTGGGCCCGAAATCGTTCTACCCGTGGGTTATCGATCCGCCATACAAGAAAAATTGCTATCAAAACCAATGACACGACAACCAAAAGCAACTGGCGCAGTGGGCCAGTGTAATCTTGGTTGTTTGATCGGTTATTGGCCAAGGCGGATTTATCCTGCGTTTTTCAACCGTGAAGGTCCGGCTTGGAGTGTCCAAGATTTGGTGGGCTGTGGCAAGCGTGGTAAGGTATCGAAACTTTGTGCCTTAGCTGTCGTAATCGATCGCGTGACGCAGTTGTTTTTCATATTCCAGTGCTTTGCCTGTGCCCAAGGCTACACAATTCAGTGGTTCGTCAGCGATTGACACGGCAAGACCCGTCTGTTCACGCAGTGCCAGATCAAGGTCACCAAGCAAGGCACCACCACCTGTCAGCATCACGCCGCGGTCTACAATGTCTGCGGCCAAATCGGGCGGCGTTGTCTCTAGCGCTGTCATAACCGCCTCGCAGATTTGTTGGACGGGTTCGGCTAAAGCTTCGGCGATTTGTGCTTGGGTGATTTCGATTTCTTTCGGAATACCGTTAAGCAAATCACGCCCACGCACTTGCATGGATGTGCCACGACCATCGTCAGGCATACGTGCTGTGCCAATGGAAGTCTTAATGCGTTCAGCTGTGGTTTCACCCACCAACAGGTTTTGCTGGCGACGCAGATAGCTGATAATTGCCTCGTCCATGCGGTCACCACCAACACGCACCGAACGGGCGTAAACGATATCGCCAAGGGACAGAACCGCAACTTCGGTGGTCCCACCGCCGATGTCGACAACCATGTTGCCGGTTGGATCAGTGATGGGCATTCCTGCGCCGATAGCCGCAGCAATTGGTTCCGCGATCAAGCCTGCGCGGCGTGCGCCAGCGGACAGCACTGATTGGCGGATAGCACGTTTTTCAACGGGTGTTGCGCCGTGTGGGACGCAGACAATAATTTTTGGCTTCGAAAAGGTTGAGCGTTTGTGCACCTTGCGGATGAAATGTTTTATCATCTCTTCTGCGGTGTCAAAGTCGGCAATAACACCTTCGCGCATCGGGCGGATCGCCTCGATAGACCCAGGTGTACGCCCAAGCATCAATTTAGCGTCTTCACCCACGGCCAGTACTTTTTTCACACCATCTTTGATGTGATAGGCCACAACAGACGGTTCGGAAAGAACAACGCCTTTGCCTTTAACGTAAATAAGGGTGTTGGCGGTGCCCAGGTCGATCGCCATGTCTGACGAGAAGAGACCACCAAGTTTATCGAAAATTGACATGTGTGTAGGCCTTGTAGGAAAACGCGTATTGCTTTGAGTCGGCATGCGAGTCGGAAGGTGCAGCCCAAATGGCTTATAGGCGTTAGACCCTTTGGGTGAAAGAGGGAAAGGCGTTCACTTGGGGCAGCAATCCGCCCACTTCACTTGGGGCTCTGCCCCAAGCCCCGGGGTTTTTAGAGCCAAAAGAAATTGGTGAATTAGGGTGCGCGTGGTGCGCACCCTAATTGTTATACGTCTTTGTAGTTGATTTCAGGCGTGTCTTTGCCCGATCTTTCGCGGCGTACCAAAAGACGGTTCAGGGCGTGCACATAGGCTTTTGCAGACGCTACAACTGTGTCTGTGTCTGCGGATTGCCCCGTTACGATGCGCCCGTCTTCTTCCAAACGCACGGTTACGGTGGCTTGCGCGTCGGTGCCTTCGGTTACAGCGTGTACTTGATACAGTTGTAGACGAGCGTCGTGTTCGACCAATGCTTTGATCGCGTTGAACGTCGCATCAACAGGTCCGTCTCCCGTCTCGGTGGCGGTGTGGACCTTGCCATCAATTTCCAACTGCAAGTCGGCTTGTTGTGGCCCTTCGGTTCCACACTGAACCCGCAATGAAGTGACTTTCAGACGATCATTTTCGGGGTCATCAGAGGTCCGCATCAAAGCAACCAGATCGTCGTCAAAGACTTCTTTCTTACGATCAGCCAACTCTTTGAAACGTACAAATACGTCTTTCAGCTGGTTGTCGCCCAGTTCGAAACCCAGTTCTTCCAATTTCGCCCGCAATGCCGCCCGACCCGAGTGTTTACCCAGTGGTAAGGACGTCCCAGCAAGGCCCACATCTTCGGGGCGCATAATTTCGAACGTCTCGGCGTTTTTCAGCATGCCGTCTTGATGAATGCCAGATTCATGGGCAAATGCGTTTTTGCCAACGATGGCTTTGTTGAATTGCACAGGGAAGCCGGCAACTGTGGCCACGCGGCGTGAGATATTCATCAGCTTAGTGGTGTCTATGCCCGTTTGGTAAGGCATAATGTCGTTGCGTACTTTCATGGCCATCACGACCTCTTCCAGCGCTGTGTTCCCGGCGCGTTCGCCCAACCCGTTGATCGTACATTCGATCTGGCGCGCGCCTGCTTCCACAGCTGCCAAGCTGTTGGCGGTCGCCATGCCAAGGTCGTTGTGGCAGTGGGTGGCGAAGACGATGTTGTCCGCACCCGGTACGTGTTCCAGAAGGTCGCGGATCAATTGTGCGCTTTCACGTGGCGCAGTGTAGCCAACAGTGTCGGGAATGTTGATCGTTGTTGCACCTGCCTTGATCGCGATTTCGACGGTGCGACACAGGTAATCAAATTCCGTGCGTGTCGCGTCCATCGGAGACCATTGCACATTGTCACACAAGTTACGCGCATGGGTCACGGTTTGTTCGATCCGTTCCGCCATTTCGTCCATTGTTAGATTTGGGATCGCGCGGTGCAGCGGCGAGGTGCCAATGAAGGTGTGGATGCGGGGTTGACGCGCGTGTTTCACAGCCTCCCAGCAGCGGTCGATGTCACCAATCTGGGCGCGGGCCAACCCGCAGATCACTGCATTCACGCTGTTCTTGGAAATCTGTGCAACGGCGTTGAAATCACCTTCAGATGCGATGGGGAAACCAGCTTCGATAATATCGACGCCCATTTCGTCCAGCAAGCCTGCGATTTCCAGCTTTTCAGCGTGGGTCATGGTTGCGCCGGGGGATTGTTCGCCGTCGCGCAATGTGGTGTCAAAAATTACGACTTTGTCTTGTTGAGTTGTCATGTGATGTCTCTTTTTTTGTCCTGATTATTGGCACGCATCCAGCCCTTGCGGGGTATCCTCTGAGCGGACGTGCCGTTGGACACGCTCAGAGGCTGGGAAGGAGGAGTAGCTCGCACAAAAGCGCAGCAGCCAAAGGGCGCGCGATCAGGATATGTGCGTTACGTGTCATAGGCGTAGTTATACGCATCGCGATTTAAATGAAAAGGTGGTTTTTGCAATCTTTTATGGCAGCTTTGTTGCCATTTGCCTTTGACGGGAATGTTATTCGACCGAAGAGGAGTTGAAGGCGATCTGTGATGCCCTATTATCTAGGTCATGGATAATGTTTTGATAATAGGCGCGTCGGGCGGCATTGGTGCTGCTTTATATTGTTACCACAAAGATCGTGGGGACGATGTTGTTGGCTTGTCCCGTTCTATTGATGGGCTGGATATTGTGGATGCGCAGAGCGTCGCTGATCACTTGGGCCAGCTCGAGTGTGATTTTGACCGTGTGATTGTGGCGACTGGCGCGTTGTCCTTGAACGGGTCCAAGCCAGAGAAAACGATCAAGTCTATTGATGCACAGGCAATGGCGGATCAATTTGCAGTGAACGCAATTGGACCCGCATTGATCTTGGCCCATGCGGCGCGCTTGTTGCCAAGGGATCGCGCATCTGTGTTTGCGGTGTTGTCCGCCAAGGTTGGGTCTATTGGCGACAACCGTTTGGGCGGTTGGATAAGTTACCGTGCGGCTAAGGCAGCGGTGAACCAGATTGTACACACCTCTGCTATTGAATTGTCCCGTAGCCATCCGCAATCAAGTGTTGTGGCATTGCACCCTGGAACGGTGCAGACCCCGTTCACGTCAAATTACGTGGCCCGTCATGAAAGTGTTCCGGCCAAGCTGGCGGCAGCGCGATTGGTGGGGGTTATGGACGATTTGACACCTAAGCATAGCGGCGGATTTTATGATTACTCTGGTGCGCTCTTGCCTTGGTGACGCTTAAGCTGAGACCATTGGAAAGACTTTGGTCATGCACCCGGATGGCGCTTGCATATATTCGGCTATCTCAATCTTTGAAACATATCCGTTTCTAACAATGCAGTAATATCGGACAGTACTGACGCTTAACACGTGATCAGATGCGTCAAGGTGTGCGCTTTCGACCCAAACCGACATCTGCTTATCGTCGATTATGGATTATGGATTATGGATTGTGCGATGACGCGAACAGTGCTGCGTGCCCAACCCGCGACCAAAAGGGAGTTGCGGTAGGTCGAAATGGCATCTTCTAATTTCTGGACGGTTTTGAGCACCACCAGCCTTCCCTCAAGATAAATAGGCGTTGGGACGGAAAATTTATTAGCGATTTCAATTAAATTACCGTTCTCAAAACATAAGATCAAATGTTGGAACAATTTGTCGATTTTATTCGGCATTTTATTGACTCAAAATAATCAGGGATAACATCCGCCTAGTGCGCCAAGGCTAACATTACCCCAGCCAAAGACGACAGGTTCGATGGCTTAAGCGTCAGAATATAGGGTTTTCGTGAAAATACCATATTTTTAAGTCTAAACGATGTTACCCGCCTTCTTTTAACGCTCCATTTTCCCACTCACCGCTGGCTTCTTCGCCCGTGGCGTAACGCATTGTTCCGTTGCCTTGGCGTTTTCCTTTTTGGAATGTGCCCTCATAGCTGTCACCGTTGTCGTATGTGGCTGTCCCAATTCCGTTTATCTCGCCGGTCTGCCATTGACCGTCGTAGATGAAGCCATTGGCCATGGTGATTTTGCCTGAGCCGTCACGTTGGCCGTTTGTAAAATTCCCGACGTAGACTGTGCCGTCAGGGTAGGTTGCACTGCCCGCACCACTACGTTGTCCGTTTTCCCACGCGCCTTCATAGCGGTAGCCATCAGCGTAGGTCATCGTACCTTGGCCATGGTTGCGTGCGTTTTTGAACCCGCCTTCATAGACAACGCCGTTGACGTAGCTGGCTTTGCCGTTGCCTTCAATCACGCCTGCGATCCAGGTGCCTTCGTAGACGGATCCGTCCTTATAAGTAATTTTCCCCGTGCCATCCGCAAGATCGTCGCGAAAGCTGCCCTCATAGACGGAACCGTCTGGATATATGACGCGCCCCTGACCTTCAATTTGGCCTGCGATCCATGCGCCAACGTAGGTATAGCCGTCGTTTCCGGTGAAGGTGCCCATACCGTGACGGCGATCATCTGCGAACTCGCCTTCATAAATGTCGCCATTTTCGTAGGTCACGCGTCCAGTTCCTTGACGACGGCCCGATACAAGTTGTCCATCATAAACGTCACCATTGGGTTGCGTCAGTGTACCTGTTCCGTCGATTTGACCGTCTCTCCAGAGACCCACATAAATCAACCCATCGGGCATTGTCAGTTTGCCTGAGCCAGCACGTTTGCTGTTTGCAATGTCGCCGTCATAAACTGCGCCATCTGGATAGGTGATTGTGCCAATCCCGTTTTTGACGCCGTCGATCCAGTCGCCTTTGTACTCGTACCCACCGGGGCTTTGCATAACGCCTTTGCCGTGGTGTTTGGCATTGCGGAATTCACCTTCGTATCGCACGCCGTTGGCATAAAGCGCGACGCCCTGTCCAAGGATAGCACCCGCGACCCAGTCGCCTTCATAAGTGCCGCCATCTGCAAAAGTGATTTTGCCAAATCCATCGGGTTTCCCCTTTGAAAAGTTGCCCTGATAGATTGATCCATTGGGAAAGCGTGCGACGCCTTCGCCAATGATTTCGCCGTCTTCCCATGCACCAGTGTATTCATAGCCATTGGGCAGACGGTAGGTGCCTTCCCCATGCTGCAGGCCACCGCGAAAGCTGCCCTCGTAAATCCCGCCGTCGTCATATTGTTTGGTTTGAACTTGGCCGTCTTGTGCAAAAGCACCCATTGGTGCGGCGACGAGACTGAGAGCGAGAAAAAGGCGTTTCATTGCGGACCTGTCATAAATTCTTCGCCCATGCGCACATGCATAAGCAACCACAGCCTAGAATAAGGTGGCTCACCTCGCAATGGGCTTTTCTGGACGTCTTGATCCGCATATAGGTGCAATGGAAATATGACCGGAGCACCCCATGGCTGATACGTTTCGCATTACTTTGTGCCAGTTAAACCCAACCGTTGGCGATATCGCTGGCAACGCCGCACTTGCGCGGGATGCATGGGCGCAGGGGCGCGATGCTGGCGCCGATATGGTTGCCCTGCCAGAAATGTTCATCACGGGATACAATGCCCAAGATTTGGTCGTGAAACCTGTGTTCCACAAGGCTGCAATGGCAGCGGTTGAGGCATTGGCAGTAGAATGTGCAGATGGCCCTGCGCTGGCCATCGGTGGGCCGTGGGTTGAAGATGGTAAGCTGTATAATGCTTATCTGATTTGCAGGGATGGCAAGATCGCCTCCAAAGCGCTGAAGCATCACTTGCCCAATGAAACAGTGTTTGACGAGGTGCGTATCTTTGATGCGGGGCCTTTGGGTGGCCCCTATAGCGTTGGGAACACCCGTATTGGCAGCCCGATTTGCGAAGATGCGTGGCACGAGGATGTCGCTGAAACCTTGGCTGAAACGGGGGCGGAATTCCTGCTGGTCCCGAATGGGTCGCCTTACTATCGGGGCAAGTTCGAGACCCGTTTGAACCATATGGTGTCACGCGTTGTCGAAACTGGGTTGCCATTGATTTACTTGAATATGGTGGGTGGTCAGGACGATCAAGTGTTTGATGGTGCCTCCTTTGCGTTGAACCCTGGTGGGTCTTTGGCGTTGCAGATGCCAATGTTTGATACGGCGATCACACATGTTGATCTGGAACGGGGCGCTGATGGCTGGCGCGTTAAGGACGGCGAAAAAGTAGCGCAACCCGATGAATGGGAACAAGATTACCGCGTGATGGTGCAGTCCTTGCGCGACTACATGGGCAAGACGGGTTTCAAGAAGGTTCTGCTGGGTATGTCTGGTGGCATTGATTCTGCGATTGTTGCGACGATTGCTGCAGATGCTTTGGGCCCAGAAAATGTGCGCTGCGTGATGTTACCGTCTGAATACACCAGCGAAGCAAGCCTTGAGGATGCAAAGGCATGTGCCAAGGCGCTGGGTTGTCGGTATGATTTTGTGCCGATTGCACAAGGGCGCGCGGCGATTACCGATACGCTGGCACCTTTGTTTGAAGGGTTAGATGAAGGCCTGACAGAAGAAAAT
Source organism: uncultured Paracoccaceae bacterium (assembly GCA_905182355.1). Taxonomy (GTDB): domain Bacteria; phylum Pseudomonadota; class Alphaproteobacteria; order Rhodobacterales; family Rhodobacteraceae; genus Ascidiaceihabitans. Next base: position 939 of record CAJJBH010000055.1, on the reverse strand, counting down.
ATCCAATCCCGCCTGCGTGGTCTGTTGCTGATGGCGATGAGCAACAAATTCGGCGAGATGGTTTTGACCACGGGCAACAAATCCGAGGTCGCGGTTGGTTACGCCACGATCTATGGCGATATGGCGGGCGGTTATAATCCAATCAAAGACCTGTACAAAATGCGGGTGTTTGAAACCTGCCGCTGGCGCAATACCAATCACCGCGACTGGATGATGGGGCCTGAGGGCGAAGTGATCCCAGATCGCATCATCACCAAACCGCCTAGTGCTGAATTGCGCGATGATCAGAAAGACAGTGATAGCCTGCCAGATTATCCGGTGCTGGACGCCATTCTGGAAATGTTGGTCGATGATGATGCTTCTGTGGCGGATTGCGTGGCCGCTGGCTTTGATCGGGATGTGGTAAAGAAGGTGGAGCATTTAATTTATATCAGTGAATACAAGCGCTTCCAATCCGCACCGGGTGCGCGATTGACGAAGGGGGCGTTCTGGTTGGACCGTCGCTATCCAATTGTGAACCGTTGGCGTGATCCAAGTTGACGGATGGTGCGCAACATGCGCACTTTACAGGCGCTGATCCGATCCTGATCAATTCTTTGTGTCTTGTTTTGCACGGATTTTTGGTAGGACTTATGGGGCTTGGCCTATTGATTGGTGGCACGTTACTTGCATACACCGTTAGATCAATTGCTTTCCTGATTTGGCCGGTAATTGTAATGGGATTGCTGGTTTGCAGTTGGGCTGTTTTGAGTTTTGGCATTGCTTGGACGCGTCCAAGTGCCATCCGGATCGATACTTTTGGTTTATCTGGCTATTAAGTTCCGACGCTAAAATGGTCCGAAATCAGCTCTGTCTAGATTGATCAAAAAGGCCAGCGCTTATCGATCGTCGTTCCAAACATGCACGCTGTCAGAATGCGCCAGCCCAATGCTTGGCGAC
>CAJJBH010000054.1 GCA_905182355.1 uncultured Paracoccaceae bacterium | reverse complement strand
TCGTCTGTCGCAGTTCTGTCTATTGTGAGGTGATGGAGTAGAACCAGCCATCTGACTTGCGCGTCTTCACTTTGACCTTCCAGCCGGCGATTGCTTCTTTCAGATTGCCATCCCAACGGGTTAAGATGTCGTGCGGCAATTACGGGCCGACGATGGTGGCTAGATCGGACAGATAGCTATGCATGCTTTCACCAAGGAGCGCCATGATCCTCTCAGGCATCAGGTCGGCGTCCGGTTAGGCAGGACTTTGCAAAGCTCACCCAAGATGCGGATCGCCTGATAATACACATCTTGCACATAACCAGACGAGTCATCGACCCGCTCAAAAACTCGTTCATGCGTGGCAATAAAACGCAGCAACCGGTCAATGGCCAAGGTGGGTGCAACGGGTCCTAACTCAGTCTTAATCGTGTCGATCAGGCTGCGCAGATCATCCCGAAAGGCTTGCGCCTTTTCCGACTCAGCAAAGCTCTTCGCGCGTTCAAGCCCGGAAATTCGCATGTCGATCAAATTGGCAATGGCCCTCAGATCCCGATTGACCAGCCAGCGCGGCTGTGACCTGCCGCCAAAACCCGGCATTCTGCTCGGCCTCTGCCAGCACGATCTGCGCGAGTTTTTCAACGCCGAGGTCATGCAGCTTCTCAGCGGAAAGCACAGATTTTCGGGCCATAGCAGAACCTCATTTTGAAAATTCGAATTGTCTCAATGCCTTAGTGAACCGCGAATACAAGTATTTGGTCAACCTAATGGCAAAAATGCTGCGCCATGAGAAAATGGCTGCTTCTACGGGCCGCATCGCAGCATGTTGATTGGCTGGTAATTGACCGCTAAAGGCCGTGGATGCCCGTTTCAGGGCGGATAAATCAACTCTAGAAGGTATCCGTCTACAAATTCTATCCTGCTAAGCGGGGCCGCGAAGCGTTGATGGAGCGGTGCCTGAAGGTCTCTCCAATTGATGAGCTAAACGATCCGTTTGAATATTTTTCGCTCGATCTTGGTGATCAAGACATGCGGGTATCGGCATGTGAATTCCGAAGACTTGTTTCTCAAAAAAATGAAATTACCTCCTTCTCCAAAAGTTGGAAGAATCCAATAATGTGGGCGCACTATACGGATTCCCATAAAGGCATCGCAATAGGATTTGATGTTCTGGACAACCTCTTGTTCAAGATCGACTACGTCGAAAGCCGGATAACGCCTGAGGCAGACGTCGACCATTCCAAAGCTGCTATGGTGGGCTTAGTCGTCAAGTTATTGCGAACCAAGCATAAAGAGTGGCCTTACGAAGACGAGTACCGGCTGGTTCGGCCGCTGGAAAACTGCAACCAAAAAGGTGACAAATTTTTCGCAGCGCTCAACGAAAAAACGCGGCTTGAGGAGGTCATCTTGGGTGCTAGGTATCAAGGTTGCCAATGCGAAAAACTCGAGTCCGATTTGAAATCTGCAGGTGTGAAATATCGAACGGCACACGCAGAGTTTAAGGGATTTCGAATGACGACCTAAAGATTGAGCAGTCCGCATAGAAAATTATGAGCGTCTCACGCCGGCTCATTGGAACTTCTCAATCTGTTTGTGCTGTACGGCGCATGGATGTCCGGTTTGGGGTCTCTGCTCCGCTGCGTAGCTATCCTAAGCGAACGGCTGCCAAGGGCCGGAAGGGCGGCATAGCCAAGATCGTATTGTCTATGATCAAGCTTCATATGATGACATTGGGATCATTCTGAAAGCAACCATGCTCCAGCTTCGAAGGCAAGATAGCGGCTGGACAGAAAGCAGCTACGTGACCTTAACCTAAAACGAATAAGCCATGACTTCCTTTCTAATGGCCCTTCGGTTCGCGCCGGGGAGGCTTTTTTGGTCTTTTTTCTGGAAATGACCGTGTGACAGTACCCTTTTTTTGTCACACAATCACAATCTCCATAAATTAAATTTTTTAATAATAAGAACTTGCAAGACGGTCAGGGAGAAATACTCTCTTCGCCAGCTCCAATTGGTACAAAAAAGCCAGTCATTTTTGACTGGCTTTTTTGTTCGATCCACATTTTCAAACAGACCCTCCGTAAGATGAGCATGTTTGTTTAAAGATCAGAACACCTTATACGTCATAGTGGTCAGGGATCGTTCGATCCCCGCGATCATCAACAAGTTATCGTTGATAAATTTGCCAACGTCTTCGGTGTCAGGAATATAAAGTTTCATCATCAAATCAAAGTCACCGCTGGTGGAATACAGTTCCGAATGAATTTCCAAAAATGCGATATCTTCAGCCACCTTATAGGTGGTTCCGGGTTTGCAGCGGATTTGGATAAAGACGCATGTGCTCATGAGGTTTGCTCCTGTTTGCTTTCCCCTTGCTGACATATCCAGCACATGTGGCGCAATCCCTGTTGCACCATCTTGGCCTGCGCCCCCTTCCCGCCTATAAGCCCCCTTAAACGTCACAAGACCCGATATTCGGAGACCAAAATGCGCACAGCAACGATCACACGTTCCACCGCCGAAACCGAAATTTCGGTGACCATTAACCTTGATGGCACTGGGGTTTATGACAACCAAACAGGTGTTGGTTTTTTCGATCACATGCTGGACCAATTGTCCCGCCACTCCCTTATTGATATGACAATTTCTGCCAAAGGTGACCTGCACATTGACGATCACCACACAGTTGAGGACACGGGTATTGCGCTGGGTCAGGCCTTGACCCAAGCCCTTGGCGACAAACGCGGTATCGTGCGTTACGGCAGCTGCCTGCTGCCAATGGACGACGCCCAAGTGCGCTGCACGCTTGATCTGTCAGCACGTCCCTATTTGATCTGGAATGTGGATATGCCAACCCAAAAAATTGGCACTTTCGACACCGAATTGGTGCGTGAATTCTTCACAGCCTTCGCCACACAGGGCGGCATTACTTTGCACGTTGACCAATTGCACGGCTTCAACAGCCACCACATTGCCGAGGCTGCGTTCAAATCTGTCGCCCGTGCTTTGCGCGAAGCCGTCGAAGTAGACCCGCGCAAATCGGGCGACATCCCATCGACCAAAGGGGCGTTGTAAACGCTATGCTCACAGCCATTGTTGATTACGAAAGCGGCAATCTTCACTCTGCCCACAAAGCGTTTGAACGCATGGCACGTGAAGTGGATGCGGGGGATGTAGTTGTAACTTCGGACGCCGATGTCGTGGCGCGTGCGGACCGTATCGTATTGCCCGGTGATGGCGCATTTCCTGCGTGTTACGAGGCACTTACGGGCACAGGCGGCTTATACGACGCTATGGTTGAGGCGGTTGAGATTAAGGGCCGGCCGTTCCTTGGAATATGCGTTGGGATGCAACTGATGGCCACAATGGGGCGCGAATATCGCGACACTCATGGGCTTGATTGGATCAAAGGCGAAGTTGTTGCGATCAAACCTGAAAATAAGGCGTTGAAGGTGCCTCACATGGGTTGGAACGATTTGGTCATCGACCACGCTCACCATGTTTTAGACGGTATCAAATCGGGCGATCACACCTACTTTGTTCACTCCTATCATTTCGAGGTAGAAGACAGTTCACAGCGGTTAGCCCACGTTGACTATGGCCATGATGTTACGGCTGTGATTGGCCGTGATACTATGATTGGCATGCAATTCCACCCTGAAAAAAGCCAAGGCACTGGCCTGCGCATGTTGTCAAATTTTTTGCAGTGGGCACCTTAAAAACTTAACCAAAAGATCAAAGGCGCAGATTGCTCCGCGTCTTTGATTAAATTCCGTTGGTTCTTCTGATTTAGTTGACGCGCTTCCACGTTCCGCCATCACGGCATATGCCCAGAACACAGCCTTTGATGTTCAAGCTATTGCCTTTCAATGTCATTTTGGAATTGTAAGTCTTGTCACGATCAGGCGAGTACACTTTGCCACCACTATAAGCGCCACCGCCATCAGCCTTCATATTCCAGATGATTTTGCGACCCGCGTTGGCTGTCGTAATCGAATTGCCAGAGTTGTCAAAGCTTTTGGCAAGAGTGCCACAAATCGAATTGCCACATTCGGTTACTTCTATGTGGCCGTAGTTCCCGTTGTCATCTTTCAAGGTTTGCCACATTCCGTGGACGGGATCCGCCGCATGTGCCGCGTCTGCACTCAGTGAAACTGTCGCCACCAAAACCATCATAAATGTTTTCATTGTCTCATTCTCCCTATTTTGCATGTAGCTTGATGTATTCCCCCCAGACAAAGCAAGGTTAACCTTAGGTCGCGTTGCAAATCCGGACAGGCCGTGCATAACGGCACAAACGGATGACAAAAGGGCCAAAGTGCATGATCCTCTACCCTGCAATCGATCTAAAAGACGGCCAAGCTGTGCGCCTTGTTCACGGCGATATGGAACAATCCACAGTCTTCAACGATGACCCTGCAGCACAAGCTAAGGCATTTGTAGACGCAGGGTGCGAATGGCTGCATCTTGTTGATCTGAATGGGGCTTTTGCAGGTGTTCCTGTGAATGCTGCCCCTGTCGAGGCGATCTTGAAAACCTGCAAAGTGCCCACACAGTTGGGCGGCGGCATCCGCGACATGGCCACTATTGAGGCATGGCTAGACAAGGGCCTGGCCCGCGTGATCCTTGGCACCGTTGCTGTCGACAACCCTGATCTGGTGCGTGAGGCAGCGCGGGCCTTCCCGGGTCACGTGGCTGTAGGAATTGACGCCCGCAATGGCCGCGTCGCCACCAAAGGCTGGGCGACTGAAACAGATGTGATGGTCACCGACCTCGCCAAATCGTTTGAGGACGCAGGCGTCGCCGCAATCATCTACACCGACATCATGCGCGACGGTGCGATGGGTGGCCCGAACATTGAGGCTACAGCAGACCTCGCTCGCGCTGTGTCGATCCCTGTGATTGCCTCGGGTGGCGTTTCGTCACTGGCGGATCTTAAGGCGTTGAAGGCAACCGGTGTCATCTCAGGGGCGATCTCCGGTCGTGCACTCTATGATGGGGCGATTGATCTAAGCGCTGCCTTGAAGGCGTTATCACGTGCGGAAATCTAAATTAATACTCTCTGCAACACTTGGATTCATCTGTGGCGTAGTTGGGACCACGATGGGCGTTGCTGGTGGTTTGCTAGGCTTCTTTTTTAGGTACAGTAGCCGGAATTCTAATTTTTGGTGCCATCGGAGCCATTTTAGGCTGATTTGCAGCACCAGATGTGGAAGACACAATTGCGTCACGTGAAGCAAACATTTGCAGGTAAAATCGCGACTTTTTCGTATTTCCCGTATGACCTTTCGCGGTATCTATTTGATGTTCGGCTTAATTGTAATAATCGTAAGCAAGCTCTTGGGAGTTTTAAAGAAATAACATGTTAAAAACCCGTATCATCCCCTGCCTTGATGTCGCTGATGGCCGTGTGGTCAAAGGTGTCAATTTCGTGGGCTTACGCGACGCAGGCGATCCAGTTGAATCTGCCCGTGCTTATGACGCCGCTGGCGCTGATGAATTGTGCTTTCTTGATATCCAAGCAACCGTCGAAAACCGCGGAACTATGTTTGACGTCGTGCGCCGCACTGCGGAGCAATGCTATATTCCGTTGACCGTTGGCGGTGGTGTGCGCACCAGCGTTGATGTCCGCAATCTGCTGCTTGCTGGTGCCGACAAGGTCAGCTTCAATTCTGCAGCCGTGGCCAACCCTGATGTTTTGGCAGACGCCGCTAATCAATTTGGCAGTCAGTGCATTGTCTGCGCAATTGACGCAAAGACAGTGGCACCAGGGCGCTGGGAAATATTCACCCACGGTGGGCGTAAACCCACAGGGATTGACGCAGTTGAATTTGCATTGCTTGCCGTGGCAAAAGGCGCTGGCGAAATCCTGCTCACTTCAATGGACCGTGACGGCACCAAACAGGGGTTCAACCTGCCCCTCACACGTGCGATTTCAGACGCGGTGAACGTGCCTGTCATCGCATCAGGTGGCGTTGGGAACCTGGACCACTTGGTCGAGGGTGTGACCAAAGGTGGCGCGTCCGCAGTGTTGGCCGCGTCCATCTTCCACTTTGGCGAATATACAATTGGGCAAGCCAAACAACACATGGCAGACGCCGGTATCCCTATGAGGCTCACATGACGCTCAACGATCTTTTCGATACGATCCAATCCCGTAAGTCGGCTGATCCATCCTCTAGCTGGACCGCGCAATTGCTGGCCAAAGGTCCAGAAAAATGCGCTGAAAAGTTTGGCGAAGAAGCCATTGAAGCCATTATTGAAGCAGTTAAAGGGGACAAGGCAGCGCTGACGTCCGAAGCGGCTGATGTTCTGTATCACCTGATGGTGATGCTGGCCGCGCGTGATGTGACCTTGGACGATGTCATTGAAGAACTGGCGAAACGGCAGTTAAAATCGGGCATTGCTGAAAAAGCGGCCCGCTAAAAACCTATCACAATTTCGAGCTGATGATCCCAGTGTTGAACCCACCAAAGCGCAACTCTCCAAACAACCGCTGATATTCGATCTTGGGGCACTTATTCTGAACAACGTCCACACCACGCGCTTGGGCTTTTTGCGCAGCTTCCGCATGTTCGACACCGATCTGCATCCAAATTACCTTTAGACTTGGAAACGCCGCCAACGCTTCATCCACGATCGCTGGTGCTGCGTCGGACCGGCGAAAAATATCGACCATATCCACAGGAACATCAATGTCTGACAAGCTGGCTTTGACTTTTTCGCCAAACAAAACTTGTCCCTCCAGCCCTGGATTGACGGGAATAACCGTGTATCCCTTCAGGCTCAAATACCGTGCAACAAAATAGCTAGGTCGCACAGGGTTGCTGGAAATGCCGACCACAGCGACAGTTTTCACTTTGTTCAAGATCGACTTGAGGAAATCATTTGAATATTCGTTCATACCTTTTTCTCTACAACAGCGCAGCAGCAAAAAAAAGGCGCCCCGTGGCAAATGCCAGGGAGCGCGCAAAGTGTGGAACGAGGGACAGTGTCGCGGCCACTGGATGTTCCAATCCTGTAACCCTGTCCAACATAGGTAGTGTGTCTTTGGCTCCAAAAAAGGCCCTATGCCAATTCTGTGACCGAACCACCAAAATAGCTCCGCCTTTCGGCGGGAATTAGCGCATTGAGGCACAACACAACAAAGGTTTGATCCTTAACTGGACTTAAACAGGGCGTTCAAACCTTACTTACCCACGGGCCTGAGATGCATATAAGGCCAATGCAGCAGCATTTGATACGTTGAGCGATCCAAATTCTCCGCTTGCGCCGATCTTAACCAACATGTCGCAAGTTTCTTTGGTTTTTTCGCGAAGCCCCGGACCTTCGGCCCCCAACACCAATGCCACCGGCAAGTGGGTCTTCCCAGCAACGGCGGACTCAATCGTATGCTCCGCCTCACCATCAAGGCCCAAAACCACGTACCCCATTCCCTGCAGCGAAACGATGGCATCAGACAGGTTCCGCATCCGCAAATAAGGTTGGCGTTCAAGCGCACCACTGGCCGATTTCGCCAATGCACCGGTTTCAGGCGCTGAATGGTGACGTGTCCCAATGACTGCAGACGCACCTAACACTTCAGCCGAACGCAGAATCGCACCGACATTATGTGGATCGGTCACACGATCAAGCAAGATAACACGTGGGCATTCATCGCCAATAACGACATCGTCCAAGCGCCCCCAATCAAGTGGCTTCACTTCAAGGGCAGCACCTTGATGCACAGAACCCGGATCAAGCGGCGCAGAGAATTTGCGTGGCTCAACCACTTCAGGTTCCATTCCCGAAGCAGCAATCGCCTCTTCTAACTTATTTTGTGCATTTAAGGTCACAATCAGCCGCAACCGAACACGGTTGGGGTTCATCAATGCATCACGCACCGCATGCAAACCAAACAGCCAAACAGTCGCATTTGCCTCATTCTTTTTGTCTTGTTCTTTCTGAACGACCCACTTCGGTTTCTGCATCTTTTTCGCCTTTCTTGCGTGGCCACCAGTTTCAAGCCAATTTGTGCCTTGACGGGCCTTTGGGTCGCTAGTAATCACCCTTAACGTCAGACGCAATGCGCATGACAGTGGGCGACAGGCCGCAAGGTGTGGCAGGGGACTGTAACTCCCTCGCGGAGACGCACGCCTGGTTCGATTCCAGGGTCGCCCACCATTACTACTAAATCATTGATTTTATGAAGTAATGGTGACACACTACCTTCTAAATTCGTCGCGCACCCAGTTAGCAGTGGGTAACTACGCCTGTTGACCTGCCCCCCTAAAGGTCCCTCACTTTAATGTAGAGTTTGCTCAACCTTTGAAAGGGCAAACAAATGCGAAAGAGTCGTTTTACCGAAGCCCAGATTATCGTGATGATCAAAGAACAAGAAGCTGGGATGCCAACTGCTGAGGTGTGCCGCAGGCATGGCCTCAGTCCCGCGTCGTTCTACAAGTTCAAAGCCAAATACGGTGG
>CAJJBH010000053.1 GCA_905182355.1 uncultured Paracoccaceae bacterium | reverse complement strand
TCAATCAATACTTGAAAAACAACTTCTTCTCCAAGATTAGGTCCTATTGTGCTTGCAGCTTAGTCCTACCCGCGCCACCATAGACTCATGGCAACAAACACCTTAAAATTTGATCTAAAAAATGCTGACGGGACCGCAAAACTTGCACGTGTTTTGTCCATGAATATCCAATCTGGTGATACAATTTTATTAGGTGGACCTGTCGGCGCAGGTAAAACACATTTTGCGCGCTCTTTTATCAAATCGTTGTTGATTACAGACGAAGACGTTCCTTCCCCAACCTTCACCCTTGTTCAGACTTATGAAACACAGATTGGGGAGGTCTGGCACGCAGATCTATACCGTCTAAGTACAGAACAAGAGATTGAAGAATTGGGCCTATCTGACGCGATGACAGAAGCAGTTTGTCTGATCGAATGGCCTGATCGATTGGGCAGTTATACTCCAACAGACGCGTTATCTATTGATATTAATCCCTTAAGTGCGCTGGACGAACGGTGCCTAACAGCGCGGTGGAGCCACCCCAAATGGACGGCCAAAACCAAAGGATGGCAACATGATTGATCGCCAAATTGCCATAATTGACTTTCTTAATGCGACTGAATGGCGTGATGCGCAACGTGTGACTGTTGCTGGTGACGCCTCAAATCGGCGATATGACCGCCTGACAAAGTCAGACGGCTCTACAGCGATATTTATGGATGCGCCGCCTGACAAAGGTGAAGATATTCGGCCCTTTGTTCACATCGCACAACACCTGACAAGCATTGGCCTGAATGCACCGGATGTTTTTGCTAAAGACGAGGCGCGGGGTTTTCTGATCCTCGAAGACCTTGGCGACGATTTGTTCGCCTGCGTTCTTGAACATACGCCTGATTTGGAAACTAAACTTTACGAAGCTGCAGTTGATGTTCTGACCCATCTTCATAAGGCGCCCTGCCCACCCCTAATACCCTACGACACCGATGCAATGACTGTACTGGCCGCTCTTCCCTATGACTGGTATATTGGGAGGGCGACGGGGCAAAAAAATGCCGCGAAAGCCAAAGCTTTTATGGTGAAGTTCCGTGCACTTTTGGCACCTCTCGCCGATGCCCCACAGGTTCTAATCCAACGCGATTATCACGCAGAAAACCTGCTGTGGATGCCGCAACGTGATGGTGTTGAAAAAGTTGGATTGCTGGATTTTCAAGACGCCATGTCAGGGCATCCTGCATATGATTTGGTGTCAATATTACAAGACGCGCGGCGCGATGTTTCGCCTGACGTTAAAACGGCCATGAAGGCCCGCTATATTGCCCAAAACAAATTAAATGTGGCTGATTTTGATACCGCATATGCGCTACTGGGCCTCCAACGAAACATGCGAATTCTGGGTGTTTTTGCGCGACTGTGTATGCGGGATGGTAAGGCACATTATGTCGATTTCATCCCACGTGTTTGGGCACATATCGAGACAAATCTGGCACACCCAGCTCTTTCTTCAATTGCAGAAATGGTATCGGATGACCTGCCATACCCTGATGAAAACATACTAACCGGATTAAAAGAAAAATGCGCGACCATCCCACATCCATAATGCTTTTTGCGGCCGGTTTCGGTACGCGAATGAAGCATTTGACCGCAAACCAGCCCAAGCCATTGGTGCGGGTTTCTGGTAAGGCGTTGATTGATCATTCATTGGAAATTGCGCGCGCGGTTAAACCTGAAATCATCCTCGCAAATCTGCACTACCTTCCACATACGTTGGTCGATCACCTTGCCGGGTCCGAGGTACAGACCATCATCGAAACACCTGACATATTGGAGACAGGTGGTGGCCTGCGCAACGCTTTGCCGATATTTGGTGAAGCTCCCGTGGTCACAATGAATACCGACGCGATATGGCAAGGTCCCAACCCCATACAGCTAGCCCTTGATGCCTGGAAACCCGATCACATGGACGCGATTTTGATCTGTGTTCCTATTCCTCAAACCGTTGGGTATTCTGGTACTGGGGACTTTGCCATCGATTCCGAGGGGCGTCTGTCGCGCGGTTCAGGGTCTGTTTACGGTGGCGTGCAAATCATCAAAACTGACCGATTGGCCTTAGTGAAGGAAACCGCATTTTCGCTGAACATCATTTGGAATCAGATGTTGCAAGAGAAGCGTTTGTTTGGCCTGAACTACACTGGAAATTGGTGTGACGTGGGCCATCCCGACGGGATTAAAATGGCAGAGGATATGCTGAATGTTTGATCCACAGAAATCACCTCATATTTTTGGTATTCCAAACGGCGTCGATTTTCCAAAAGCCCTTGTTTCTGAATTAACAAAACGGATGTCACACCTGCCGCCACATGAGATGGCGCAGGTCGAGATTATCGTGAACACCCGCCGTATGGCGCGCCGTATGCGGGACTTGTTTGACGCAGGTCCTGCGCTTTTGATGCCCCGTGTTCGGCTGCTATCCGAAATCGAAGATCTCCATCCCAGCAGTGATGTTCCCAAATCCAATTCCGCGCTCAGACGACGGCTTGAATTGGTCCAACTTGTCGCCAACCTTCTTGAAAAAGAGCAAAGCTTTGCGGCGCGGGCATCGCTTTATGATCTTGCAGATAGCCTTGCGATATTAATGGATGAGATGCAGGGCGAAGGCGTATCCGCCGATGTTATTGCCAACCTAGATGTCACCGATCAATCGGGGCATTGGGAACGGGCAAAGACATTCATCAATATCGCCCAATCCTATATCGATTCATCCCAAGATTCGCCCGATACGGAGGCACGCCAGCGCATTATCGTTCATAAGTTGATGGAACATTGGGAGGAAACACCACCACAAAACCCCATCATTTTGGCGGGTTCAACGGGATCACGCGGCACTACGTTATTGCTGATGCAGGCCATTGCAAAACTGCCCCAAGGCGCTGTGATTTTGCCAGGCTTCGACTTCGACATGCCCGCCCCAATTTGGAGCAGCCTGTCAGATGCCATGCTGTCCGAGGATCATCCGCAGTTTCGGTTTCACAAGCTTTTGCAGTCCTTGGACAAATCCCCAACCGATGTAACGCAATGGGGAGATGACACACCCGCCGCCCCTGCCCGCAACAAATTGGTGTCACTTGCCCTGCGCCCCGCACCTGTCACCGATGCATGGCTTTCCGAAGGTCCACATTTAACGGGCCTAAGCGAAGGGCTTGAAGGCGTTACTTTACTGCAGGCAGAAACACCACGGGATGAGGCACTTGCGATCGCAATGCGACTGCGCCAAGCGGCTGAAAGTGGCGGAACCGCAGCTTTGATTACGCCTGATCGAATGTTGACCCGCCAAGTCTCTGCAGCATTGGATCGCTGGGATATCCTGCCTGACGACAGTGCTGGCGCACCTTTGCACCTATCACCGCCAGGACGGTTCTTGCGCCATGTTGGAGGTCTGTTTTCGCGTCTATTAGATACTGAGTCATTGCTCACATTGTTGAAACATCCGATGACGCACAGTGGACATGAACGCGGGCTACACCAACTCAACACTCAACGATTGGAATTACGTATTCGACGGGATGGATTGCCGTACCCAACTGCTGATGGGTTGTCCAAAATCGCACTTAAAGCCGCCGCCAAACTTGATCCCCAAACCGCCCTAACAGATTGGGCAGATTGGGTTGGGCGAACGTTTTGTGGTCATCACCACACTGGCAATCGCACTTTGGCCGATTGGACCGCGCTGCATCTCCAAGTTGCTGAAGCGATTGCGTCTGGCCCATATGGTGATGGGACTGGTGAACTTTGGTTGAAATCTGCGGGACAAAAAGCACGTGCCGTGATCCAAAACTTGGCTGATCACGCAGAATATGGCGGTGAGATGTCCGCAGCAGATTACGTTGATCTGATGGGTGCATTGCTTTCCGGCGAAGAAGTTCGTGACCGCGATGCACCCCATCCAAACATCATGATTTGGGGAACGCTTGAAGCCCGTGTTCAGGGCGCTGATTTGGTAATTTTGGGTGGGCTAAACGAAGGTAAATGGCCCGAAGCCCCCAAACCTGATCCCTGGTTAAACCGCGCGTTACGAAACCAAGCTGGCCTTCTTTTGCCAGAACGTCGTATTGGTCTTTCCGCACATGATTTCCAACAAGCGATTGCCGCCTCCGAAGTTTGGATCACTCGATCTGTGCGTTCTGACGATGCAGAAACGGTGCCATCACGTTGGCTGAATCGTCTGCAAAACCTACTGGGCGGCTTGCCGTCACAGGATGGTCCCGTCGTCCTAAAATCTATGATCGCCAGAGGTGATATTTGGTTGGCTAAAGCCAAGGTTTTGGAAAAACCAACGTCAGTTCCCCGCGCCCATCGCCCGTCTCCACGCCCCCCGCTTGCCGCGCGACCACACGCGCTTTCGGTGACGGAAATCAAACGTCTGATCCGTGATCCATATGCTGTTTATGCGAAGCACACTCTAAAATTACGTGCCCTTAACCCGATCGTCCAATCTCCCGATGCGCCGATGCGAGGCACTTTGATCCACTCGGTTATGGAGGTGTTTGTCAAAGACATCATAGCCAATCCATCATTGTTGAATTCCGCCCACTTGATGACAGTGGCCCGCGACATTTTAGAACGTGATGTTCCATGGCCTGCGACGCGTGCGCTATGGTTGGCGAAACTCTCACGTGTCGCCGATTGGTTCATTTCCAAAGAAGTAGAACGCCAAACCCGCAGCACCCCAATCGCGTTTGAAAAACAAGCGAAGGGTGTAATGAAGTTGCCCCAACTTGGCTTTACACTCACTGGATATGCAGACCGGATTGACAAAACTGGCCCGAACAACGTTGCCATCTTCGACTACAAGACGGGTGCACCACCTTCTGAAAAACAACAGGCCAAGTTCGACAAGCAACTGCTCATCGAGGCCGCTATGATGGAAGTAGGTAGCTTTAATCACGTCGGTATCAATTCAGTAGATGAGGCCGTATTCATTGGGTTGGGCAGCAATCCTGTCGAAGTCCGCGCGCCCTTGCAAAAGGAACCACCCGCCAAGGTTTTGGACGAGCTTAGCCAGCTGATCCGCGCCTATTTATCCGATGAACAAGGCTTTACCTCGCAGCGCACCATTCAAAGTGAACGCGAGCGTGGCGATTACGACCATCTTGCGCGGTTTGGCGAATGGGACGGCACTGACATTCCCGTGCCTGAGGACTTGAAATGATTGCACCGAATGAAGCCACCCGCCGCCAGTTGGCAGCCGCTAATCCTACTACTTCGACATGGCTTGCCGCCAATGCAGGTTCAGGCAAAACGCGGGTTCTGACGGATCGCGTGGCCCGCCTGCTGCTGGACGGTGTGCAACCGCAACACATCTTGTGCCTAACCTACACCAAAGCCGCCGCGTCCGAGATGCAAAATCGACTGTTTCGCCGTCTTGGGGATTGGGCGATGTTACCGGATGCAGACTTGCGCAGTGCGTTGACCGAATTGGGTGTGCGTCACAATCCCGATGGCGAGCAATTGCGCGATGCGCGTACGTTGTTTGCGCGTGCTATCGAGACACCGGGTGGATTAAAAATCCAAACCATCCACTCTTTTTGCGCCTCTTTACTGCGACGTTTTCCGCTGGAAGCAGACGTTAGCCCCCAATTCACCGAAATCGAGGAACGCGCAGCCGATCTGTTACGCGCTGAAATTGTTGATGTAATGGCGGACGGCCCTCAGGTCGGATTGGTGTCTGCCCTCGCAGGTCAATATTCAGGCGAGGATTTTTTACGACTGACCCAAGAAATTGTCGGGCATCGTGATTCATTCGCGAACCCAATGACTTGGGACAACTGTCTGGCGCTTTTTGGACAAGCGCAAGATTTGGACGAGGCCGCGATTGAGGCCTATGCCTTTCAGGGCGGTGAACGGCAATTGATAGATCAGCTTATTCCCGTTTTATTGGCCAAAGGTGGAAATGACGCCAAAGCGGGTGACAAGCTAAAGCAAGTTGACGTTCTTTCGGTTAAATCATTGCCTGCCTTAGAAGGTGTATTTCTAACGGGTGCGACAGCGAACGACCCGTTTTCGGCCAAGTTAGGATTGTTTCCAACCAAAGCGACGCAAGCTAATATCGAAGCTTTAATGCCTCAAATTGACGCGCTCATGCTTCGGATTGAGGACACGCGCGAAAAACGATTGGCGTTGCAATCCGCGCGACGTACGTCCGTTTTGCATGACTTCGCCAGTGTATTTGTATCGAAATATGAACATGCAAAGCTGGTGCGCGGCTGGTTAGACTTTGACGACTTGATCCTAAAAGCCCGCAACCTTTTAAATGACGAAAAAGTGGCAGCATGGGTTTTGTTCCGTATCGACGGCGGCATTGACCACATCCTTGTGGACGAGGCGCAAGACACCAGCCCCAACCAATGGGACGTTATCCGCAAACTGGCGGAAGAGTTTTCAAGCGGCCAAGGCGCGCGTGAGGGAGTTGAACGCACGCTGTTTGTGGTTGGCGATAAGAAGCAATCGATCTATTCGTTCCAAGGTGCTGATCCACGTGAATTCGACAGGATGCAGGCGGAGTTTAAGGATAAATTCACAGCCAGTGGTGCACCTTTTCAAGAAACAACATTGGATTTCTCGTTTCGGTCTTCCGCCGCCATTTTGCGTATGGTGGATCAGACCTTCGACAACCGCACACAGGCGGGGTTTGTGCAGGATTCAAAACACATCGCGTTCAAATCTGACCTGCCCGGGCGCGTTGATTTGTGGCCCGTTGTAGAAAAATTGGCCGATGATGACGACCGTGATTGGTACGACCCAGTTGATCGACGCAGTTCTAAACATCACACTGTAGTGTTGGCAGACCAAATAGCATCCGCCATCGCCACCCTGATCAAAGACAAACAAACGATTCCAGATGATGGGCCAAACGGGACGATCATAAAACGCCCAATTAGGGCGGGTGATTTCTTGATCCTCGTCCAACGTAGATCAGCGTTGTTCCGCGAAATTATCCGCGCTTGTAAGGAACAAGCCCTGCCGATTGCTGGCGCTGACCGTTTAAAGGTAGGCGCGGAATTGGCAGTTCGTGATCTTGGCGCATTACTTTCGTTTTTAGCGACACCAGAGGACAGTCTATCGCTGGCAACGGTTCTAAAATCGCCGCTATTTGGCTGGACTGAACAACAGCTTTTCGACGTTGCACATCACCGTACCCAAGAACATCTTTGGCAAAACCTGCGTGATCGTTCAGATGTATTCCCCGAAACAGTGCCTGTTTTACGTGATCTTCGTAACAACGCAGACTTTTTACGTCCTTATGATCTGATTGAACGCATTTTGACCCGCCATGATGGTCGGCGCAAGTTATTGGGGCGCCTTGGATCCGAGGCAGAAGACGGCATTAACGCACTGCTCTCTCAAGCACTGGCTTATGAACGCACTGCCGTGCCAAGTCTGACAGGGTTTATCGTATGGATGAAGGCTGACGATTTGAACATCAAGCGCCAGATCGACAGTGCGTCAGACCAAATTCGGGTGATGACGGTGCATGGGTCAAAGGGATTGGAAGCGCCCATCGTTATTTTGCCAGATACCGGACGGCGCGACATCCAAGTCAAAAGCGAAATCATCAAAATGGGCGATATACCTGTTTGGAAAGCGCGCGAAGCTGAGGCCCCAAAAATCATGCGTGATGCGCTAGAAAACATGAAAGACGCCCAAAGAAATGAGCAACTGCGCCTATTATATGTGGCACTAAGCCGTGCGGAAAAATGGCTAATCATTGCTGCTGCCGGGGAATTGGGTAAGTCAGAACCATCCTGGTATCACACCGTCCAAGGCGCAATGGAACATTCAAATGCTGTCGCAGTGTCGATGCCAGAAATTGGGCCGATCTTGCGCGTTGAACATGGGGATTGGGATGCACCATTACTAGAACAAAAAGCGCCACTTATCTTAGAATCACCTATGTTAGAGACGTTCTATGCTCAGAAACCCGCTAATCATATTGATCCAATAAAGACTCTTTCGCCGTCAGACTTAGGTGGAGCAAAGGCCCTTGCTGGTGATCTTGGGATGGATGAGGACACAGCACTATCCTACGGCAGTTTGGTCCATTGGTATCTTGAGCATCCTACTAAAACGGCACCGCAAAGTTTCGGGTTATCGGATCGACTTTGCGATGAAGCAAAGGCCGAGGCCCAAGCTGTATTAAGTGCGCCTAAGTTGGTGCATATTTTTGCCGGCGACACCTTGGCAGAAGTTTCGATCACCGCGCCGCTCGGTACGCAACGCCTTCATGGCACAATTGACCGGTTGATGGTTACAGACACAAAAGTGACAGCAATTGATTTCAAAACCAACCGTGTCATCCCATCGTCTGCAGCTGATTGCCCTATTGGTCTACTTCGCCAAATGGGGGCTTATGCCAGCGCCCTAAAGGCGATCTACCCAACCCATTACATTGAAACATGTATTTTGTGGACCAACACCAAAAGTCTAATGATGTTACCACACGATCTTGTGACAGATGCGCTTGAGGGCTCAACATATCTTGACCTTTGAGCTTTTGATACATAGGTTCAACCCCTAGAATTCAGACCCCCAGGAGAAGCCAAATGGCAACAGTTGCAGTATCGGACGCACAGTTCGAAGCCGAAGTTACAAATTCCGACATCCCCGTTTTAGTGGATTTCTGGGCAGAATGGTGTGGCCCCTGTAAGCAAATCGGCCCATCACTCGAAGAATTGTCTGACGAGCTGGCTGGCAAAGTAAAAATTGTCAAAGTGAACGTTGATGACAACCCGAACTCACCAGCGCAAATGGGCGTTCGTGGCATACCTGCGTTGTTCATCATCAAAGGTGGCCAAGTTGTTGCTAACATGGCGGGTGCAAAACCCAAAGCTGCGTTGAAAAGCTGGATCGAAGATTCAATCTAAGCCAGCGACCTATCTGCAAAGTAAAGGCATCCACTCGTGGGTGCCTTTTCATTTGATCCACCCATATTTTTTGAAACGGTTTTTGATTTTCCGTTCTGCCATCGGGTGGCCCGCGTTGATCGACTGTTCTTGCCAGAACCAGTAAATATATCGGGCATAATCAGGTTGATGGGCTTCGATTTGATCGAAGTCTTCAACTGTCATTCCATCTATCGCAATATGGTGGAAATCAATTTTTCCAAACAGAACCGCGGGCTTGCCAAAAAAATAGCCGTTGAACGCCGCACTGGAATTTTGCGTCACCACAAATGCACAACGATCCAACAAAGCATCCATCTGACCCATTCGAAGTTCAAGGTTTGGGTAGGTATGCTCAAGTCGTTCAACAGCGTCGAGTTCTTGCCTCGAATAGGTCTCTTTTGGATGCAGGGTTGTTATAACTTTACGATCAGGGAATGTTGCGAGGGTGCGGTCGATCATCTGAATAGGAGAGCAAGATTGGAACGAGCGATGATCCAACAGCTTCCCCTGTAGAGGTACGTAAATAAACCCCTCATCTTCTGTTGGCATAGTATTTTCGAACATACGTTTACGCCAGAAATTGTAAAAGCGATTGGCTTCTTTTTCGTCGATTTGTGTTGGATTGAAAGTGGCTTTGGCTACATCCCATTCCCAACGCTTATCAGAGCGATCAATTTGCCAGAACGGATAGTGATATACGCGCCTGAACATCAGACCCTTTTGAGAGAGCGAAGCTTTCATGTGGGTTAATGTACGGGCAGTGCTGTCAGCGTTATTTTGGCTCCGAATATCGCAAAATTCGACCCTAAATGCGGAGTCTTCCAAAATTCTGGCAACTTTATTGATGAAATTATGCTGGCCAGACCGTGCACTTTCGCACAGTCCTTTCTCCATAAAAAACTGAACTGTTTCTTCCTGCTCCATAAGCAGAGGCTATGCGCTTGATAAGATCGCGACAAGTCTCTTGCTCTTGTGACTTTGGGTCCGCAACGCCATATTATCACTTGAGACGTTCAAGGAGAGACACATGGCGCGCGAAGAATTCCCCGGCTGGCACGGCACAACGATCATAGGCGTCAAAAAAGGCGATGAAATCGTGATCGCTGGCGACGGTCAAGTGTCGTTGGGCCAAACCGTCATAAAAGGAACCGCGCGCAAAGTACGCCGCTTGTCCCCAGGTGGGTTTGATGTGGTGTGCGGATTTGCCGGATCAACCGCTGATGCATTTACGTTGCTTGAGCGGTTAGAGGCTAAATTGGAAGCAACCCCCGGCCAATTGGCACGGGCATCCGTTGAGCTGGCCAAAGATTGGCGCACAGACAAGTATCTTCAAAAGCTAGAGGCGATGTTGATTGTGACAGACGGCACTGAATTACTGATCATCACAGGCGCCGGCGATGTTTTGGAACCTGAACACAATGTTGCGGCCATTGGGTCGGGCGGTAACTTTGCTTTGGCGGCGGCCCGTGGACTAATGGAAAGTGATCGCAACGCCGAACAAATCGCGCGTGATGCAATGGCAATCGCCGCTGATATTTGTGTTTATACCAACGGCAAACTGACTGTTGAGACGATTAAGAAGGCTTCCTGATCAGAATTTGGCGACGCCCAAAGGCACATTGTATTTTTCGCACCATATCCAGACCTCGTTATAATCATCTGGGATAATGCCAGCTGGGACGGTGTAGGACGACGCGCCAGTGTTTCTTTGCAATTTTCCCATCAGTGTCGATTTATCGTATCCGTTGTTGCCGAATGCGATTTTTGGATCAGGCGCGCCATCAAACGTGAAGTCATCGAGCAAGTTGACGACATACTCGCCATTCTTTTTGGCGATTTCAACACGGCCTGTGGTGACGTGATTACTAGCCCCAGTGAAGGTTGCAAGGCGTCCATGGCCACCTGCGAACGCCGGTGTTGATATTACGGCCGCGCCTGCAGCAACCGAAAGATTAAGAAAAAACGACGATTCATGTAGGTTCTCCAGAAATTCGTTTGCGTTGACAACATCATATAGATCGCAACATTTGGCGCGAGACTCCTCACCAATACGTGATTGCACAGATCGGTTTCATGTTCATGGTTGCGTTCTTCCGCCTAGCGCTTACATAAATTACCAACTCTAAAATGCAGGATGCAACTTTGACCGATCTTACACCCAGAGAAATTGTTTCAGAACTTGATCGTTTTATCATCGGTCAGAACGACGCCAAGCGCGCAGTCGCCGTTGCGCTGCGCAACCGCTGGCGCCGCAAACAATTGTCGGATGATTTACGTGATGAAGTGTATCCAAAAAATATCCTAATGATCGGGCCGACAGGCGTTGGAAAAACCGAAATTAGTCGCCGTCTGGCAAAGCTGGCAAAAGCCCCATTTCTGAAAGTCGAGGCAACAAAATTTACAGAAGTTGGTTATGTTGGTCGCGATGTTGAACAGATCATCCGTGACCTCATGGACAATGCCATCGCCATGACACGTGAAATGATGCGCGATGATGTGAAAGCCAATGCACACCAAGCGGCTGAAGACCGTGTGATTGACGCCATTGCAGGCACAGATGCCCGTGAAGGTACACGCGAAATGTTTCGTAAGAAACTAAAGTCGGGTGAAATGGATGACACTTTCATCGAATTGGAAGTTGCTGACACCTCCAGTCCATTTCCACAGATGGACATTCCGGGCCAACCAGGTGGTGGAATGGGTATGATGAACCTTGGGGATATCTTTGGCAAAGCGATGGGTGCGCGTACCACACGTCGTAAACTTAAGGTCTCGGAATGCTACGAAGTCCTGATTGGCGAAGAGGCCGACAAATTACTGGATGATGAAACCGTCACCCGCGCCGCATTAGAAGCGGTCGAGCAAAACGGCATCGTATTTCTGGACGAGATCGACAAGGTTTGCGCACGTTCTGACGCGCGTGGTGGTGATGTAAGTCGCGAAGGCGTGCAGCGTGATTTGCTGCCTTTGATTGAAGGCACAACCGTCACGACAAAACATGGTATAGTTAAAACTGACCACATCTTGTTCATCGCGTCTGGTGCGTTCCACATCGCCAAACCGTCTGATCTGTTGCCCGAACTGCAGGGTCGTTTGCCAATTCGCGTCGAATTGCAGCCTTTGACTGAAAATGATTTTGTCCGCATTTTGACCGAAACCGAAAATGCGCTAACCTTGCAATATTCCGCATTGATGGGCACCGAACAGGTCACAGTGACGTTTGAGGAAGACGGCATCGCAGCCCTTGCAAAAATTGCAGCCGATGTGAACCATAGCGTTGAAAACATCGGGGCCCGTCGTCTTTATACGGTGATGGAACGGGTGTTCGAAGAGTTATCATTTGGTGCTCCTGATCGCGGTGGTGAACAGGTTGTTGTCGATGCGGCATTTGTGGACAAAAACCTTGGGACCTTGGCCAAATCCACGGACCTTAGCCGCTACGTGCTTTAGCCGCGCCACTGGTCAGCACCAAAATGCTGGGATAAGCCTTTGGTAATCACAAACTCAAAGGCTTAATCATGCGTTGGCTGCTCATCTTTATGACTTTCAGCCTTGTGGCATGTTCTAACAGGACTGCAGCCCCCATCCTACCCAGCGCTTTGTCAATCGGGACCAACCGAACAGTTTTCGTCGGCACGACGCGGGTTGAAGAAATTGACGGTACATTTGGTATTCGCCGCTCCCCCCACCTTCAACTGCTTGAGTTGGATATATCCATTCCACCCAACCGGGACGCTGGCACAATTTCGGACGGGCAAGATAAACCCAATCCTCAAAAAGATTTCGTGATTGCGGCACGCGAAGATTTTGGATCCCTTGCATCTTTTCAACAGCGATTACGCCAACTGTTTTTACGCACCGCTTCTGTAAAACGCGAAGTCACCGTATTTGTTCACGGCTATAACAACAGTTTCGCGGATGCAGCTTTTCGGATCGCGCAACTGTCTGAAGATTTAAACCTGTCCGGCGCGGCGGTTACCTATGCTTGGCCCAGCCGTGGTCATCCACTGGGGTACGAGTACGACAGTGACAGCGCCCTATTTGCCCGCGACGGTCTACAAAAACTGTTGGAGGCCGTTCATAGCAGCGGCGCTAACCGTATCGTTGTTGTTGCACATTCTATGGGCAGCCACCTTTTGATGGAATCCATGCGCCAGATCGAACTGTCAAAACCCGGCTGGACCTCGCAGAACCTTTCAGGCGTGATCCTGTTTTCCCCAGATGTGAATGCCGATGTCTTTCGATCCCAAACAAGCGTATTCAAAAAGCTGCCAGAGCCCTTTGTTATCTTTTCGTCTCAGTCCGACAGATTCTTACAACTTTCCGCAGGATTAAGATGGGAAAAAGAGCGTTTGGGCAGCCTAAAAGACGTTTCAAAATTTGCTGATTTGCCAATCGATTTTGTCGATGTGTCCGCATTTACGGATGGAGTAAATGGGAACCATTTTATAGCCGGCAACTCAGCCTCTTTGCTTGCCCTTCTAAAATCAGCCGCCCGTTTGGACGAGAGTTTCGTCGCTGGAAATACAAGTTCCGCTATTGGGCTTCCTGGGCGTCGGCGCATATTACGAAATGCGACTGAACTTGTCGTGGTCCCTAGTGGTGGTCGTTAGAATATGAAAAATTCATTCCTAGTTAAGAATGCACCCTGGTTAATGGCTGGCGCACTCCTGACGCTGCTGTCGTCATTTGGGCAGACCTTCTTTATTTCCATCTTTGCCGCAGAAATTCAGACCGAGTTTTCGCTAAGCCACGGATCATGGGGCGGCATTTACGCCCTTGGTACCACGACATCCGCAGTTGTCATGATTTGGGCTGGTGGACTAACGGACAAGTTCCGTGTTCGAACCTTGGGACCAGCCGTATTATTATTACTCGCCTTCGCTTGTTTGCTAATGGCCTTCAACCCCTATGCGTGGTTCTTACCAATTGTAATATTCGCCCTGCGCTTGTCAGGCCAAGGAATGACCACACACATTGCTTTGGTCGCAATGGCTCGATGGTTTGTCGCCGCCCGCGGGCGTGCCTTATCCATTTCAGCACTTGGGTTTTCGGTTGGCCAAGCCGTGTTACCAATCATTTTTGTTATGCTGCTTGGCGTCATGGACTGGCGCATTTTGTGGATCTTTGCCGCGTTTATCAGCCTTGCAGGTGTGCCATTGCTAATTCGGTTGCTTAGGCAAGAACGTACGCCCCAATCGATGGCAAATGAGAACCCCTCGTTTGGAATGGATGCACGGTTCTGGACTCGCATTGATGCAATCCGTCATCCCTTGTTCTGGTGTATGGTGCCCTCAATTTTAGGGCCATCCGCCTTCAACACTGCATTCTTTTTCCATCAGGTCCATTTTGCGGGATTAAAAGACATCAGCCACGTTACACTGGTTGCGCAGTTTCCACTGTATACAGCAGTCTCTGTTGGTGCGATGCTTTTGTCTGGTTGGGGTTTGGACAAAGTTGGAACCCCAAGATTGATTCCATTTTTCCAAGTGCCCATGATTGCCGCCTTTATTGTTTTTGGGTTGGCGGAAAATCTTTACGGTATCGTGATTGGATTCGTGATGTTGGGCCTGACCGCTGGCGCGTCAGCCACTTTGCCAAGCGCTTTTTGGGCCGAGTTTTATGGAACAAAATATATCGGTTCCGTCAAAGCACTTGCTGCTGCTGTCATGGTTCTTGGCTCAGCAATTGGTCCCGGCATTACGGGCCTTTTGATTGATTATAATGTTGGGTTAGAAATTCAATTCTATTGGATCGCCGCCTATTTCGCTTTGGCAACCTTAGTACTTTGGCTTGGTGTTCGCAGATATGCACCAAGTCTTAAAGATTAGCGATTTTTGCGTAAGTAAACGTAATACGCCCCGCCACCCCCGTGGCGATCATGGGCTTGGGTGATCTGCAAAACGGCCGAGGACAACGGAGTAAGCGCCAACCATTGCGGCACCTGATGACGTAACACGCCAAACCGCACTGGGATCGGCCCACCGTCATCGCGTTCTTTCCCTTTGCCAGTAATCACCAGAACCAAACGTTTGCCATCGGCGTAAGCTGACAAGATAAATCGCGACAACATTGGATGGGCACGATCGACCGTATGACCGTGCAAATCGATGCGCCCTTCAGGCTTTAACTTGCCGCGCTTCATCTGATCAAAAGACTTGCGATCCATTCGTACAGGAGCTGCCTTAACCTGATCCGATACCGACAAAACACGGGTAATATGGGTTGTTGGTTTTCGCTTTATACCTGTCGGTATGGCTGCTGTATTCGTTGCAGGGGCAGTCAGCGCCTCGATCAGTTTACGGCGTTTAGGGGCACCTAATTTTTGCGGTTCGTGGTTCAACATCGCGCCAAAGTCTTTTGGCTTATGACCGTGATCTAATCGTTCGGTTCTGTCTGCAACTAGGCGCCACAGCGCAACCTCTTCGGGCCGTAATTTTCGACCCACTTAAGCGTCCTCCGGAAGCATTGCGAAAGCGCGTTGGATCGGCATCAATACCATCATACGCCCAGAATCGCGCAATCGGCCTGTCGCACGTTCTGCTTTATCACCAGTTCCAAAAAACACGTCAGCCCGTTGGGCCCCCTTGATCGCACCACCTGTATCTTGTGCCATCATCAATCGACGCAACGGCATCTTTCCATCTTTTTCAAGCCAGACAGGTGAGCCAAGTTTTACAAACTTTGGATCAACAGCAACGCTTCGCATCGTGGTGATTGAACGGTTCATCGCACCAAGGGGTCCCTTATCAGCGGGAACCTGATCGACGTTACGAAAAAACACATACGAGTTGTTGTGAAATAACAGTTCAAGCCCCTCAACTGGATTGCGCCGTACCCAATTTTTAATCACTTGGGCACTGACTTGATGGGGTTTGTAAACGTTGCGGCGCACCAGTTCGCCCCCAATCGAGCGGTACAAATGACCGTTTGCACCCGCATACCCAACACGGATGTAATTTCCATCTGGCAAACGGATGCGGCCTGACCCTTGAATTTGAAGAAAAAACAATTCAACTGAATCATCAACCCACGCGATTTCCAAACCACGTCCGTCCATCACATTTGTACTTAAGATATCGCGGCGGGTTAACCACGGGCGAATACGCCTAGCTTCAGGCGGCATCGCATAAACGGGGTAACGGTAACGGGGCGTTTGAACCCGCGATCCATCAAGCTCAGGTTCGAAGTATCCAGTGAAAAGCGCATCATTTCCATCCTCGATAAGAACAGGGCGAAACAACAACTCAAAGAAAGCCCGCGCATCAGGTTGCTGTGTTGCATAGGCGCAAAGTGTTTTCCAATCAGAATCACGCATGTCCTGACAGGTGTCTTGAAAGACCGAAAGGGCAGCGGAATGATCATCCTCTGCCCAACCGTCAAGATCGTCGTATGACAAAACCTTATAGGTCACCTCTGCCTGCGCGGGTGGAGAAAAAAACCCCGCCGCACAGGCAATCGCAACCGCTTGGCTTAAACGTCTGTAGAAACAAGTAGCCAATTTGGATCATCCGAACCCATGATGCGTGCAAACGCCCATGTGTCTTTTTGTTTTTTCACTTCGGAAGTGCTGCCTTCAACAATATCACCACCACGATCACGCACCGCTGACGTCAGCTCAGCGACAAAGCGGATTGAAATCTCTGCCTCGTTTGTGTCTGGGTCCAAGGTCGCATTCATCAGTTTCATTTCACGAACACCAAAGAAATTCGCATCAATTGTAAGGCCCTGATCCTCGCGCGCAGCGACGCCGTCCACAAAGCTCTCGTAAATTTCTTCGCTCAGAAATGGTTGAATTTCTGCTAACTCGCCGGTTTCGTAACCCATCACGATCATTTCGTACGCACCGCGTGCGCCACCGATAAAATCACCTACGTTAAACGATGGCTCGAGACGTTTCATACCTGCCAAAGCATCGGCTTGTGCGCTGCCCTCTTCGGCGTGATCTGAAATATCCAGATCAGGACCGCCTTCAATCACCTCAAGATCAGGGCGACCACGGCGTTCGGTGGGTTGAATAGGCTTAGGCCCATCTTCAAATCCCTCGCGGGTGCCCAACACGTTTTTAAGGCGCAGGACTAAGAAAACGGCGATGCCGGCCAATACCAATAGTTGGATCAGTGGGGAATTCATAATTACCTCGATAAGTGCTAAAGCATGGAAAGATCAGACTGTTGACCTTATGTAGGGGCTGACCCCCTGCAAGTCCACTGCAGGGATAATGAAAGGACCCATCCAGATGTGGCTATTTGTTGCCTTTTTGGCCGTACCGCTGATTGAAATCGCTTTGTTCATCCAAATCGGTGGGATGATTGGGCTTTGGCTGACGTTGTTAATTGTTATTTTGACCGCCGTTCTGGGGACGTATTTAGTGCGCACCCAAGGGTTGATAGCCATTGGCAAATTACAATCGTCGTTTTCGCAGCTTCATGATCCCACAGAACCATTGGCCCACGGTGCTATGATCCTGTTTGCGGGTGCATTATTGTTGACGCCCGGTTTTTTCACGGATGGATTGGGATTTGCCCTTTGTGTGCCGATGATCCGATCACGTGTATTTCATGCCCTGCGCCAAAAGGTGAAAGTTCAGTCCTTCAGTATGGGGTCGGGCAACAGGGGTCCTGGTGGTTCAAAGCCTCAACAACCTTATGATCCAAATGTAATCGATGGTGACTTTGAAGAGGTCGAAAATGATATTTCAAACCCATCTGGCCGATCAGGTTGGACCAAGCATTGAGCCCGATGAACCAAACTGTTACAGGTTGAAAAATTTTAAAGCACCCGCAGGAGAAAACGATGGCCGAGAACGAAACACCAGCAGCCGCAGCACCAGAAGCAACTGTTGACCAACCACAAATGCGCATCTTGGGACAATTCATCCGCGATATGTCGTTTGAAAACATCATGGCGCAAAAAGGCGCACCAACGGATGCGCAACCTGATGTTCAGGTTCAGGTTAATCTGGATGCAAAAAAGCGCGGTGGCGACAACCAGTTTGAATCATCAATCAAACTGAATGTGACGTCGAAGGACAAAGAAACTGACACAACACTATTCATGATGGAAATCGATTACGTCGGTATTTTCCACATTGAAGGTGTACCAGAAGATCAGATGCACCCGTTCTTGTTGATCGAATGTCCACGCATGATTTTTCCGTTCCTGCGCCGGATCGTCAGCGACGTGACACGCGACGGTGGTTTTCCACCGTTGAACTTGGAAAACATTGATTTTATCGCGCTTTATCGCAACGAAATCGCACGTCGTCAGGCAGAAGCACCAGCAGAGCCTGCGCCGTCAAACGCATAAATTAAGACTTTAGCCAAAGGGCAGCATCGCCCAGCTCTTTGGCTACATACGCCTTGTGATTGTCAGCTTCGGTTGCTGATAATCTAGATGGCAAAGGAGTCGGGCGCGCACTTGGCGTCCAAGACCCGCTGTTTTCCCCATATTTTGAAAATGATGCTCTTGCCAGTCCAAAATCGGGCTGACGGCCACCGATCAATTCTAGATAAACCTCGGCCAGAATTTCACTGTCTAAAAGAGCGCCGTGCAAATCACGTTCAAAACTAGTGATCCCGAAGCGGCGGCACAATGCGTCCAAAGACGCCGGTGAGCCCGGAAATTTCTTGCGCGCGATCAATAACGTATCCAGCGCTTGGGTCATTGGAATTTCTGGTAGTTTCATCCACTTCAGTTCGGCGTTCAAGAATTTCATATCGAACGACGCATTGTGGATGATCAGTTTTGAATCTTGAATGAAATCAAGGAACTTTTGCCCAATCGCAGCAAACTTTGGCTTGCCCCGCAGGAAATCGTCGCCCAAGCCGTGTACCTGAAATGCCTCGTTCGGCATACCGCGTTCAGGGTTGATGTATTCGTGGAATTTTGCCCCTGTAGGAACGTGCCCTTCCAGCTCTAACGCCCCAATTTCTACAATGCGGTCTCCGGAAAACGGGTCGAACCCTGTCGTTTCGGTATCAAGTACGATCTCACGCATCGGATAGTCCCTTGCGAATGGAGTTGAATATATCTTTGACCTGAGCACGTGCGTGATCAATCGTATCCGTCACTATTACATAATCAGCGCGATCCCGTTTTTCATCAGCAGGCAGTTGTTTGGTGCGAATCGCCGCGAATTGTTCAGCGGTCATTGTGCCACGCTCCATCACCCGCTGTTCTTGGATTTCAGGGGTCGTCCAAACACATGCAACAGCGTCCATACGGGCATCACCCCCAGTTTCAAACAACAGCGGAATATCGTAAACTAAGATATCGCTTTTTGCCGCTTCAACAAAATCAGCGCGGTCTTGGCCAAGTAATGGATGCACGATCTTTTCAATCTTTTTCAACGCGGTCGGGTCATCCGAAATCAAAACCCTAAGTTTCGCGCGCGAAACAATGCCCTCGTCGATAACTTGCGGGAATTGAGCCTGCATTGGTCCAACAGCAGCGCCCCCCTTTGTGTAGAGACGATGCACAGCAGCATCAGCATCCCACACATCACAACCCAATTGCGCAAACATCGCAGCGGTCGTGGATTTGCCCATACCAATGGACCCTGTCAGGCCAAGCTTAAACATCAACGCAACGCCGCTGCACGTGTTGCACTGTCAACGACGGGACGCTGACCAAACCAGCGTTCAAATGCAGGTACAGCCTGATGAAGTAACATGCCCAATCCGTCGACAGTAACGCAGCCTTGTGCAGCCGCTTCTCTTAAAAAATTCGTTTGAAGGGGTGCATAGACCAAATCGGTTACAACTGTCCCTTTGCGCAGACCATCCAACGGTACGCGCAACTCCGGTTTACCGATCATACCCAACGAGGTTGTGTTGACCGTTAACACTGCTTCTTCCAGCACATTGCCGGCCTGAACCCAATCAACAACCTTAAGGCGTTGACCAAAATCTGCGGCCAATTTGTCCGCACGCACTCGTGTCCGATTGGAAATAAGGATTTCAGGCACACCCGCATCTAGCAATGACGCGACAACCGCACGCGCGGCACCGCCCGCACCAAGAACAACCGCAGGGCCCGCTTGCGGAACCCATTGCGGCGCACCCGTTTTCAGGTTTTCAAGAAATCCATAGCCATCGGTGTTGTCCGCATGAATTTTCCCATCTTTGCGAAAGATCAACGTGTTTGCAGCACCAATTAGTGTTGCGCGATCTGTGATCAAATCCGCAATCTCCAGAACTGCCTCTTTGTGTGGGATGGTAATATTGACACCAACAAACCCCATCTTGGGTAATGTCAGAAGAACCTCCCGTAAATCAGCAGAGGGTATATCCATTGGAATGTAAAACCCCTGCATTTCATAGGTCTTTAACCAATGTTTATGCAATTGAGGTGATTTTGAGTGAGCGATTGGTGATCCTATAACACCAGCCAGTGGGATTTTGTTCAGACTCATTTTTCAATCACTCCACGCAATGTCAGAAAAGCTAACAGTTCTAAAAGTGGCATACCAAGCACGTTAAAGTAATCCCCTTCGACGCTATGAAACAGGCGGACGCCTTCTTCTTCAAGCTTATATCCACCAACGCTATGACGAATGCTGTCCCAGTTTCGATCAACATATTTTTCAATATAGGTATCTGATGCATCCCTCATTCGAAGACGCACCTGCCCGATATGACGCCAAATCGGTTTGCCCTCGTGATAGATTACAGCAGCAGACAGCAACATATGGCGTTCGCCACGCATGGATTTGATCTGCTCAATTGCATTTTCTGGGCTCTTTGGTTTCGTTAGTAACTTACCTTGGAAATCTAGAACCTGATCACATCCGATGACAAACGCATCGTAATTATTTTGCGCAACCTTACGGGCCTTCGATTCTGCCAAAGCATCAGCGATATCACGCGAGGACCTGCCATCACCAAGTAGAGATTCTTTGATCATCAGTTCGTCAACGCGCGCAATATTTACTTCAAAGTCTAATCCTGCCTGACGCAACATTTGCGCCCGCACTTGCGAACCAGAGGCGAGAATTATTTGCATAACCATGTGGATAACCTGTGTCTGAGTTAATAGTTTCTTAGGGGAGTGTTCTGAATAATGATCCGCACCAGCGCAAGAGGGGATAACACATCAACTTCGTGCTATTTGCTATCAATTTATCCCCTATGGATATGAATAACCTTTGGGGTGTGGATAGATAGTTTATCCCAACTTTATCCACAGTCTTTTTTTGAAAATCCACCCTAATTTATTTCACTAAGATGCTGATTTTTAAGTCAAAAAATTTTTACGGTAAAGTTTACACACAACAACTTTAAAATCTTATCCCCCAAAGGAAAAGCTATAGGATAACTCATTAATCCACAGAAATTAATCGCCCTACCTACTACATCATCCTTTTTTCTTTCTTACTATAATATATTAGGTGTAAAGAGAGCTGGAGAAAAACATGACTGACCTTTTAGCAATTTTTTATCCATGGATTAAGTCAATCCATATTATTTCCGTGATTTCATGGATGGCTGGGCTTTTTTATTTACCCCGCTTGTTTGTACATCATTCGGAGAGTGTGAAATTATCTGGTGAAACCCATGATCTTTTTTGCATGATGGAAAAAAAACTGTTCAAGGTCATTATGACGCCAGCAATGATTTCAACTTGGATATTTGGGCTGTTGTTGGTTTTTACCCCGGGGATTGTCGATTGGTCTAATGTTTGGCCTTGGGTGAAAGCCGCTTGTGTGATTTGTATGACAGGGTTTCATGAATGGTTGGGTGGTCAGTTGAAGAGATTTTCTTTTGGAACCAAAATTTTGGAAGGACGTCAGTATCGGATCATGAACGAGGTTCCGACTTTTTTGATGATTTTGATTGTCGTCTCTGTGGTTGTGAAATTTTAGGCTGATTTTTTTATAAACCTATGGCCGGATTGACTCGAAACCTTTAAAACTCTATTTGATCCGCAACGCCCCATTCGGGGATCGTGTAAAACATACATTTTTACTCAAACACCAGCGTATGATTTTATACGTTTTGGTTGGATATTCACATGACCGATACTATCATTTCTGACAGCACTACAGATGCAACGGTTGAAACGCTGAATCTTGCGGATCTAAAACGCCAAACACCAAAAGCCCTTTTAGCGATGGCTGAAGACCTTGAGATTGAAAACGCGTCAACTATGCGCAAAGGCGAGATGATGTTCCGTATTTTACGTGAACGCGCTGATGAAGGCTGGGAAATCTCTGGCGACGGTGTTTTAGAAGTACTGCAAGACGGCTTTGGGTTTCTACGTTCACCAGAAGCCAATTATTTGGCTGGTCCCGACGACATTTACGTTTCACCAGAAATGATCCGGGCTTTGTCATTGCGCACTGGCGATACGATTTATGGTCTGATCAAGGCCCCTGAAGAAGCAGAACGTTATTTTGCTTTGACGGAAACACAGCTGATCAACTTTGAAGACCCGATTAAGGCCAAACACAAAATTGCGTTTGATAACCTTACACCACTTTATCCTGATGAACGTATGAACATGGAAATTGCTGATCCATCGGTTAAAGATCGTTCAGCCCGCATTATTGATCTGGTCGCACCCATTGGTAAAGGCCAGCGTTCACTGATTGTGGCACCACCGCGCACTGGTAAAACTGTTTTGCTGCAAAACATCGCCAACAGCATCGAAAAGAACCACCCTGAATGCTATTTGATCGTTTTACTGATAGATGAGCGCCCAGAAGAAGTTACTGACATGCAGCGCTCTGTTAAAGGCGAAGTCGTTTCTTCGACCTTTGATGAACCAGCGACCCGTCACGTTGCAGTATCCGAAATGGTGATTGAAAAGGCAAAACGTCTTGTTGAACACAAACGGGACGTGGTCATTCTGCTTGATTCTATCACCCGCTTGGGCCGTGCGTTTAACACGGTTGTTCCTTCATCGGGTAAAGTTCTAACTGGTGGTGTGGATGCCAACGCGTTGCAACGTCCAAAACGTTTCTTTGGTGCGGCGCGTAACATCGAAGAAGGTGGATCGCTTACGATTATCGCAACTGCTCTGATTGATACTGGTAGTCGCATGGATGAAGTCATCTTTGAAGAATTCAAAGGGACGGGTAACTCTGAAATTGTGTTGGATCGCAAGATTTCAGACAAGCGCGTGTTCCCGGCCATCGACATTCAAAAATCTGGCACGCGCAAAGAGGAACTGTTGGTCGACAAGATAGATCTGCAGAAAACATTTGTTTTACGTCGTATTTTGAACCCAATGGGCACAACAGACGCCGTCGAATTCCTGATTTCCAAGTTGAAACAGACCAAATCCAACGCAGATTTCTTCGACTCGATGAACACGTAACTTATTGTTCATTAACAATGGGTTAAACTAATGGAAACGATCTTTGCTCTTGCCAGCGCCCAGGGCCGCGCTGGTGTGTCTGTCATTCGGCTGTCCGGGCCGAATGCTAAGGAAGTTGTGTCTAAATTAGTCTCTAAACTGCCAAAAGACCGTATTGCGGGGCTGCGGACGCTGACTGATTCAAAGGGTGAACCGTTGGATCAGGCCTTAGTTCTTCGGTTTGACGCACCACATAGTTTTACAGGTGAAGATGTCGTTGAACTTCACCTTCATGGCAGTATTGCTGTTATACAGTCGGTCCTTCGTGTTTTGGGGGACAGTGGGTCTGCGCGCTTGGCTGAGCCGGGCGAATTTACACGGCGGGCTTTGGAAAATGGAAAAATGGATTTGGCGCAGGTCGAAGGACTTGCCGATCTGATTGAATCCGAAACTGAGGCACAGCGTAAACAAGCGCTTCGTGTTGTTTCAGGTCACCTTGGTAAACTGGTAGAACAATGGCGGTCGTCTCTAATACGGGCGGCAGCGTTGATCGAAGCGACAATTGATTTTGTGGATGAAGATGTTCCAGTGGATGTCTCACCAGAGGTGCATGA
Source organism: uncultured Paracoccaceae bacterium (assembly GCA_905182355.1). Taxonomy (GTDB): domain Bacteria; phylum Pseudomonadota; class Alphaproteobacteria; order Rhodobacterales; family Rhodobacteraceae; genus Ascidiaceihabitans. Next base: position 2,788 of record CAJJBH010000053.1, on the reverse strand, counting down.
GCTATTGTCTGGCGTCAAATTGGATTTGATCAAGGAAATCGCTGGCAGTAAAGTGGCTGAGCGAATTCGTGTAGGGTTTGAAGTAGCAATTGTTGGTGCACCAAACGCTGGAAAATCCACGCTATTAAATGCGATGGCTGGTCGGGACGCTGCGATTACTTCGGAGGTCGCGGGTACGACCCGTGATGTGATTGAGGTTCGTATGGACCTTAACGGGCTTCCTGTGACTATTCTAGACACAGCTGGTCTCCGGATCGGCAAAGATGCTGTGGAGGTTATCGGGATTGATCGTGCCCTAGATCGCGCCAGCAAAGCTGACTTGCGGATCTTCCTAGCGGCTGATGACGAAGAATTGCCACTTCAGCAGCAAAAAGATGATTTACGTGTGACGCCCAAATCTGATATATTGGGAAAAGGCGTATCAGGACTAACAGGGCAGGGGGTCTCTGAGCTATTGATTAAAGTTCAGCAAGTGCTTGCAAACCGTTCGTCCCAAGCGGGCCTTGCTACCCACGAACGGCATCGCGTCGCAATGGAATCAACCCTTGAGGTTTTGGATGTTGTGTTCCCCTTGGTTGACCAAGGCCCAGAGCAGTATGATATAGCAGCGGAAGAACTGCGATCTGCTATAAGATCACTTGAGGCGTTGGTTGGCCGTATAGATGTTGAAAACCTACTCGATGAAATTTTTTCCAGTTTTTGTCTGGGCAAGTAGATGGAGTGTTTCACGTGAAACATTTTGATGTTCTCGTTATTGGCGGCGGTCACGCTGGAACGGAAGCTGCACACGCCGCAGCAAGGATAGGCGCGAAAACTGCCTTAGTTACAATGTCGCGTGATGGCATTGGGGTGATGTCTTGCAATCCAGCCATTGGTGGTTTGGGCAAGGGACACCTCGTTCGCGAGATTGATGCCCTAGATGGTGTCATGGGTCGTGTTGCTGACCTTGCTGGTATTCAATTTCGACTTCTTAACAGGAAAAAAGGCCCGGCAGTTCAGGGCCCACGAACCCAAGCAGACCGCAAGATCTATCAAGAGTCTATGTTGGCCGAGACCGAGAAATGTGAAAATCTTGAAATAGTTGTCGGCGAAGTCATTGATTTCCTGATGAAAGATAGTGAGGTTACTGGAGTTCTATTGGCTGACGGGACCAAAATGGGCACCAAACGTGTAATTCTAACGACGGGAACTTTTTTACGTGGTGTTATCCACATCGGCGATGTTTCCTATTCCGGTGGACGTATGGGTGACAAGGCCTCTGTTAAGCTTGCAGAGCGCATAGATTCCTTCGAACTGCCGTTAGGTCGCTTGAAAACTGGGACACCGCCACGTTTGGATGGGCGTACGATTAAGTGGGATCAGTTGGAATCCCAAGCCGGTGACGACGACCCGGCCCTGTTTTCGTTCATGTCCAAGGGGGTTTCGGCGCGCCAAATATCCTGTGGAATGACATACACAAATGAACGAACTCACGATATAATCCGCGAAAACCTTAAAAAGTCAGCAATGTATGGGGGGCATATAGATGGTATCGGCCCTAGATATTGTCCGTCGATCGAAGATAAAATCGTACGCTTTGGTGAAAAAGACTCTCATTTGGTTTTTCTAGAACCTGAAAGCCTTAGCAATGACGTTGTTTATCCTAATGGAGTTTCAACCTCTCTTCCAGAAACGGTGCAGGAAGCATACGTTAGATCGATCTTTGGATTAGAAGACGTGAAAATTCTCCAACCAGGTTATGCAATAGAATATGATTTTGTTGATCCTAGAGTCCTGGATTCTACGCTCGCGCTCCCATCGGTAGGGGGTCTTTATCTAGCAGGGCAAATTAACGGAACCACTGGATATGAAGAAGCAGCGGCTCAGGGTTTAGTAGCTGGATTTAACGCAGCTTTGTCTGCTTTAGGCCGCGACCCAGTACATTTCAGTCGTAGCGAAAGCTATATCGGCGTAATGGTAGACGACTTGACGACCCGTGGGGTAACAGAACCTTATCGCATGTTCACATCGCGTGCAGAATTTCGATTGTCTTTAAGGGCAGACAATGCAGATCAAAGGTTAACGCCAATTGCAAAGAGTTTAGACGCGGTGTCACAGCAACGGTTTTCGGCCTTTGAGGCAAAGATGGACAGACTGGCGAAGGGCTACGAACTAATTGAGCGCGAAACTTTCACGCCAAAGCAAGCGCAGACAGCTGGAATAGAGCTGAGCCAAGATGGGACGCGTCGAACTGCTTATCAATTATTGGCATTCCCTAAGGTTGCTTTTCAAGATCTTTTTCCACTGGTGCCCGAGTTAGAGGCGTTGGATACCGAAACCCAAAGACAGTTATCACGGGAGGCAACCTATGCGAATTACATTTCGCGGCAACAAAGAGATATCGATCGAATTGCAAAGGACGAGGCACATAAAATTCCTCGGACGTTTGAATATCAGCCACTAGACGGACTTTCGAACGAGTTAAAGGCAAAGTTACAGGTTGTTAGGCCATCGACATTAGCTCAGGCAGCGCGTGTGGATGGAATGACACCAGCTGCGTTGGCTCTGTTGTTATCTAAAATTAAGCAATTTGAGAAAAAGACAGCATGAATACTCCAAGTTGGCTAAAGACCGATGTTTCACGTGAAACATTTGAGCGTTTAGAGTGCTACGTTGCCCTGATTGAGAAGTGGAATCCTAGGATCAACTTGGTTTCAAAGGCCAGCCTGGTTGACCTATGGGATCGACATATATGGGACTCAGCACAAATCGCAGATCTTGGTATTAAGGGTGACTTATGGGCAGATTT
>CAJJBH010000052.1 GCA_905182355.1 uncultured Paracoccaceae bacterium | reverse complement strand
CCAGATTAATTTGCGACCAAGTGGCAGCAGTGGTTTCTGTTATCCGCGCTCCGGTAAGCAGCATGAACTTTGCACAAACACCATGATGGCTCTTAAACGTTGGTAATAGAGCAGCAAGCTCAACTTCCGTTAGTGCCTTTTGTCGGGGTGCATCTTGAAGGGGCTTTTCTAGATTGAAATCACCGATAACCAAGTCTCGCCTTTTAGCCCAATGCAAAACAGGTGTCAGATAGCTTGCAGCGCGCGCGGCCGATACTTTGGCCCCGTGCTTGTCTATAGACAGCTGTAGTTCGGATGACTTTACTTCCAGTGCCGTGCGTTTGAGATGCACAGCAAAGACTGATCGAATACGTCGCACCTGATCGTCTTTTGTGGATAAACCGGCCCCTTGGCCCGTTGTAAAATATGCTTCCACAATCGCATCGAAGGTTCCAATGCCCTGCGATGCGAGCTGGGTCCGCTGGTGACTGTTTCTTTTTTCAGCGGTTGGGTCTGCGCCATCCTTGATTTTACGTCGGAGGTCCTCTGCTTTTATGCGGGCTTCAGCTAGGCCAAGGCTACGGCCAACATCAAAGCGGCGCATCTTGCCCTGCGCGCGTATGTTAAGCGACCAGCTGCGCGTCCCAGCTGGCGTAATGCGGACCCTGAGGCCCGGTACAGCACCGTCAACCAGCTCCAACACCTTTACGGGGTCTGGTTTGAATTTGGTCAGCTGGGACGCGCTAAGTGGAGGAACACGTTTTACCATAAAATCCCCTCAAAGGTTTCACTTAGGTTTCACCGTTCGTGAGATTGAATGATACAAGGTGAACCCATAGGACACAACAATTAGCCGATAATATTCTATTATGTGGCTTAATGAACAATACGAAGCCATGTGAAACATGATGGCACGGTATGATATACTGATTTTTAATCAGTAGGTCTCCAGTTCGAGCCCGGACGGGCTCACCACTTTTATTTTTGGAAAGAAGCACTTAAGTGTGCTTCTGGTAAGAAGTAGGTGAGTGAGTTTTCCTTATCTGACGTCAATGCCCATGAATCAAAATAGGGTAATTTGATAAAAGAGTGTTTTTGGCTTATCGTGACCAGCGACGTGTATCCGTCTTAGTCAAGCGGCACTTTCAGTCCATTTTGATGATCACGCAGTAAGGCATTTGCGAGGACGAACAGTTTGCGCATGACAGCTATAATAGCGACTTTCTTTTCCTTCCCGATGGCGATGAGTCGATCGTATTTAGCTTTCATATCCGCGTTGTACCGGATCGCGACCAGGGCAGGCATGAAGATTGCGTGCCCTAGATTTGGACGGCCTCCTTGAATGCATGTCTTCCCCTGCCACTTGCCTGAGCTTTGTGACATCGGCGCGAGGCGAGCAAGGCTTGCGACTTGCTTCCCACCCAGTCCGCCGATCTCTGGCCTATCGACTAGGATCATGAGTGTTGTAGTTATCCCAATGCCCGGAATGCTGGACAGAATGTCCAGTCGTTCATGCATATGCCGATCTTGCTTAGCCAACGCCAACATGGCCGTATCAATTCTCTCAATATCACACTCGATATGGCGCGGTCGCTTGGCCAGTTGCACCCTCAAAAGCGCATGCGTCACTGTTGCGTTGCGAGCCTTGGCAGTTACACGATCTTTTATGAGCGCGCGCCGTGCGCACAATAAATCTTTGAGATGATACAGACTTTCTGCGATGAGAGGTTTTTTGTCACCAACTGCAAGGCAGCTCCCACTTTGGCCAAGCCCTCGCTCCAATAACCGATGATACGCCCCCGTCGCTTCAAAATGATCTGCGGATCAGGTTGTAATTCGATCCAATTAATCAACTGAGTATGACCAGTTTTACCGTTCAAGAACTGCTTGTGTCGGCCGTCTGTTAAAAGATGGAAATCAAGTGTGTCCTTAGAAAAGTCGATACCAATGGTATTGTTCATGTGTCTTTTCCACCTTGTCTTGTCATAAGGGCCCACCGCTTAAAATGGGACCCAAGTAACCGCTCAGGTCATTAGAAAAGATGAGGGCGACCTTATTCCTCCACGGTCAATTACGACCGAGCGGAAAACGATCCGATCCTCGCCGTCGCCCCGCATAGATGTGGTGCAGGACGACGGCTCCTGTCTCGCACAAGAGCCACGTAATGGATAACACAAGTGGGACATGAGCCAGACAACTGGAACACGCAAAAGCCATGGCGAGAAGATCAGGATCGTGTTGGACGGGCTGAGGGGCGAGGATAGCATCGCTGAGCTGTGCCGCCGTAAGGGCATCTCTCAGGGCATTTACTGCAAATGGTCCAAAGCCTTCATGGAGGCAGGGAAGAAGGGAAGCGGCACCTAGCGGGCGACACGGCACGTGCCGCAAACGCTGACGAGGCGAGGGATCAGCGCCACGAAGCCCGTGACCTGAATGATGTCGTTGCGGAGCAAACGGTCGAACTGCGCCTGCTTAAAAAAGCATGACGGGCGATGGTGTCGACCACGGTTGAGGAATCCTGCATCGGAAAAACTCTCAGATCATCCGCCTGGTTGAAGAAAGCCACATGTCAGCTCGCCTGACGCTGGCCACGCTGGGTATCACTCGCACCACATTCCGCCGGTGGTATGACCGCTATCTTCTGCGTGGGAACGCTGGACTGCAGGATCAATCGCCGAAGCTCTAACCCGTGTGAAACCGCATTCCTGACGAGGTTGCGGCGCAAGGTCGTCAAACTGGCCCTAAAGGAGACAGAGCTAACGCAGAGAGAGTTGGTAGTAACGTTCACTGACAGGAAATATTTTTGCAACAAAGGCTTCGATGTATCGGATTTTGAAAGCGCATGACCTGATCACCAGCCCTGTCTTCATCGTCATCAAGGCTGCCAATGAGTTCAAAGACAAAACTATGGCCATCAACTAGATGAGCCGAACCCTCGCTTAGTTTAAGCCACCATGGGTTCCAAAAAAACCCGACGACGGACATGTGGCATTTTGGTTCTAACCTTGCCGATTTTCCAGATTGTGAAACCTAAGATATTCCAAACGTCAACTTTGCTGTCGCCTCGCGGCAGAATCGAAACTTTTGAGAATTGACGCTAAAATACCAAGCATGCATGCAATAGCCCCCCGAGATGTCTCAAGTTTATGCAGGTGTCCGTTGTAACCTTCAGTGCAGACCGCTGGTTGGCGCAAATGCGAGCATCCTGAGAACAAGAAAAACCACATAACAGACGATGACCTATTGCAGTCGTTGGCTGGCAGCGCTTGACGTCGGACGTATTGAATAGCGAAATTTTTAGAAATTAGGTACGTAAAATTTCCATTTTTGCACAAAACTTAGGCAGGGTCAGTGCTGTTTGCACAATGGTTGTGCGTCGCTAAGCGGCTGGCCAGCAGAAGATGTGAACTCGCTTTACGCTGCATTGCGGCAATTCCTAAGCTGTGATTGCAGAACGAATTACAAAGAAAGAGATCAATGTGAAACTCATCATCGCAACCATAAAACCATTCAAGCTTGAGGAGGTTCGCGAAGCGCTAACAGCTGTCGGCGTCCGTGGCATGATGGTTCATGAAATCAAAGGTTTTGGGGCGCAGTCGGGTCATACTGAAATCTATCGCGGCTCTGAATATGTCGTAAATTTCGTCCCAAAACTCAAGCTCGAAATTGCTGTGCCATCCTCCATGGCGGACGAAGTGATCGAAGCAATCGCTAAGGCTGCCCGCACAGGGAAAATTGGAGATGGAAAAATATTCGCCATCGATATTGCTCAGGCCGTCCGCGTACGGACCGGCGAAACAAACGATGATGCGCTATGAAAATCGAAAATAGGAAAACGGACATGTATAAATATATTAAACGGGGGCTGCCTGTCGGGCTCATTCTTGCTCCGCAACTCGCTCTTGGCCAAGATGCAGATTCCACGCCACTCAATGCCGAAATTGGGTTCATTTTTACGACCTTTATGTTCTTGGTCTCTGGTTTTCTTGTCTTCTTCATGGCTGCTGGTTTTGCCATGCTCGAAGCCGGGTTGGTGCGCAGCAAAAACGTCGCGATGCAACTTACCAAAAACATTTCACTCTTTTCGCTCGCGTCGATTTTCTACTACATCCTAGGGTACAACCTGATGTACCCGGGCGACGCATGGACCATTACCAATGTCTTGGGGGCCTTCTCCATCACTGGGTTGGAACCTGTTGGACTTGTCGGCGCTGAACCGGATCTTTCATACGCATCAGTTGGTTCAGATTTTTTCTTTCAGTTGATGTTCTGCGCAGCAACAGCATCCATCGTTTCTGGTGCGGTTGCTGAGCGGATCAAACTTTGGCCGTTCCTTGTATTCGTTGTTTTGTTGACGTCCGTGATTTATCCGATCCAAGCCAGCTGGAAATGGGGCGGTGGGTTCCTTGACGCTATGGGCTTCCAAGACTTTGCTGGCTCGACTGTTGTGCATTCTGTTGGTGGATGGGCTGCCTTGTGTGGTGCAATTATTCTTGGCCCACGCCTTGGCCGATACAAAGACGGCAGGGTTACACCTTTCCCGGGTTCAAACCTTGCGCTTGCAACCCTCGGTATGTTCATTCTGTGGCTTGGTTGGTTCGGTTTCAACGGTGGTTCACAGCTGTATATGGATACCGCAGGAAACGTCGCTGACATCGGGCGCATCTTCGCAAACACCAATACAGCGGCGGCTGCTGGTGCAATTGTGGCCTTGGTTCTGACCCAGCTAGTGTACAAGAAGCCTGATCTTACGATGATCCTAAACGGCGCTTTGGCGGGTCTTGTGTCCATCACAGCGGAACCGCTGACACCGACGTTGATTGAAGCGACGCTGATTGGTGCTGTCGGTGGCGCAATCGTGGTCTTTGCGGTCCCTATGCTTGACCGCCTTAAGATCGATGATGTGGTTGGTGCAATTCCAGTTCACCTGTTCGCTGGTATCTGGGGTACAATTGCAGTGGTCTTCACGAACGAAGCTGCATCGCTTTCGACCCAACTGTATTCCATCGTTGTTGTTGGTGTCTTTGTGTGTGTCACCTCCTCTTTGGTGTGGATGGTGCTAAAACTGACAGTTGGCATCAGGGTTGATGAAGAGACAGAGATCAATGGTCTGGACATTGCCGAATTGGGTATGGAGGCGTACCCAGAATTCAAAGCGGGCTAACATTCGCCTTCTTATGCAACTTAAGCCCCCGGCGTCAGTCGGGGGTTTTTTGTTTTTATCTACTTCGCCATTTTCGCGCGTCGAAATATGAGGATCATTGTTAGTTAAGGCGGTCCTTTTGCTGCATCCTAAATTCGGTTAAAGGTATCAGATTAGCCAAATCAGAGATATAAAATGCCCAACCATGATCTTGAGACTCTTTCGGTAGCCCAAGATCTGATTGCCGCTTTCCCTTTGCCTTCAATGATTGTTGGGGATGCGCAGCTTGTTGTGGCCTTGAACGATTCCGCTAAGAAAATGTTGGGGGTGCCTGTTTTGGGGCGCCATTTCACGACCGTGTTGCGCCATCCCAAACTTGTGACAGCAGTGGAGCAAGGCTTGATAGATCGGGCACCACACAGTGTATCTTATCAGGCAGTCGAAAACGATAATGATGTAATCTATAACGTCCATGTGCAGGTGATCGGGGAATCCGATCTGTTGTTGATTAGCTTTGAAAATGTATCAGGTGTGGCGTAAGCAGAAGACATGCGCCGTAATTTCATTGCCAATGTAAGCCACGAATTGCGCACACCCCTCACGGCCGTCATGGGTTTCATCGAAACCCTGCGTGGGCCTGCACGCGACGACGCAAAAGCGCGGGAACGATTCTTGGACATTATGGAGGATGAGGCTGGCCGGATGAACCGACTTGTCGGCGGGCTTTTGTCACTAAGTCGCGTCCAAGCTGATGAACGCGTGCGCCCGATGGTGCAAATTGATCTGCGGACTGTGTTCAAACCACGTTACTCAACCTTGAGCCATTGGTCTTAAACCACAACGTAACAATATTAGCTGAGTTGGGAAATGAGGCGCTGCACGTTACCGGTGATACGGATCAGCTGATGCAGGTCTTCACTAATCTGTTCGAGAACGCGGTCAAGTACGGAAGGGTGGCGCAGTCCGCCTGGACCTGTCGCGGTTTGATGCCGCCCCATGTGCTCGTTTAAGCCACCTTTCGTTCGAAAGTGACAGGGCTTTTCCAACCCAGTGTTGAGTGGCGGCGTCGCGGATTGTAGAATCCATTAATGTACTCAAAGATTGCTATCTCAGCCGAACGGCGTGTCTCCCATGTATCGCGCCAGATCAATTCGGCC
>CAJJBH010000051.1 GCA_905182355.1 uncultured Paracoccaceae bacterium | reverse complement strand
GAACATCAACACCGTCTTCACCTAGCGTCCCCAAAAACCCTTATGCGTTGTGAAAAACATCACTTTGGAAAGCCAAATTAACTACTTCTCGCGTTGGCAAACTCGTTTTGTAGAATTCGATCCACTCATTTCTACAAAACATCAAAACAGGCACAAATTGCCGTATTCCGAGTCCTCAAAATTGTACAAATCTCCCCTCCTATTTATACAAAACGCGTAACTTTTGGCCTCAAAAATGGCATCTCTGACCCCCCATTAATATAGCGTACAGTGGGGGCATCTGGGTATTCGACCCTCGCGCTGAGCCGAGTTTTTCACGGATTCCCACGCCTGCACAAAGACTGCGCAATCTCTGGTCGAAAACTCCAGAAGGATCGGCCTGTTCTTTCGCGCCACCCCCGTTATGATGGGCAAAACAAACAAGGCCGGGCAGGGCTGTTATGAGTAAAAATCCAAAAGGTCGGCGTCCCTTGGTTGCTGACAAACGCTATTCCAAATCGGCTGCAAAACCTGCGCCGCGTAAGAAGGCAGCACCAAAGCGCCGCAAGCCACAGCGCCCTGCGCGCGGCGGGATTGTGGGCTTATTCCAGAACCTGTTTCGCTGGGTATTTCGCTTGATCTGGAATGTAGTCTGGCGATCATCTGCCGTTGTTTTGTTGGTCTTGGTACTGGCTGTTGGATACGTCTTTACCACCTTGCCAAACCTGACTGAACTGCTGGATGGCCGTGCCCGTGGGTCGGTCACAATGCTGGACCGCAACAGTGCTGTGTTCGCATGGCGTGGCGACCAGTTTGGGGGGGCTGTGCGTGCCAGTACTGTTTCACCCCACCTGAAGAACGCGGTTGTCGCGACCGAAGACAAACGGTTCTATCGCCACATCGGGCTAAGCCCACGCGGCATCGCAAGTGCTGTGCGCATCAACCTAAGTGAAGGCCGTGGGCCGCTGCAGGGACACGGTGGTTCAACCATCACCCAACAGGTTGCTAAGTTGTTGTGTTTAGGCAAAGAATATGAAGCTGATGACTGGAAAAACGAGGCTGAATATGTGCGTGATTGCCGCCGCAGTTCGCTAAGCCGCAAAGCCCAAGAGGCCATATTTTCCCTAGCGATGGAGGCAAAGTATTCCAAGGATGACATCCTTTCGATCTACCTAAACCGCGCCTATATGGGCGGTGGTGCCTATGGTGCTGAAGCTGCATCCCAACGCTATTTTGGCAAAAGCGCAGCTGAAGTTAGCATTCCTGAGGGCGCAATGTTGGCTGGTTTATTGACTGCGCCATCAACATTGTCGCCCACACAAAACTTGCAGCGTTCTCAGAACCGTGCCGCAACGGTCGTGCGTCTGATGCGCGAACAAGGGTATGTATCACCTGAGGAAGAAGCGATTGCGCAGGCAAACCCTGCGGTCCTATCAAAGGCTGCAAAACAACAAGCAGGCGGTTATTTCGCGGATTGGGTTATGTCGTCGGGGCCAGAGTTTTTTACCCGTAAAACAACCGAAGATGTGATCATCCGCACGACGCTGGATCAGAGGTTGCAGAAGGCGGCTGAACAGGGTCTGCAGTGGGTCTTTGACAATAAGGTATCGGCTGGATCAGAAGCAGAAGCTGCCATCGTTGTGATGAGTGCTGATGGCGCTGTGCGTGCCATGGTTGGCGGACGTGCGACGAAAGTTACAGGGGGCTTCAACCGGGCAACCCAAGCGATGCGCCAAACAGGGTCGGCCTTTAAGCCCTTTATCTATGCGACGGCCTTGGACCTTGGATATTCAGCGCTCGATATCGTCAATGACGAACCCTACTGTTTAGACATTCCTGGGTCAGGCGAATGGTGTCCTAAGAATTATACCAACAGGTTCTTGGGCCCGGTAACAATGACCAAAGCGTTACAAGATTCATTGAACATCCCAGCGGTGAAAGTGTCCGAAAGTGTAGGACGTGATTTGGTGCGACGTGTGGCCTCTGACTTTGGAATTCAAAGTGACTTGGCTGCTGGCCCAGCTTTGGCTTTGGGGGCGTCTGAAAGCACTTTGCTTGAAATGACAGGCGCATTTGCGGGCATCCTAAACGGTGGTTCTTCAGTGACTCCATTTGGATTGATCGAACTTAGTTTGCTAGGTGATGACGAGCCTTTGATGGGGACAGGTGGTGGTATTGAAGAGCGTGTTATTCAAGAAAGTTCGGCCCGCCAGTTGACTTGGATGATGGAAAAGGTCGTGAGCCAAGGCACTGGAAAACGTGCCCAATTTGAAGGCCGCGAGATTGCAGGTAAGACAGGAACAACCCAAGGTGCTAGGGATGCATGGTTCATTGGGTTTACGGGTGACTATGTTGCAGGGGTCTGGATGGGGTACGATGACAATACCAAGCTCAGAGGTGTCACTGGCGGTGGATTACCTGCGGATATTTGGCGTGAAACGATGCAACGCGTTCATGCTGGCGTTCCCGCAAAGCCATTGCCAATGCAGGCACCTGCTGCGCTCCAGCAGAGCGTCACACAACCCACGGTAGCGCCTAGACGAGAACGATCACAGCGCAGTGTTATCGAGAACCTGCTTCTTGATTTATTGGGTAATGGCAGTCGTCGCCCAGCAGGCGAGCTTGACTCAAACAATAGGTAAGGCGGACCAAATCCGCCTTACGCTTATCAGCCCGCCTTTTTAAGGTCGGCGATCATTTTCTCAAAGTTGCCGCCATTGCGATCTAGCAATGCACCAATTTCAGTCCGTTCAGTCAAAAGCAAATTCACGCCTTCGATGAACATGTTGAAGAACAAGTTGTTGCCAGACTTTGAGGACACCAGAAAAGTGACTTCAAAAGGGGATTCACCACGTAGAAACGCAGTTGTCTTGACCTCATACCCGGCATTGATTTTGCGGGCTGACTTTACTTCGATCTTACCACCAATAAACTCGCGGAAGCGCTTGCCGTATTTACGTGCGATGTAACCTTCGAACGCTTCACCAAACGCGCGCTTCTGGCTTGATGACGCGCTGCGGCCATCAACGCCCAAAGCATACTGTGCCATGATCGGAACGTCGGCGTAGCGGTTGAAAATTCCTTGAAATTCTCTGATCATTCCCGCTTCAGATTTGCCGGACGCAATAACGCTGTTGATCTTGACCACTAAGCCATCGATCAATCCACGGGCACCAGCTTCGGTCAATGCCAACAACGGTGTTGCTGCAATTGCAAAAGTCGAGGTTACTGAGGCAAGGAATGTACGTCGTGAAATTCTATTGAGCATATGGATCCTCATACGGGTCTGAGTATGGATCGGTTGAATCATTGGCTGTTTTGTCACCCAAACCAAACCGTCGATTTTGCAGGTAGATTAAACGCGCCTGCGCATAGCTGTCCGCGCTTTCATAAAGGATCGAGTCGATTGTATCCCTATACCGACCGCGATCAGACAGCCGCGATGCGACACTTGCGGCTGTGCCATAGTATTTATCGGGGCTGTTCACAGCGTAGCTGAGCGGGTTGGTGAACAGGTCAACGACCTTTCCCGTTGTGTTACGGACTGTAGATGGGCCTAAGGCCGGCAGCTCAACATATGCGCCTTCGCCGGCGCCCCATGTGTAAAGCGTTTCGCCAAAGTCGGTGCTATGTTCTGGAACTTTGAATTCTGCTGCAGCGTCAACGAAACCAGCAAAGCCTAAGACCGTGTTGGTCAAGAAACGAGTGGTTGACAGGCCGGCACCCTTAAAGTTCCCTTGGAGCAACGAATTTACGATTACGCTAGGCTGCCCAAGGTTTTCAGCAAAATTACCAATGCTGTCTTCAATCGGGTCAGGCAATAGCGCCGAATAACCACGCGCAGCTGGGCGAACCAATGCTTTGTCTAAGCCGCGATTAAAGGCGTGTATCTTACGGTTTTGCTTTTCGAATGGGTCAAAGACACCTCCCGCTTCTGTTGAGGAGACTGTGGACGCGCAGGCCGCAAGTAAAAATACGCTGCTAATAACAGAGATTTTGATTGCGACGCGTTGGATGGTCGAAATTGACAGCACCGAAATAACTCCAAAAAATGATTTGACGCTTAAATAGTACATTCAAATGTAATGCCCATAGTTAAGCAACTAGAAATACAATTATGTGACACATACGTGACACGGTCACGTATGTCATTTGGCCGGATTGATGAAACGTAAATGTCACGAAGGCGAAGAAGTGCCGATGCAAAACAGAACGCTGGAACAAGGTCGTGCAGAACTTCGCGCTGCACGTGGTAAAAGTCATGGACTGTACTGGTTTGTGGCTCTGTTTAGCTTATTTACGAATCTTTTGATGCTGACAGGCCCCATATACATGTTGCAGGTCTATGACCGTGTTCTGGGCAGCAAATTACAAGAGACCTTAATCGCGCTATCTTTGCTTGTGGTGTTTCTGTACGGAATTATGGGTGTTTTGGATTTTACACGTGGTCGAATTATGGCACGTGTTGGAGCGAAATTTCAGAGCGCAATGGATCGCCGCGTTTTCGATGCGGTCATTCGAAAATCAGCTGTGGCACCAGATATGCAAACCCAATCTGGTCTAAATGACTTAGAAACAATCCAGCGATTTATAACGTCACCTATTTTGTTGGCGTTTTTTGACCTGCCTTGGACCCCAATTTTTCTTGCTGGTATCTTCATCTTTCATCCATTGCTGGGTTGGATGGCTGTTGGCAGTGCAACGCTATTAATTTTGATTGCGCTGCTAAACCAGTTTTTTTCGTAACATCCCCAGCAGGCGGCTGCATTAGCGGGCCAACAAGCGGACGCTATGTCTAACCGACTTGGCGAAGAAGCTGAAATGGTCCAAGCAATGGGCATGCAGAATGCGGTTTTCACGAAGTGGGAAAAAAGCCGAAATATCGCACTTGTTAGTCAAATTAGGGCTACCGATGTGAGTGGCGGATTTTCGTCACTTACAAAAACACTTCGGCTATTCCTGCAATGTGCGATGCTGGGTCTGGGCGCATATCTGGTTTTGAAGAATGAAATGACCCCCGGTGGGATGATTGCCGGGTCAATACTTTTAGGCCGTGCTTTGGCACCAGTCGAAATGATGTTGAATCAATGGGGGTTGGTTCAGCGGGCAAACCATGCATGGGTTAATTTGACCAAACTTTTGACAGCTGTTTCCGTTGAACTCCCCCGCACAACACTGCCAAAACCCCAAGCACGTTTGATAGCCAGATCGCTTACGGTGGTGCCCCCTGGTGAAAAAACTGCAGCATTGCGTGGGTTGGCGTTTAAGTTGCATCCGGGACAGGCACATCGGCACATCGGCACATCGGGGGCCGGTAAGTCGACCCTTGCCCGCGCGGTGACGGGTGTGTGGCGTATCGCTGGTGGATCTTTGCGATTGGATGCAGCCGCATTGGATCAATACGGACGAGCGATCCTTGGTCAGCACATCGGTTACTTACCGCAGCGGGTTAAATTGTTTGATGGAACTATTGCTGAAAATATTGCTCGGTTGGCGGATAAGCCAGACGCAGAAATGGTTGTAAATGCGGCGAAAGCTGCAGCGGCACATAAGATGATTTTGAAATTGCCGAACGGCTATGATACACGGGACAGCGCTGTTCAAAGCCGGCTGTCCGGCGGGCAATTGCAACGTATCGGATTGGCCCGTGCTATATATGGGGAACCTGTGATTGTTGTTTTGGATGAACCAAATTCGAACTTAGATAATATCGGTAGCGAGGCTTTGAATGCGGCAATCAGGTGCATCAAAAACCGAAATGGTGCTGTTATGATTATGGCACATCGATCCGCTGCCATTCAGGAGTGAGATATGCTGATGATCCTCGATAAGGGGGGGCACCGCATTTGGCCCACGCGATGAGGTGCTGCGCACCACAGTGAAGAACCACGCGGTACTTACCAATACACCCAAAATTCGGGAGGCGTAACATGAGTGACGTGAAGAATAACAAAACATGGTCAGCCAAGATTGCTGTGTTCGTCGGGTTATTTGCATTGTTTGGATTGTTTGGTGGGTTTGTTTGGTGGGGAATCATGACCCAAATCGCAGGCGCTACCATCTCGCCTGGCCGAATTGAGGTCAACCAAAACCGCCAAATTGTTTAACATCAAATGGGTGGAACCGTGGCACAAATTTCGGTTGGGGAGGGGGACCTTGTTCAAGCTGGAGACGTTCTACTTCGGCTTGACGATCAGCAATTGCAAAGCCAGTTGGCAATTGCTGAAGCACAGTTGTTTGAACTGATGGCACGGCGGGGTCGGCTAACTGCAGAACGTGACGGCGCAAATTCGGTCACTTTTGATGATGCATTACTAGATGAAGGAAAGACCAATCCAGACATCAAGGAACTGACCCAAGGGCAGGCGAACCTGTTTTTCGCAAGGCGCGATTCTGTTTCGCGTGAAACCGAACAGTTGGGTAAGCGAGTGTCCCAGATTGGGAACCAGATCACAGGAATCAATGCGCAAGAAACCTCGATCGCAACGCAACTAGAACTGATCAAAAAAGAATTGAACGCGCAGCAAACGCTTTTAGAGCGGGGGTTGGCGCAAACTGGCACAGTGCTGGCCCTGCAAAGACAAGCGGCAAGCATGCTCGGTCAATTGGGTGAACTGGCGGCCAACAAAGCGCAGGCCGAAGGGCGCATTACCGAGCTAGACTTGGAAGTTTTGAAACTCGCCAGTGGCGCCGAGAAGAAGCAATTTCGCAGCTGCGCGACCTGCGTTACCATGAGCTTGAGCTTGTAGAACAGCGCGGAGCATTGAAGCTTGAGATTATGCAGGTGGATATTCGCGCGCCCGTTTCAGGAATCGTCTATGGGATGCGGGTCCAGACCATGCGGTCCGTTATTCGACCTGCTGAGCCCGTTCTTTATTTGATCCCTCAAGATCGTCCCCTATTGATCGTTGCCCGCATTGATCCGATCCATATCGATCAAATCATCATGGGCCAGAAAGTGAACCTGCGGTTTTCCGCATTGGACCAAAGAACCACACCCGAGTTGGAAGGGCATGTCACATTGATTTCTCCTGATGCGTTTGAAGACGATGCGCTTGGTGTCACTTATTATAGGGCAGAGATTGCATTAGATTTGGGTGAGATTTCAAAATTGAATGAGGGTGACACCCTGATCCCCGGAATGCCTGTGGAGGCGTTCATAAGAACAGCAGATCGCTCACCAATCGCATATTTGATCAAACCATTGGCTGATTACTTCAATAGGGCGTTCCGAGAGTCGTAATCTCTCTTTTCGTTTCGCTGATACAAGGGTAGCCTCGTTGTGAAATCTATTGGCTGACAAGGATCGCTAGAATGAACATTGAAGACCGTATTAACTCGCTTGGGATTAAATTGCCTGAGGCAAGTGCACCCGCAGGAAACTACGTCCCCTACGTGCTGGCTGGCGACATGGTTTATATATCGGGCCAAATTTCAAATGGGCCAGATGGTTTGATCCTAGGAAAGTTGGGCGCAAACATGGACGTTGAAGCAGGTGCTGCCGCTGCAAAGACCTGTGCGTTGCATTTGATTGCGCAGCTAAAAGCGGCTTGTGGTGGCGACTTGAATCGGGTGGTTCAGGTTGTGAAGCTTGGTGGCTTTGTCAATTCTACGGATGACTTCACGGATCAGCCAAAGGTGATCAATGGCGCGTCCGATTTCATGGTTGAAGTGTTTGGTGATGCGGGCCGCCATGCCCGTGCTGCGGTGTCTGCAGCTTCGTTACCGCTGGGCGTCGCAGTCGAAATCGAAGGCACCTTCCAAATCAAATGACGCCACGCCTGCATCCAGATTTTTTGAGCAAAGCATTAGCGCATCGTGGATTACACGATGTGGCTGATGGGCGTCCAGAAAATAGCCGTGCCGCAATCCGGGCGGCAGTTTCCTACGGCTATGGTGTCGAGATTGATCTGCAACTTAGCGCGGATAACCATGCGATGGTTTTCCACGATTATGAGCTGAACAGACTCACAAATGAAGCAGGGTTTGTACGCGCGCGAGACGCCAAACAGCTGTCTGATGTAACTTTGCTTGGAAGTACCGAAGGTATCCCTGATTTTGCTGAAATCTTAGATTTGGTGGCAGGGCTGGTACCGCTGCTCATAGAATTCAAAGATCAAGACGGGATGATGGGGCGAAATGTGGGGCCGCTTGAACGGGCTGCTGCTGACGTATTGCGGGCGTACACGGGCCCCTATGCAGTTATGTCCTTCAACCCAAATAGCGTTGCAATGTTGGCCGAAATTATGCCTGAAGTGCCACGTGGCATTGTAACAAGCGCTTATCGATATGATGACTGGCCATTGAGCCATACCATCTGTGATCATTTACGTGATATCCCAGACTTTGATCGTGTTGGTGCTAGCTTTATCAGTCATGAGGTGAATGACTTGCATCGACCACGTGTCGCGGATTTGAAAACCCTTGGTGCCGATATCTTGTGCTGGACGGTTAAGTCGGCTGCGCAAGAGATCAAAGCACGCAAGGTTGCCCAAAACATCACCTTTGAACAATACTTTGCTACGACCGTGGCTTGAAAATGCCTTTAGATGATACAAATAGGGTTAAGTAATCGCAGCAAGGGCAACCGATGAACCAACACGAAGTGGAAATCAACGTTGTCCCTGAAATTGCCCAGATAGGGCAGGCTGATTGGGATTCATGCGCGTGTCCGGAGGCCGCTGACGGAGGCCGTCCAAGTGACCCGTTTACGACATATCGCTTTTTAAGTGCGTTAGAAGAAAGCGGGTCCGTTGGTCGCGGGACTGGATGGCAACCGCAATATTTGGCGGCAAAAAACCAAGGACGCATCATTGCCGTTGCCCCGCTTTATGTGAAGTCTCATTCACAAGGCGAGTACATCTTTGATCAAAACTGGGCGCACGCATATGAACAAGCAGGCGGGCGATATTACCCAAAACTACAGATCGCGGTCCCCCACACACCCGCGACGGGGCGTCGTTTTTTGACTCATCCTGATTTTGCGGAAACTGGGTTTTCAGCATTGATTCAAGGTGCCATTCAGCTGGCGTCTGACAACAAGCTATCAAGTGTTCACGCCACATTTTGTACTGATGACGAAGCGGCATTAGGTGAGAAATTGGGCCTTATGTCACGAGCCACGCAACAGTTTCATTGGCTTAACAATGATTACACTGATTTCGATGGTTTTTTGGGTGATCTAAGTTCGCGCAAACGTAAAAATATTCGCAAAGAGCGCGCGCAGGCGCAAGGTTTTGGTGGTGATATAGTAACCTTGCGCGGGGACCAAATTGAACCAGGTCATTGGGACGCATTTTGGGAGTTCTATCAGGATACTGGCGCGCGAAAGTGGGGCACGCCTTACCTGACCCGTCAGTTTTTCCGGATCGCTCAGGAAACATTGCGTGATGATATTGTTTTGGTTCTGGCCCGACGTGATGGAGAATGGATTGCAGGTGCGTTGAATTTTGTTGGGCGTGAAACCCTTTATGGGCGGTATTGGGGTTGTGTTGAACACCACGCTTGTCTGCATTTTGAGCTTTGTTATTATCAAGCAATCGACATCGCGATCAAGGATGGTTTGGCACGGGTTGAAGCGGGCGCTCAGGGTCAGCATAAGTTGGCCCGCGGTTACCTACCAACTCAGACGCACAGTTTGCATTGGGTCGGTGATCCGGGGTTCGCAGATGCAATTGGTTCCTATTTGAAAGCAGAACGCGACGCAGTTGAAGAAGAGATCGAAGTTCTAACGGAATATGGTCCGTTCAGAAGGACCCAAGTTGAGGAACAAGAATAATGGAAAAGCTAAGCGAAGGAACACGTGACATGTTGCTAGAGCCCCTGCTGGACAGTGGTTGGACATTGCACGGCGAAAAAGATGCGCTGGTTAAGCAGTTCAAGTTTAAAAATTTCATTGATGCATTTGGATGGATGACCCGCGTCGCGATATGGGCGGAAAAATGGGACCACCACCCCGAATGGGACAATATTTATTCAACGGTTAACGTTGTCTTGATCACCCATGATGTGGATGGGTTAAGTACGTTGGACCTGAAATTGGCCCGAAAAATGGACAGCCTTTCAGGGTGATGTGAATGTGATCCAATAGAAAAGGCCCCGGAACTGGGGGCCTTTTTGTTCATGTTGATTGGTGCCTTTTGGCAACTCTTACATAGAAGCAAGTAGGCCTTCACCGCCTGAAACGTCGCAAACGCCAGGGGATTCTTCTTCTTGCAACAGTGTTACAACGCCGTCGTCTACAAGCATCGCGTACCGTTTCGAACGTGCCAGCAAGCCCGCTGGTGGTGCACTGAAATCCATGCCGATATTTGTCGTAAATGCGCTTTCTGCGTCACCAAGCATTGTGATGCCGGCAGCGGTTGCCCCGGTTGCTTCGCCCCATGCTTTCATCACGAAAGGGTCGTTGACGGAAACGCAGATGATCTCATCCACACCTTTGGCGTCGAACTGATCTTTGGTGCGTATAAAGCTAGGCACGTGGGCTGAATGGCATGTTGGTGTGAACGCGCCTGGTACCGCGAAAATAACAACTTTGCGGCCAGCAGTCTTTGAAGACAAGCTTACGGGTGATGGCCCATCTTCTGTCATTTCGACCAAAGTTGTGTCGGGAAGTGTGTCGCCTTGCTTGATCGCCATTGGAGGAACCTTTCTAAGGAATTGCGTATATCTTAATTCTGGATATAGGTTTTGGGGCCGGAGTGAACAGTAAAATCGCAATCGGAATGTTAAGGGAGTGTTGGAATGAGCCATGTTATTGTTGTGGGTGCCGGACAAGCTGGATCGTCGTGTGTGGCCAAATTACGCAATGGTGGTTTTGACGGCCAAATCACGTTGATTGGTGAAGAACCAGTGCCACCCTACCAACGCCCACCGTTGTCAAAGGCCTATCTGATGGGGGACATGACGCAAGAACGGCTACTTTTGCGGCCCGCGGCTTTTTACGACGAGAATGATATTCAATTACGTATGAAAACGCGTGTTGATGCAATTGACGCTGCGAAGCAAACGATATCGGTTGGTGCAGAGACATTGCATTACGATGATTTGGTTTTGACTACGGGATCTATTCCCAACCGCCTTCCTGACAGGATTTGTGGTGCTTTGGATGGCGTATTTGTCGTGCGTGATTTGGCGGATGTCGATGCAATGGCACCGCGCTTTGTCGATGGTGAAAAGGTTTTGATCGTAGGCGGTGGCTACATCGGGCTTGAGGCGGCATCAGTTGCTGCCAAGCTTGGCTTGCAGGTCACTTTGGTAGAAATGGCAGATCGCATTTTGCAGCGTGTGGCAGCACCCGAAACCAGCGATTTCTTTCGTGATTTACACATCAAACATGGCGTCGACCTTCGCGAAGGCGTCGGACTGGAACATTTGGTGGGTGATACTGCTGTTAACGGTGCGCAATTGACGGACGGCACAAAATTGGATGTTGATTTTGTAATTGTTGGTGTTGGAATCGCGCCGTCTACTGGACTTGCGCTGGCTGCAGGATTGGCCTTGGAGAATGGGATTAAAGTAGATGCACATGGTCGATCTTCTGACCCTCATATTTGGGCGGCTGGCGACTGCGCTTCGTTCCCATATCGCGACACAAGAATTCGATTAGAAAGCGTGCCAAATGCGATAGATCAGGCCGAAGTGGTTGCTGACAATATTATGGGTGCGTCTAAGGGCTACGTTGCAAAGCCATGGTTTTGGTCGGATCAGTACGATGTGAAGTTGCAAATTGTAGGTTTGAACACTGGATATGATCGGGTTGTTACACGCCGCAAAGGGGATGCTGTTTCCTTTTGGTATTATGCAGGTACTACGTTGCTGGCCGTTGACGCTGCAAACGATCCTCGTGGATATATGGTTGGAAAACGGTTGATCGAGGCGGGGAAATCACCTGATCCTGAAGCGATTGTTGACCCCGACACGGATTTGAAGGCCTTGCTGAAAGTATGAGGATAATTGCGGGGGCATGGCGCGGGACTGCGTTGGCGGCTTTGGGCAAGGGGGATGCGGGTGCCCAGCTGCGTCCGACGTCAGACCGTGTGCGCGAAAGCCTGTTTTCGATGTTGACCCACCACGGGGTGATCGAGGGCGCGCGGGTATTGGACCTTTTCGCAGGAACCGGCGCGTTGGCATTCGAGGCATTGTCGCGGGGGGCGGACTATGCTGTCTTGGTTGAAAATGGCCGTGTTGCGCAGGGTTTGATTTCTGAAAATCAAGCGAAATTAAGGGCTAAAGACCAAACTAAGGTGCTTAGGCAAGACGCCACAAAGCTACCTATCTGGGGCGAGCTACCGTTCGATCTTGTCTTTCTTGATCCGCCTTATGGGCGCGATATGGGACAGAAGGCATTGACAGTCGCGGCGGCTGGTGGATGGCTTGCAAGAGACGCAATGATCGTTTGGGAGGAAGCAGCACCGATGCAAGCGCCCGAAGGTTTCGCGCTTGAGGATCATCGAAAATACGGTGACACCCATGTCACTTTGCTAGAGTTCACAGGCTGATCGCGCCACTAAGGCTGATAGGTAGGGTGGAACTTATCCGCAGCTGACAATGTGAAAATCTCGAATCCGTCTTCGGTTACACCAATGGAATGCTCAAACTGTGCGGACAGGGATTTGTCCCGTGTTACAGCTGTCCAGTCATCTGCGAGCGTTTTGGTTTCTGGACGACCAAGGTTTACCATCGGCTCAATTGTGAAGAACATTCCAGGTTCCAAAACTGCACCCGTTCCGGGACGGCCATAGTGGACAACATTGGGCGGCGCATGGAACACACGTCCTAATCCGTGGCCGCAGAAATCCCGCACCACAGACATGCGGTGGCTTTCGACGAAAGACTGGATGGCGTGGCCAATGTCCCCGAATGTGTTGCCGGGTTTAACGGCTTCAATTCCGCGCAACAGTGAATCGTGTGTGACTTGGATCAGGCGTTCCGCTTTGCGCGATAGTTTGCCAGCAACGTACATCCGTGATGTATCGCCAAACCAACCGTCGACGATCACAGTGACATCAATGTTCAAGATGTCGCCGTCTTTTAGCGTTTTGTCCCCAGGAATACCGTGACACACGACGTGATTGACCGAAATGCACGAGGCGTGTTGGTACCCTTTGTACCCAATAGTCGCGGATTTGGCACCTGCTGCATCCACCATATCCAGGATGACTTTATCAATAGAAGCAGTGCTTTGGCCGGGAAAAACATGTTCGGGCATAGCATCTAGGATTTGGGAGGCCAACGCTCCCGCAGCCATCATGCCGGCGGAATCAGAAGGGTCATAAATTCGAATGCCGTCTTTGGTTTGTCGGCCGCGGTTAGTGCTGTTCAACGGGAACGCTCCATCTGTTTAGTGGCATTGGTTATGACGGTATTTAGCCCGTGCAGCTGCACATGACCAGAGGGGCTATATACAGATTTCAATCGGTGTGCTGATTGTGATTTCTTGGGGTGTGATCTGTGTGGACAAGCACAACGTTTCGACCCCTGCGTCGCGTGCCGCCAAATATGCGCTTTGATATGTGGGGTCGATGTCACCAGCCAAAGTGAAGGTTGTACAGTCGGTACGCTGGACCAAGTACAACATAACAGCGCGGTGCCCAAGGGCCACCATGTTCGAAAGCTCCACCAAATGCTTTGCCCCACGTTTGGTAACGCTGTCAGGAAACTCAGCCTGCCCTTTGGTGCGGCTAAGGGTGACTGACTTTACCTCGACATAGCAATCGGGCAAGCCATCCTGGGTCAGCAGAAAATCGATGCGCGAGTTCTCACCATATTTAACCTCGGGCCGCACCGTATGATAATCAGCCAGTTCAGAAATAAGCTGCTGTTCAAGTGTTTCACGCAAAGCGCGATTTGGAACGGACGTATCGACACCGGTGAAGTGGCCGTTGATGTGTTCAATCAGCCGCCAGCCAAATTTTAACTTCTTCTTCGGATCATCGTTGGGTTCCAACCATATTTTCATACCCTCATCGGCCAGTCCCATCATCGAACCGGGGTTGGCACAATGGGCGGTGACTTCACGCCCGTCTTCCAGCTGACAATCCGCAAGAAAACGTTTGTAACGTCGAATAAGGCGTGCGGGGACAAGATCAGTTTGAAAGCGCATGGCTGCAGCACTATACATCAAACAACAGACCCTCAAGGAGGCTGATATGCCCAACCCAACTGCAGCGATGCTGGTCATCGGCGATGAAATTCTTTCGGGCCGGACGCGGGATGCGAATATGCATTTCCTGTCAGGTCAGTTGACAGAAGCAGGAATTGATCTGCGTGAAGTGCGTGTTGTCAGCGACGATCCAGACGCAATTGTGGGCGCGGTTAAAGCACTGTCAGCAGCTTATGAAACCGTTTTCACCTCTGGTGGGATTGGACCAACCCATGATGACATAACGGCAGATTGTATCGCGAAAGCTTTCGATGCGTCGATTGATGTACGTGCCGATGCGCGTGCGTTGTTGCAAGCGCACTATGACAGACAGGGCACTGAATTGAACGAGGCGCGTTTGCGCATGGCCCGCATCCCTGACGGTGCAATTTTGATTGATAACCCTGTGTCAATTGCCCCCGGCTTTACCCTTGGAAACGTGCATGTAATGGCAGGTGTACCCGCTGTTTTTCAGGCAATGGTGGCAACTGTCCTGCCAACATTGACAGGTGGCGCACCTTTGATCAGTAAAACCTACCGCATAGAACGTGGCGAAGGCGATATTGCAGGACCTTTGGGTGATTTGGCTAAAGAATACCCTGACCTAAGCATTGGCAGCTACCCCTACCAAAAAGAAGGGAAGTATGGTGCGAATATTGTGATCCGCGGGACCGATGAAGGCATTGTAAATGTGGCTCTTGCCAAGCTTACCGCCGTGTTCCCAGCGTGAGTGTATCTGCCCAACGGTTTTATGACGTTTGCGATGCGACATGGCCGTCCGCCACGATGCGGCAGCTGGGGCCTTGGACGATAAGGGACGGACAGGGTGGCGGCAAACGTGTGTCCGCAGCCACTGCACATTCCGCAGTGAACGATGACGACATTGCACAGGCCGAGGTGGCAATGCTGGATCTTGGGCAAACGCCATTGTTCATGATCCGTGATGGTGACGCGGCACTGGACAAGTTGCTTGAAACCCGTGGCTACGCTGTCGTTGATCCTGTGGTGATGTATTCGATTCCTGTTGGGGAGTTGACGGATATTGCGATCCCTCGGGTTACAACGTTTTGCATTTGGGAACCGCTGGCGATTATGGAAGAGATCTGGGCCAAGGGTGGGATTGGCCTTGCGCGACTAAACGTCATGGCGCGAGCGGCGCAAAAGACCGGTATTCTTTCACGGTGGAACGAACAACCTGCCGGAACTGCATTCGCCGCGATAAGTGACGGTGTTTGCATGGTGCATGCGGTCGAAATTCTTGAACATCAACGACGTCAAGGTGTTGGCGTCTGGATGATGCGGCAGGCTGCTTATTGGGCGCAAAAGCACGAGGCAAAAGAACTGGCAGTTTTATGCACAACTGCGAACATTGGGGCGAATGGGCTTTATAAATCGCTCGGCTTCTCTGTGAAGGCGCATTACCATTACCGACAAATGCAAAAGGAATTCGTATGACTAAGCAACAGCGACCCAACGCCTTGGACCTTCCAATGGCGAACCCACTGCCAGCAGCAACGCAGAAATATTTCGATGTCTGCCAAGACAAGCTTGGGATGATCCCGAACGTCCTGCAATCATATGCTTTTGATGTGACCAAGCTGAATGCGTTTACTGCGATGTATAACGATGTGATGCTTGCCGATAGCGGTCTATCCAAACTGGAGCGCGAGATGATTGCTGTTGTTGTCAGCGCGATTAACAAGTGTTTTTATTGTCTGACAGCCCACGGTGCAGCGGTGCGCCAATTGTCGGGTGATCCGATGCTGGGTGAGATGTTAGTGATGAACTGGCGGGCTGCAAATTTGGACGCACGCGCAACTGCGATGCTGCTTTTCGCTGAGAACCTGACCCTTGCCAGTGCAAAAACGACTGAAGCGGATCGTCAAGCATTACGGGACGTTGGTTTTAGTGATGCGGACATATTTGACATCGCGTCTGTCACTGGGTTTTTCAACATGACCAATCGGGTGGCCAGCGGCATCGATATGCGCCCCAACGATGAATACCATAGCCAGCACAGATGACCCGTCTCGCGTTCTCTTTACTTAGTGTTTTTCTAACTGTTGCGCAGCCTACTCTTGCAGTGGAATTAAATCTTCCCGCGAACGCAAAAAAAACGCTTCAAAGTGACAGTAAGCTAGACAGCTATGCCGTGCCCATTGGGCCATTCTTAAACGGCACTATGCAAACCCAAACGATTGAGGGCAGGGTTAGTAGATCTGCATGGC
>CAJJBH010000050.1 GCA_905182355.1 uncultured Paracoccaceae bacterium | reverse complement strand
CCCAGACGCTTTCGATTTCGGAACATACAGTGCGCGTTTACATCGAAAGCGCACGGTTCAAATTGGGCGCGATGAATACAACCCATGCTGTTGCACGAGCGATAAGCCGCGGCTTGATCGTTGTCTGATTGCGTAGGGGGCGTTGCCTAAAACGTCTTGCATCGCGCGATCGGATGAGTGGAAATTAACACACGCATAGGTAATGATTTGTTCAGGTGTTAAAACCATGGACAAGGGGAACCCATATGCTGCGCTATATTTATGCCGATCAACTTCACACTCACCCAAAGCTGGCCGCTTCGATGTTTCGCGACCGCGCTGATCAATTTAAAACCCGATTGAACTGGGATGTGAATGTCGATGCGCAAGGGTTTGAGCGTGATGAATATGATGAATTAAATCCACTTTATGTGATTTGGGAAAATGCCGATGGCACACATGGGGGATCAATGCGTTTTCTGCCTACAACAGGCCGTGTGATGGTGAATGATCACTTCCCGCATTTGTTAGGCGACGGGGTAATCACAAGCCCTGTTATCTGGGAATGCACCCGGTTTTGTTTGGCGCAAGGCGCAAGCCCAAGGGCCACGGCGGCTTTGATGTTGGCGGGTGGCGAGATCATGGAGGGTTTCGGAATAGAACATTTTGTGGGCGTTTTTGATGCACGAATGGTTCGCATTTACCGCATGATAGGATCGTCACCTGAGGTGCTTGGAACCGAAGGTACTGGGCGTCATCAAATCAGTGTTGGCCTTTGGCATTTTGCAACCGATGCTAAGGTTAAACTGGCTGCAAAAGCGGGCCTTTCAACCGAGGTTTCCAAACTGTGGTTTGAGCGCGCATTTGGTAAAAAACAACGACCGGAACTGGCACAGGTGGGCTAGCACCTGACTGGCGCGGCCTATAGTGTCGCGCCATGACATCCACTGTACTTACCCTTTCAGACGACCAAGCCAGCGCCTTTGACCGCGTGACTGAAATGCTGCGCAGTGCAGGGGTTAACCTTGATGACAACCTGCTGATGCCGCCGCAGGGTGATAAGCATTCTGTGATGGCAATCACGGGTAAAGCAGGTTCTGGTAAGACGCTATTATTGGCTGAGTTGTACAAAGCGCTAGAAGCTGCCGGGGTTCAGATTGTTTCAGGCGATTTCGAGTCCAAGAAAAGCAAAAACAAACGTACCCTTGCGATCCTTGCACCAACAAACAAAGCGGCGTCAGTCCTACGGCTGCGTGGTGTCCCAGCGACGACCATTCACCGCATTCTCTACACGCCCGTTTATGACCCTGAATATGAACGTATTGCTGATTGGTTGGCTGGAAATGGCGAACGGCCAGAAATCAGCGAAGGCTTAGAGATCACGGAAGTCGCATTGGACCGCGCGGCTGCATTTTATGCCAACAACAAATCCATTCCGGGTGCGTTGGCCGCCGCTGGATTGCGCGGTTCGGACTTCATCACTGGATGGAAACGGCGTGAAGACCCGTTGGACATTGGGTTCATTGACGAAAGCTCGATGTTGGACGACCGCCAATTCGAAGACTTAAAAGAGATTTTTCCGACGTTATTGCTGTTTGGCGATCCTGCGCAGTTGGCCCCAGTCAATCAATCGGGAACGATGGTGTTTGATAAACTGCCAGCCCCACGCGTCCTAAACCTGTCCCGTGTGCATCGCCAAACAGCGGACAATCCTATTCTTGATCTAGCCCATGCGCTGGCTGATCCGACGCTGGAGTTCCATCATTTTGAGAAGATGATCGAAGACATCTCGAAAAAAGACGATCGTGTTGTCTGGGGCCAGCGGGTTGAAGTTGACCTTATGGCCCGTAGTCCTGTTTTGGTCTGGCGCAATGCCACACGTATTCGTTTGCTCAACGCATTTCGCAATGTGTATGGCGCACCCGAGGATGCGTTGATAGCTGGTGAACCCCTGATTTGCGACGGAATTGAACTGCCCTTGAAGCACCGTAAGAAACGCCTTGATCTTGAAGCCCGCGGGCTAATCAAAGGGGCGCAGGTCGTTTATTTGGGGGAAGGGCGCAAGCCCGGGTTTTCGAGATTGCACGTCATGGGCGCGGAAGATCCACAGATCAGTGCCGCCTCAATTGTGAAGATCGAAAAGCCTGGTGAGGAAGAACCATTTATTCCGTTTGCTGCTCGTATGGGGGCCACGTTTTTGCACGGGTCTGCGGTGACCATTCACAAGGCACAGGGCAGCCAGTGGAACACAGTGCAAGTATTCGCACCTGATTTGTTCGTGGCGGCGCGTATGAACCGCATGGAGGCGGGGCAACCGCTTTGGAAACGTCTTACCTATGTTGCGATTACACGGGCGCAGGAGCGGCTTATTTGGGTTGTGCGCAATCGGCTTTCAAAACCAACAGAACCGTTGCGCGTGGATGACTTGCGATCCGTTGCACCAGCCCCACTGACCTTAGCTCCAGAACTGGACGAGGAGAGCTTTTTATGAAGTCGATCATTATTACTGGTGCCAGTTCTGGTATTGGCTGTGCAACTGCCGAGGTGTTCTTGCGCAGCGGTTGGCGCGTTGGATTGATTGCACGGCGGACAGAACTGTTGAACGAATTGTCAGATCAGTACGAGAACGCACATGCATTGTCATGTGATGTCACTGACGCTGTTGCTATGAAGGCCGCATTTGGCCACTTTGTAGATCAAGCGGGGCGATTGGACGCCTTGTTCAACAACGCAGGTATGTTTGGTCCATCGGGACCTATTGATGAAGTGCCGCTAGAGGCATGGGCGCAGGTGATGAACGTAAACCTGAACGGGATGTTCATCGCGGCGCAACTGGCGTTTCGTCAGATGCGGCGTCAATCCCCACAAGGTGGGCGGATTATCAACAATGGGTCGCTTTCTGCCCATGTGCCGCGCCCGGGTTCGATCTGTTACACCACAACCAAACATGCGGTGACGGGGCTGACCAAGACGTTATCGTTGGATGGGCGTCCGTTCGATATTGCCTGTGGTCAGATTGACATAGGCAACGCAGAAAGTGCGATCGTGACTGACCTGAAGGCGAAGCAGCCAGATATGAAGACGATGGATGTAAGTCACGCAGCGGATGCGGTGTTCCACATGGCGGGTCTGCCCCTAAGTGCCAATGTGCAAAGCATGACGTTGATGGCTACGAAGATGCCCTATATCGGACGTGGCTAAAAACGGAAGATGCGGAAAATCGCGGAAGCGCCCCAACCAGCAGCGATGGCAATTGCCAAGGACATTAAACCGTACAGCATCGCGTTTTCGCGTGACATTGTGAACAACCACCGCTCAAGCCCAACTTTGCGCACATCGATTGATGTTTCATAACTGGACACAACCTTGCCGCTGCGGGTCAAGAAAATACGGGTTATGTAATCACCTTCAGTCAGTGCAGCGGGCAATTGAACAGAGGTTTGGAAAAGCGTTTGGGCGTCTACGGTCACTTGATTTTCAAGCAATTGATAGGTGTCAGAATTTGTTCGAATGCGAATAATCGCTTGGGTGAACGCTGCGGCATCCTTGATGCCCATCGGCGCACCAACGGAACGGATCGCGCGTGGAACAGATATTTTGTAACGCAGGTCCTCCACGTCATTTAACACATCACGCAAGGGTGCACTGGTTGCGACGGCATAAAAACTAGGTGCCCTGTCGATCTCGACTGAATCGATGTTGACCCAAATGCCCAGCCGCTTTTCTTTGCGCCGCACCGTGACGGGTTCGGACGGGCCAGAGATGGTGACGATTACCTCTAATGGATCGCCGTCGGGAATGGGTTTGTCGCGTTTTACTGCGCCAAAAATCAATATGTCCGAACCGTTGAACGACGTGGTGATGGCCACCTCATCTTTGCTAAGGCCCAATACGACTTCTTCCGCCGCAGCGGGGAAGGCAAACATTAGAAAAACGATAAACCAGCGCAACATATCAATGGCCTCCTGCAGCGATGGAATAAAGTTCAGTTGGCATGATCAGAAGATCTAACGCCAACTTGCCACAGACTGCCAATACCATAATAGCCAGCCAAATACGCAATTGTTCGGCCTTCATCTTAACGCCAATGCGCGCGCCAATCTGTGCACCAAATACGCCACCAACCAACAGCAAGACGGCCAGAACAATATCAACGGTAAAGTTGGTGGTCGCGTGAAGCATCGTGGTAAATGCGGTCACAAAAATAATCTGGAACAGAGAGGTCCCGACAACCACCTTCGTGGGCATGCCCAGCAGATAGATCATTGCAGGCACCATGATGAAACCACCACCAACACCCATGATAGCGGCCAAAATACCAACCAAGACGCCAACAATCAGTGGCGGAATGACCGAGATATAAAGACCAGAAACACGGAACCGCATTTTAAATGGCAGGCCATGTATCCAATTGTGTTTCTTACGGGTGGACGGCTTGCCGCCCTTGGCCGTCTTACGGATCGCATTCAGCGATTCGATGAACATCAGGCCACCGATAACGCCAAGGAAAATCACGTAACAAAGCTTAACCAACAGATCGACTTGGCCTTGGGCTTTTAGGTAATTGAACACCACCACACCCAAAGCCGCGCCAACAAGTCCGCCAATCAGCAGGACCGTGCCCATCTTAAGATCGACAGTTTTACGTTTGAAATGCGCCAAAACGCCTGAAAACGATGAGGCAACAATTTGGTTTGCTTCCGTTGCAACAGCCACCGCAGGGGGGATGCCGATAAAGAACAACAAGGGCGTCATAAGGAACCCACCACCGACACCAAACATGCCAGATAGGATACCGACTATCCCCCCCAATCCCAAAAGCAGGAAGGCGTTCACAGAAATTTCAGCGATTGGAAGGTATATTTGCATGGATCCTCCTAAACCGCGTTGGGTACCTAAATCAAGATGCCACGCAAAGACGCAGCAAACAGGGCTGATATAACCCTGCAAACTGGACTTATAGCTGTATCAGCGTTCTTTGACATATGGTTCTCCGCCCGCGCGTGGTGGAATGGCTTTGCCAACAAAACCAGCAAGGATCACAACGGTCATAATATAGGGCAATGCGCCTAAGAATTGGCTTTGGATCTTTATGCCTATAACGGATTCGATAACATCTGGGCGCAGCTCAAGCGCTTGGAATAAACCGAACAAGAACGTGGCATATAGCGCATGCCACGGGCGCCATTTTGCGAAGATCAGCGCGGCAAGGGCGATGAACCCACGACCCGCAGACATGTCTTTGACAAAGCCTGCTTGAAGAGCCGTTGATAGATACGCGCCAGCAATGCCGCACAAGATTCCGCAAATCGCAACAGCTGCGTACCGCAATCCAACAACGGAAACACCTGCAGTATCAACGGCAGCGGGATTCTCACCGACCGCCCGAAGGCGCAAGCCAAAGCGCGTGCGATACAAAGCCCACCAAGACAGTGGCACCAAAAGCAATGCGACATAAACCAGCAGCGAATGGCCCGACAACAGTTCGGAATAGACCTGCATCAATGGGCTGGCAGCCTTAACTTCATTTGTGGTTGTCAGGGCCCCGGGAAAGTTGATGGGGTTAAAACGGGCGGCCCCAGTCAGCGACGGCGTGCGTCCCCCTTGGCTAAACCAAGACTGCGCAATCAAAACTGTCATGCCAGCGGCAAGGAAATTGATGGCAACGCCAGAAATCAACTGATTGCCACGAAAGGTGATAGACGCAAGGCCGTGAATACCACTTAGAAATAGGGATGCCCCAATACCAGCCAACAGACCGATCCATACGGACCCAGTCATCGACGCGATAGCGGCTGAGAAAAACGCAGCGGCCAACATTTTACCTTCAAGCCCGATGTCAAAGATGCCTGCGCGTTCAGAAAAAAGTCCAGCAAGGCAGGCCAAAAGCAGCGGAATAGCAAGGCGCACAGTGGCGTCCAAAACTTGGATAAGTGTGAAGAAATCCATCAGACGTTTCCTTTCCGCAGGGCAAGGAAGATGCGTTCAAGCGGCATCCGAACCATGTTGTCTAGGGCACCGGTGAACAAGATAACAAGGGCTTGGATCACGACGATCAATTCGCGTGGGATGCTGGTCCACAATGCCAGCTCAGCGCCACCTTGATACAGAAACCCGAAAAGAATGGCGGCAACGAATACGCCCAGCGGGTGACTGCGCCCCATAAGTGCCACGGCGATACCAATGAAACCTGCACCCTCAGTCGCGTTTAAAACCAGACGTTCTGCTTCGCCCATAACGTTGTTGATTGCCATCATGCCAGCTAATCCACCAGAAATAATCATGGCGATCATCGTGATTTTGACAGGTGAAATACCCGCATATTTCGCGGCACTTTCCGAATGGCCATAGGCGCGGATTTCATAACCAAGCTTGGTGCGCCAAATTAGTAGCCACACCAAAATGCAGGCAATCATCGCGACAAGCAGCGAGACGTTTGCGGGGGCTGCTTTAGAAAAGCTTATCCCGACCATCCCCAATATATCATGCAGCGTAGGCAAATGGACGACCTCTGGAAAGCGAGCAGTTGCCGGATCCATCGATCCTTGGGGGCGTAGGACGTTTACCAGCATATAGTTCAGAACGGCAGCTGCGATAAAGTTGAACATGATTGTGGTGATCACGATGTGACTGCCACGTTTGGCTTGCAGATAAGCGGGGATTGCGGCCCAGATTGCGCCAAAGGCACCTGCCAAAACGATTGCACCAAGAAGGGCGAGGGTCCAATGGGGCCATGGGATGAACAGACAGGCAAGGGCCACACCCAAACCGCCCATCATGGCCTGACCTTCGCCGCCAATATTGAACAGGCGGGCATGAAATGCGACGGACACGGCGAGGCCCGTAAACATAAAGTTCGTCGCATAGTACAGCGTGTAGCCCCAGCCATAGGTGCTGCCCAATGCGCCTTTGACCATTAGTTTGACCGCCGCAATGGGGTCTTCACCAATTGCAAGGATTACCAACCCAGACAAGATCGCGGCCAATAGCAACGAAATCAACGGCACAAGGATTACCTCGGCCCACTTTGGCATTACGTCCATCTTTAGGTCTCCACACCGGCCATCAGCAGGCCCAGTTCTTTTTCATCAGTATCGCCAACGGCACGTTCACCCATGATGTTGCCGTCAAACATAACGGCAACGCGGTCCGCGAGGGACAGGATTTCTTCCAACTCAACACTGACCAACAAGATTGCCTTGCCTTGATCACGTAGGGCCACGATCTGTTTGTGAATGAATTCAATGGCACCAATGTCGACACCACGTGTTGGCTGACCAATCAGTAACAGATCAGGATTGCGTTCAATTTCACGGGCCAAAACGATTTTTTGCTGGTTGCCGCCGCTAAAGTTTTTTGCGGTAAGGCGTGGGTTCGGTGGGCGCACATCAAAGCGTTCCATCTTTTCTTCGGTGTCTTTGCGAATGGCCGCGTTGTTAATCAAAATTCCGGATTGATAGGCAGGGTCGTGGTGATAGCCAAAGGCGGTGTTTTCCCACGCGGTATAATCCATGATCAAGCCTTCGCGTTGGCGATCTTCGGGCACGTGCGCAATACCACGTGCGCGACGTGATTTGCCGTCAGAATGCTTGCCCGTCAGGTCAATAGTCTCACCATTCAGGGTAACGGTTCCAGTGCCATCAGCGTAGCCGCCCAACACCTCCAGCAGTTCGGATTGACCGTTTCCAGCAACCCCCGCGATGCCAAGGATTTCACCAGCGCGAACGTTTAAGCTGATGCTTTTGAGGCGTTCGACGCCTTGTTCATCCACAACCCGCAGATTTTCAACATTTAAAACTACTTCACCAACTTGAGGCGGCTTCTTGTCTACACGCAGCAGAACTTTGCGGCCCACCATCAGCTCTGCCAACTCTTCTGGGCTGGTGTCTGCGGTTTTGACTGTTGCAGTCATCTCGCCGCGACGCATTACGCTGACGGTATCGGTGGTTTCCATAATCTCGCGCAGCTTGTGCGTAATCAGAATGATGGTTTTACCTTCTTCACGCAGACGCCCAAGGATGCGGAACAATTGGTCCGCTTCGGATGGGGTCAGAACGCCAGTGGGTTCGTCGAGAATTAGAATATCGGCCTGACGGTACAACGCCTTAAGAATCTCAACCCGCTGCTGCATGCCAACACCGATCTCTTCGATCAAGGCGTCAGGATCAACGTTCAGTTCGTATTCGGCAGCTAAATCGATTAGCGATTTACGGGCTTTGGCAAGGCTAGGTTTTAACAACCAACCATCTTCGGCACCAAGGATAATATTTTCGAGAACGGTAAAGTTCTCAACCAGTTTAAAGTGTTGGAACACCATCCCAATGCCAGCGGAAATCGCGGCTTGGCTGTCGGGGATTTCGGTCTTTTTACCGCTGATAAATATCTCGCCCTTGTCGGCTTTGTAAAAGCCATAAAGGATAGACATCAGGGTTGACTTACCTGCGCCGTTTTCACCGATGATCCCGTGGATCGTACCGGGCATAACGCGAATAGAGATATCTTTGTTCGCTTGAACAGGGCCAAAGGCTTTGGATATGCCTTTCAGTTCGATGGCTGGTTCTGCGGTGCTCAACGTGGCTCTCCCATGCCAGAAAATCCTACAATACGTGCGATCTTTCCATCTTTAAGGTCAACAAAATATTGCCCACGTTGGGTTATGGTTTCGTTGATGATAAAGTCGACGGTAGCGCGGGCATGGCCATTTTTTTCCGAAATATCGACTACTTTCGCTATCGCACCTGGGGCCATTTCACCAAACATCTGGATATAGGTAAGATAGTCATCGCAACTATGAATTGGAGCGGGGGGATTGGGATCACTGTAATAAAGTTCGGGCCCTATGGCGGCATCGGTTGCAGTTGCACGCGCCTCGGGCGAAGGGTCGCCCCAAGCCGAAAAGAGTGTGTGTATACAATCTGTCATAGCTTGAGGCTTTCTTTTATTAGTGCGTTAGTATCAGAACGTCAGTGCTGGGCAGCTGTCGTCAGACATGTAGTCGTGCACAGCCAACTCGCCAGAAGCGATCTTAGCAGATGCCGCTTCTACAGAAGCCTGCATTTCTGCAGTCACAAGAGACGCGTTGTGCTCGTCCATTGCGTAGCCAACACCACCATTTGCGACGCCCATGACGGAAAAGCCTGTTTCCATGTCGGTGCCATCAGTGAAGGCTTTGAAAACAGCGTTATCAACGCGCTTCATCATGGATGTCAAAACCTGACCGGAGTGCAGATAGTTTTGGTTTGCATCAACACCGATGGACAAGATTTTCTCGTCTGCTGCTGTTTGCAGAACGCCAACGCCTGTGCCGCCAGCAGCAGCAAATACAACGTCAGAGCCTTGGCTGATTTGTGCTTTTGTGATTTCAGAACCTTTTACCGGATCATTCCATGCCGCACCTGTTGTGCCGGTCATGTTCGAAATCACTTTTGCGTCTGGGTTCACTGCTTTTACGCCTTGGGCGTAGCCGCAAGCAAAGCGACGGATCAATGGGATGTCCATGCCACCGACGAAGGATACTGTGCCAGATTTGGACGCTTGCGCGGCCATCATGCCAACCAGATATGAACCTTCGTGCTCGTTAAATACAACTGAGCGCACGTTTGGTGCATCTACAACCATGTCGATGATTGTGAACTTGGTGTCTGGGTAGTCGGCAGCGACTTGGCCCAATGCGTCGCCAAATGCGAAACCAGCCATTACAATTGGGTTTGCACCAGCCTCAGCAAAACGACGTAGCGCTTGTTCGCGCTGTGCATCTGATTGCAGTTCGATCTCAGCGAATTTGCCGCCAGTTTCTTCTGCCCAACGCTGCGCGCCTGAAAAAGCAGCTTCGTTAAATGATTTGTCGAATTTGCCACCGAGGTCAAAGATCAAGGCAGGGTCAGCCGCAGCCATGCCAGCTGTCAATGCGATACCAGCAGCAGCGCCAAGGAATTTATGCATAAGTGTCATCAGGTTATTCTCCCACATTTCTAATTTTGGGGCCGCCAGAACTGGGGGGCAAACGCGTACGCAAACCCACTCGGCCCATCGTAAGCACTCGCAGCGCTTAGAACAGATGCAAATAAGGCCGCAGCAAAGCATCAGGGTCAACCAATTTTTTGACTCGACAGCTGCGTATTTGGACTCGACAGCTGCGTATAAGGGGATTCGAGCGTCCGACGCTATGTCAGGGTTGTGCGCATGACGATTGCATCAACAGAAACGCCTGGTTTTCGGGCGTAATAGGATTTGCGGCGGGCGACTTCTGCGAATCCATTCCTGATGTATAGATTTCGGGCTGTGACGTTGTCGGCCGCAACCTCCAGGAAGGCTTCGGTGGCTTGGAGAACCGCTTGCCAGTCGGACATCAATTGCTGGCCAATCCCCTTGCCTTGGGCGATGGGGTGGACGGCGATGGTTAATAGCTCGGCCTCGCCAGCGATCACTTGCAGCAATGCGAACCCATTGGGGCGTGTGATCAGGTGGGTGTGGGGGTTGCTTAAAAGCGCTTCAAATTCCTGCGCGGTCCATGGCCGTGAAACGGTGAAAGCGGCGGCATGGATCAGGCTTAAATCATGCGGCGTCATGGCAAAATCGTTGGGGAAATGATCTTGGATGGGGCGGCGTCGGGGGCCTTGAGGTAATAGGGCGCAGGTGCTGCTGAAGGGTTGGGAAAACGGCTGCGGGCGACCAATGCTATGCTGGCTGCCAAAGCGTCTGGTGCTGGGTCTGGTTGGATCAAGTATCCCTTAGCTTCAAAGGCTTGAACGTCTAACAACGAAGCATCATCTGCATCGCGAACATAGCGTTGATCCCTTGGACCGGGGATGCTTTGCACTGATAGCGCAGAGTTTAGAATGGCGCGTTGATCAAAGCCGTCGACGCCGTATGCGGGAATGCCAAGGCCCAATGCAAGGCCGCGGGCTGCAGAGACACCAATGCGGATTCCGGTGAAATTTCCGGGGCCAATACCGACGCCAATTGCGCTTAGATCGGTGTAACTTAGACTTTGTAGGTCAAGCATCTCTTGCAGCAGAAACATCAGGCGTTCAGCTTGGCCTTTTTTCATAGGTTCAAAGGTCTGGGTGATTACCGTGTCACCTGACAGAAGCGCAGCAGCGCAGTGGGCTGCGGAGGTGTCGAAGGCGAGGATAAGGGGGCTATCCATTTTTAAATATGTCTTTTCTATGCGGCATCTAAAACACAAAACCACCGTCCAGACCTGGACGGTGGTTATTTATTTTTAACCTATAAAACAAAGCACTAGACCGCGACTGGGCGAACTTCGGTCACTTCGGGAATGTAGTGGCGCAACAGGTTTTCGATACCCATTTTCAACGTCAATGTGGACGAGGGGCAACCAGCGCAGGCACCTTGCATGTGCAAGTAAACAACGCCGCGATCAAAGCCGTGGAATGTGATATCGCCGCCGTCTTGGGCCACAGCAGGACGCACGCGACTGTCGAGCAGCTCTTTGATTTGGCCCACAATTGCGCCATCTTCGCCGGTGTGTTCAGCGTGGCCAGATGCGGGTTGGTGATCACCTGCCATAACTGGGTTACCAGATTGAAAATGCTCCATAATCGCACCAAGCAAAGCCGGTTTGATGTGGTCCCATTCGATTGCATCAGCCTTCGTTACAGTGACAAAATCAGTGCCAAAAAACACGCCTGCAACGCCCTCAACCGCAAAAATGCGTTGTGCAAGGGGGGAGGCATCGCTGGTGTCAGATGTTGGGAAATCAGCGGTGCCCATTTCTAAAACGGTCTGGCCCGGCAGGAATTTTAACGTTGCTGGGTTCGGTGTGGATTCGGTTTGAATAAACATTTAGGCGCCTCCTGGGGTTGATATTAATATGCGGTCTGTGCCCCCTCAAGTCAAGGTTTAGAATGGTTCTAAGCTGGTGCGGATTGGTGGGTAAACGCACAGTACGTTGATGTTTGCGCGCTGAAATGTACAATTCGGGGGTGTGAATTGTACATTTCTAGGGGAT
>CAJJBH010000049.1 GCA_905182355.1 uncultured Paracoccaceae bacterium | reverse complement strand
GTCCGATCAGTGTTTCTTCTGCCGCCCACTATGTACCTCAGCATTCAGCAACGGACTGTATTTGCTGTAATGCCTGTCAATCATCTCAGTGCTGTTGCCCAGCTGTCTGCTAAGTGCATGTGTCGTCACGCCACGCTCTAAGTCCTGTGTCGCGTAGAAATGCCGCCAACTATACAGGGTGCGTGTCCTGCCATCCGCACCAGTTTTCAAATCCAGCTCATCCAGCAATGCATTAAACGCACGATTGAGATTGTGCACGGTTACTGTCGCACTGAGCCGTGTTGTGAATACTGGCTTATCTGATTTAGCAGCAATCAACTCATCAAAATTCGCTGCCCGAATGCTTGGATTCAGCTGAGCCTGCCGCCATAAGAAGTCTACAACTCTGTCACGTGCAATAGCTGTTCGCTTGTTTGTCTTACCGTC
Organism: uncultured Paracoccaceae bacterium; assembly: GCA_905182355.1. Lineage (GTDB taxonomy): Bacteria > Pseudomonadota > Alphaproteobacteria > Rhodobacterales > Rhodobacteraceae > Ascidiaceihabitans. The sequence continues at coordinate 14,601 of CAJJBH010000049.1, read as the reverse complement.
CACACTGATTGCCAAGTAACGCTCACCATCACGTAGATACCACTCAATGTTGCGCCAAGTTAATCCCAGTGCTTCTGTACCATGTCGAACACCTGTGTTGGCTAGAAACAGCACATAGTTTCTCAGTGTCTCCCGTGTAGCAGCGGACTTCTCATTGGGCGTCTGTTTGTGGAACGTTCTTAGCGCAGTGTAAATTACACGATATTCCTCAACACCGAAGCTACCTCTACTTTGTGTCTTTATACCTTTGTTAAGCAGGGTAGGGCGCAGTGACTTTACTATCCAGCCGTTGAGCTCAGCTTCATCCAACACACGGTTCAATGCTGAGTTGTGATTGTTGATGGTGCTCTGTGCAGGCACCTTGCCACTCTGTGCCGTACGCCACGCATCAAACCGAGTGACAGCAGCCAAATCCAGCTTTGCTATATCAGTGGTGCCAAAGTAGGGAATGAGCCACTTGTTGAGCGCCTGAGTGTAGTCTTTGTAGGACTGCTTGCCCACGCCTTCACGTATTTCACTTTCCATGCGATTGACTGCGTATTTGGCGACATCACCAAATTTACGGGTGGTGGCTGGCAGTTTGTTTTGGATACGGGCATCAACTTCATAGTAGAGACGCAGTGCCGCTTCTTTGGCTGTCTCTATATCTTCAGTCTTTGTGGTTTTAACCAGTCGTTTGCCATTTGGTAGTGTCAGACGAGCATACCAGTTGTCACTGCCTGCTCGTTTATCCAGCCTCAGCTTCTTGTGAATTTGTATGGAATTAACTCCATAACTCATCGTTAAACTGCTCCCGCTCGTTCACACGAACGATAGCATTGGATTCGTCAAAACTATACCGATATTTTGTGTACGAATTGTGTACAGAAATATTGTTACTATATGTAGTCTTGAGTGGTAGTTTTTGGCTAATATCTACAATATATTGTGGAGGCGAGTACGAGAATCGAACTCGTGTACGCGGATTTGCAATCCGCTGCATAACCACTCTACCAACTCGCCGCCGGGTAGTGGGCATGGATTAGCCCAATTGATTTCCGCCCGCAAGGCCTGCTGAGGTCAATTTGCATCAAGCTAACATTGCCGTGCCCCGTCAGATGTGGCACATCATGAAGCAATTGGAAATTTCACGAACGAGTTCAGCAGATGACAGACTTTGCTATGCGCCGCACAATGATGGTCGACACTCAGGTTCGCCCCTCGGATGTTACCAAATTCCCGATCATCGATGCGATGCTTTCGGTCGCCCGTGAGGATTTTGTTCCTTCTGCGCAACGTGAAGCCGCATATATGGGTGAAAACCTGTCTTTGGGCGGTGCCCGCGTGCTTCTTGAGCCACGTACACTGGCCAAAATGTTAGATGCTTTGGACATCAATAACGTTGAATTGGTTTTGGATATAGGCTCCGGACTTGGCTATTCTTCAGCTGTTATAGCACACATGGCCGAGGCCGTGGTGGCGGTTGAATCAGATGAAGAAATGTCTGTTGAGGCACAAGATACGTTGAATGAAGCTGGAATAGACAATGTGATTCTTCACACAGGTCCACTGGCCGAGGGTGCTGCACAACATGGACCTTATGATGTGATCTTGATCCAAGGTGGTGTGGAAACGCTGCCTACGGGTTTGGTGGACCAACTAAAAGATGGTGGTCGAATCGCATGTCTGTTCATGACGGGCGCGCTGGGCGAAGTACGCATTGGTTATAAGTTAGATGGCAAAATGAACTGGCGCATGTCCTTCAATGCAGGCGCACCTGTGTTGGATGGTTTTGCAATTCCTAACGCCTTTCAGCTGTAAAAACGGGTCTGTGGATCAAGCTTCAGAAATAAAGCTACAAATTTCGTGACCTGTTGTCCAAATCTCTGACCCGCTGTAGTGTTGGGTGCAGGCAAGAGTGGTATAAAAATGTCAGATTCAGTGACCAATGTAGAAGTTGAGGATGTGTTGTCGTCGATCCGTAGATTGGTTTCAGACGATAAACGTCCATCAATGACACCTGTGGCGATGCCGTCCAATGACCGTTTGGTCCTTACACCGGCATTGCGTGTTGCTGAAATTGATGATGACGTGCGTGAGAGTGTTCCTGAAGCCGAAATTCAGGAAACACAAATTCGGGCGTGGTCGGAATTTGGAGCCAGTCCTGAAGAAATAGCTGAGGATTCCGAAGGTGGTGAAGAAGACACTGCTGAGCAAGATCTTATCGCCGAAGCTGTGGTTGATACCTCAAGTGAAAATGATGACGACCAAAGTGGGGATCACGAAGAAGATGTTGCCGCTGAAGTTACATCCGAAAACGCTCCTTTTGTTTTAGAAAGCGCGGTGGAAATTCAAATTGAAGAGCCTGCGCAAGAGAACACGGATGACGCAGTTGAAACTGATTTTTCCGTCGCTGAGTTGATCGAAGAACAAGGCGAAGCGGCGTTTTTTGCAAGCAGTGCGGCAAGGCTTGGTGCGAAGATTGCAGCGCTTGAAACCTTTGTTGGCAAGACCGATGACCAGTGGGAACCTGATGACACAGGTGACAGCGACTATTCGGGAACTGAAGCACCCGCGATGACTTGGGACGACGCAGATGAGATGGAATTGTCTGTGGAAGACACTGTCGCAGCTACAGACATTGCCTCTAAAACTGAACCTCAGGCTGGGAATGCGCAATTGGTTGATGATATCCTGGATGAAGACGCATTGCGCGACCTTGTCAGCGATATTGTGCGCGAGGAACTGCAAGGTGCATTGGGCGAACGGATCACACGTAATGTGCGTAAATTGGTGCGTCGTGAAATCCACCGCGCTTTAGCCGCGCAAGAGCTTGAATAACCCCTAGATTTTTGAATGGACATTGCCTGTTTTGGTCGCCTAGGCTGGGCGGTTTTGGACAGGGTGAGGTCGTGAATACGCCAGCACATTTGTTGATAGGGGCAACTGTATTTGGGCGTACGGCAACATCGCGGATTATTGGTGCTGATTTGATCGGTGCCTTTCTGCCTGATCTTTCCTTGGATTTGATGGTTGGGTGTCGCTGGTCATCTTGCTGATTCCATCAGGGATTGTGCTTCGTGAAATGTATTGTTCTGATGCGTGGCAGACGGTTTTCGCCATCGATAACTCAATTTTTATTTGGTTGGGGTTTCTTGCGCTGGCGATTTGGCAACGTAGCACATGGGTGATCGCATTGACGGGGGCCGCTTTGGTGCATTTGGCTTTGGATTTTCCGTTGCCCCGTTATGATGGGCGATCAGATTTCTGGCCTGTAACATGGTGAGTATTTGAAAGCCCTGTCAGCTATTGGGATCGTCATTCTGGTGCGCAGTGGTTTGCGCCAACTGAAGGGGTTTGGCAATCATCATTATTGCGGTCTTGTGGGTCTGAAAGGCACCGTGGTGGTCGATTTACTGTGGATACGGCTGCTGGCGTCAGAGCTGTGGATCGTGCGCCAATGTCTGTTTTTCTTCACAGGTGGCTTTGACGTCTAAATTTCATCACCAAAAATGAAAAACGCGCCCGAGCAGCGGACGCGTTTTCAAAAAACAACCTAAGCAGCTAGATTGAGGTATTATGCCGCTTCAGCCTGTTGGGCTGCGTTACGACGTTCGCTTTCTTCGCGTGAAAGTGCGACGGATGTCCGTACACCTTTGCCAACAAAATCCATTAGGCCTGTCACAACCCGCTCATTTGGGTCGATGCCTGCACAGCTAAGCACTTCGCGACCATCGCGCGAGCGTGCCCAACGGGCGATTTGTTCTGGACCATTGCCATATTTCTTGTCGTCTGCAATTGCATCATCCAGTGCAGCCAGTACAACGGCTGCGAATAGTTTGCGTGCACGATTACCTTGTTCGTTATTAAAGGCAGTGCCGTCAACGAAGTCTTTCATTCGGCGTCCTTTCAATTATTCTTGCTATTGTGTTTTTGGCCTGAAGCCTCTTATGGCCTAATTGAGTCGATTCGGGTAGACTGTTTTTGCATAGCTTCCATGTGTTGAGTGCATAGCTCTCTTTCTGTGCCGCGACATATCGTTGTCTTGCAGGTTACCCAGCATCACGGTATAGGATCTGGCAACTTTTCATCAACCTTTTGCCTTGGTTCTGACACATGCCTAAAATTAACGGAAACGAAATTCGTCCAGGAAATATACTGGAACACAACGATAGTCTTTGGGCTGCAGTGAAGGTGGATCACGTCAAACCTGGTAAAGGTGGTGCATTTGCGCAAGTTGAATTGCGCAATCTACGCAACGGATCAAAATTAAACGAACGTTTTCGTAGCGCCGACAAAGTCGAAAAAGTGCGTCTTGAGCAAAAAGACCAGCAATTCCTGTTTGAAGACGATGGTTTGTTGACTGTTATGGATATGGAAACCTACGAGCAGGTTCAATTGCCTGCTGACTTGCTGGGTGATCGCCGCCCGTTCTTACAAGATGGCATGACAATCGTTATTGAATTCCACGAAGCCGAAGCCCTAAGCATGCGTTTACCGCAGAAAGTTGTTTGCAAGATTGCGGAAACTGAACCTGTGGTGAAAGGTCAGACGGCGGCGAATTCTTTCAAGCCTGCGGTTTTGGACAATGGTATCAAAGTTATGGTGCCCCCGTTTGTTGGTCCAGACGAAGATATTGTCGTGAACACCGAGACAATGGAATATTCTGAACGCGCCTAATTATGGGTGTTAAGTTTTGAGTTGCCCATGCGCTAACTGATATTTGCCTCTCCCTCTTGGGAGGGGCTTTTTTTATGCGCTGAATTTTCTTGGAACAATGACGCCTATGGTTATTTTTGACCGTTCCACGTCACTGTGGCATCACCAGCTTGCATTGGACCACTGGCGCGATCAAAGCGCAGATAAGCGATAGCAATGTCACCAGAGCGGCTAAGCAGCGTTCCAGCTGGCTTGCCATTCGCGAATATTTCGTCGCCAGGGTCGGCGTCTCCGGTGATCTGGACTTGCGCTAACCCTTTGCGCAATTCGGTTTTGTGCTTCATTCGTGCAGTCACTTCTTGCCCGACATAACACCCCTTGCGAAAATCGACGCCGTTGAGCCGCTCAAACCCAGCTTCAAGGATGAAGGTATTGGACGTGAGATCGATTGCACTGATGGGGATCGTGTTCCCGACTTGTATTGCGGTCCAATCTGTATCCATCACTGGGGCTTGATCCTCACGATAGGCCCGCCAGCCAAGGTTTGCACTGCGCGGATCAGTAAAGCTATCGTCAGGGGCTTGGCCCAATCCGCGATGTACGTGAAGCGAGGCTTCCTTGATTTGTACGTCAGCCCTTAGTTTATACATCGACAAGCGTTGTACCAAAGCATCCGTTTGGACCGCATCTGTGTCCATCAATATGTCATCGCCGTCTGACAGCAGAAAGAAGTCAGCAATGTACTTCCCTTGTGGTGTCAGAATCGCGGCATATACCAAACCATCGTCGACCTTGTTGACATCGTTTGTCACCAATCCTTGTAGGAAATCGTGGGTGTCCTTGCCGCTTAAGCGCAGAATTCGTCGTGTTTGGTTGGAACTGGTCATTCATCGCTTCCTCTTGAGGTCTGATCAGACATATAGCACCTTGTTGCAACTTCAAAAGGGGTGAGACATGCGTGCGCCGATTTCTGTAATTGTGCCTACATTAAATGCGGGCGTTGGTTTGCATCACACGTTGTCTTGTCTGATGGAAGCCGTGGATGCTGGCCTGATCCGTGAGGTCATTGTTTCGGACGCGGGATCTGAAGATCAGACCCTTGAAATTGCCAAGGATTGGGGGGCTGACGTTGTGAATGGCCCACCGTCGCGTGGTGGGCAGTTGCAACGTGGTTGCGGTGCGGCCAAAGGTGAATGGTTCTTGGTTTTACACGCTGACACTGTGTTGTCGGATGGCTGGTCCGTGGTTGCGGGGCAGCATTTGCAAACAGGGCAGGCGGGGTGGTTTTCGCTTCGTTTTGCCCAAGGCGGGCTACGTGGGCAACTTGTTGCGCTGTGGGCCAACACCCGAAGCCATTTTGGATTACCCTATGGTGATCAGGGCCTGCTTGTTTCACGTCAGATGTATGATGCTGTCGGTGGTTACCGTGACATTCCCGTGATGGAAGACGTGGCATTGGTCCGCGTTCTGAAAGGTAAACTGCGCAAAATCGATGCGACGGCCATTACAAGTGCAGAGAAATACCAAACGCAGGGTTGGACCCGTCGCGGTGGGCGCAATCTGTGGACATTGGTGCAGTATTTCGCAGGTGTTGCTCCGGAAACCTTGGCAGATCGCTACCGTCGCTAGCCAAACAACCGTCGTGTTATGCGGCGCAACACACTTGGTCGATTGCTTGGGGCTGCGTCGGGTTGCTCATTGATTGTTTGGGACTGGTGTACATCCACAATTGTTTTGCCTTCGCGGAACTGTAGACGATAAAGGTCGGCATAGGTGCCCCCCCGATCCAGTAGTTCTTTGTGGCTGCCCTGATCCAATACCCGACCACGGTCCATGACAATAATCTTATCTGCGCCCCTAATTGTGGAAAGACGGTGTGCAATGACAATCGTTGTGCGCCCCGCTGATAGCTTGTTAAGCGCTTCTTGGACAATGTGTTCGGATTGTGCGTCCAATGCCGACGTTGCTTCGTCTAGCAGCAAGATTGGCGTGTCGCGCAGCAAGGCCCGCGCAATCACAACGCGCTGGCGTTGGCCGCCAGACAGGGCTGATCCACGCGGTCCCACTTTTGTTTCCAAACCGTCAAGCAGGTTCGGAAGGAAGTCAGCGACATGCGCCGCTTCAAGCACGGTTTGCAGTTGCGCATCTGATACGTCGGTGCGCCCCAATAAAATGTTTTCCCGCAAGGTTTCGTCAAACAGCAATGCTTCTTGAGTCACGACTGAGAACAGGCCCCGCAAATCATCCAATGCCATGTCCGTTGTGGCAACGCCGTTGATTTTTACGCTGCCAGATTGCGGATCAACCAAACGTGTCAAAAGGTTGAAAATTGTCGATTTTCCGGCGCCTGACGCACCAACTAAAGCGGTTGTTTTTCCAGGCTCAGCAATAAGCGATAAATTGTGCAGTACGGTTGTGTCACCATAAGCCAAGGTGACCTTATCCAAGGCAACTTCAGGTGTGTCTTTTGGTGCAGGCACTGGGTTTTTTGCAGAGGCAAGGATGACAGGTGCGTCCAACAGTTCCTTTACCCGTTCAATTGCGGCAGCTGCGATTTGCCAAAGGCCGCTGATTGCACCTAAACGGCGCAGTGGATCAAAGGCGAAGCCCATAGCGGTGAAGAACGTCATAAATTGGCCGATGGTTTTTTCACCGGCAATGATCTCTGACCCGCCATATACAATAACGGCCATCAAGCCGACGCCGGACACGATATCGACCATTGCCGGAATTGCTGATGCGCCAAATGCTGATTTAACTTCGGTGCGCACGAACCTGCGCGTTAGGGCGCGGTACTGGCGGGATTGATATTGTTCCAGCGCATTCAGTTTGATTTGAACGATTCCGTGGAAAACTTCGTCCAATCTAGTGCTTAACGTTGCCCCCAAGTCGCGCGCAATACCAGCCTGTTTTCGCACAAAACGTTGGGCAAGAGCCGCAGGTAGGATAAGAAGGGGGATACCGACAAAGGCCAGAAACGCCCAAATCGGGTCAACGCTGATGGCCACGCCCAGCAGCACAAATAGCGCGATCAAGTCGCGCCCAGCCCCTGTAATAATTGCCCGCCACACGTCGCCAACTGAGTTGACGTCTGTCTGAACCCGCTGGATCAGGAAGCCGGGGGGATGTGATTGATGAAATGTGCCGTCTTGTTTCATCATGTGGTCAAGTAAATCGATACGCAATGCAGCAGCCGTGCGTTGTGCCACGCTGGTTAGCAGCACCTTTTGAGAAACGGACGAAATCGCCCTTATGACAAAAATACCAACCAGGCCTCCACCAACCCAGTATAACATGTTGCGGTTGCCTTCGACAAAAACGCCGTCAAACATAGGTTGCATCATATAGCTAATGAGGCCTAGCATAGACCCTTCAATCACCATAAAAATCATGGCAACCAGCATTATTGGTAGATATTTGCGCAAATAGCCGTGCCACAGCCAAGCAAGTAATTGCTTAGCGCTTGCGGGGTCCGTCGGCTCTTTTGACGATTGGATCGTGAGGGTATTGGGTGCGGTCACGCGGTTCGCCTGTATCATTTGAACATCTGGTTTGGGCCATGTGTAATGCGATGTAACAGATGCATCAAGCGAATGCGCAATTGACGCCAGCGTGCAGCCGCTTAGGTTGTGCTAATAGATGCAAGCAAAAAGGGTCCCATCATGACACAGCTTCCCATTGCCGCAAACGGGCGCGGTTATCTTGCAATCCCTGGCCCTTCGGTGATGCCAGATGCTGTGTTGCAAGCGATGCATCGCCCGTCGCCTAATATTTATGCTGGTGAATTGGTGGATATGGCCGCAACCTTGATCCCTGATCTGAAACGTGTTGCGCGGACAAGCGGAAAATGTGCGATTTATATCGGAAACGGCCATGCTGCGTGGGAAGCGTCGCTTGCCAATGTCATATCTGAAGGTGACCGTGTGTTGGCTCCCGTCACGGGTCATTTTGGCCATGGTTGGGCTGGCATGGCAGTAGGATTGGGGGCAAAGGTCGATACCATTGATTTTGGGAGGCACAGCCCGATGGACATGGCCCGAATAACTAAGGCTTTGAAAGCTGACACGAACCATGAGATCAAAGCGATCTTAGCTGTACACGTGGACACATCCACATCAATTCGCAATGATTTTGCAGCTTTGCGCCGTGCAATTGATGCCGCAGATCATCCCGCGCTTCTGATGGCGGATTGCATCGCTTCCTTAGGGTGCGACCAGTTCGAAATGGACAAATGGGGGGTCGATATTATGGTCGCTGCCTGTCAAAAAGGGCTGATGGTGCCTGCTGGCGTGTCGTTTGTGTTCTTTAACGCCAAAGCCGAAGGTGTGCGAAATGCGATGCCACGGGTCAGCAATTATTGGGATTGGGTACCGCGCGGTGATCCCGAACAGCTGTGGCAATATTTTGCAGGAACGGCCCCAACACATCACATATATGGCCTAAGGGCTGCGCTGGATCTGATCCACGCTGAGGGCATTGAAAATGTCTGGGCACGCCATGCAGTTTTAGCACGCGCCATTTGGGCCGCTTGCGACGCATGGTCCCAGACAGGAACGCTGGCCATGAATGTCACCGATGTTATGAACCGCAGCAATGCTGTGACGTCCCTTAGCCTTGCCTCTCCTGATGGGACTGCACTGCGCGAATGGGTTGAAACTCATCTGGGTCTTACGCTTGGCATTGGTTTGGGCATGGCTGAAAACGGCGGACGTGATTCTGATGCCTATTTTCGTCTTGGCCATATGGGGCACGTGAATGGCCATATGATCATGGGCATGCTTGGTGGGATGGAAACTGGAATGACCGCGCTGGGCATTGCGCATGGTGGTGGGGCGTTGGAAGCCGCCGCCGCCGTCATCGCTGCGGGCTAGTGACCTTATTCAGCGGCGATTTTTAGCGCTTTTGGCAGCGCAGTGTTGAACAACTCTAAATTTTCGTCAGTGCCGCAGCTGATGCGGATACACCTGTTCTGCGGTGCGACAAACGGCATCCTGACGAACAGGCCCTGTTCAATTAACGCGGCCAGAACCCTTTGGGCAAACGCACCATCTTGGCCGCAGTCAATCGAAACGAAGTTTGTGGCTGACGTGATTGGAGTTAACCCGTTGTCTTTGGCGATTTGCGCAATTCGATTTCTAGAGATCTCGACTTTCGCAAGTGTATTTTCAAGATACCCTTGGTCGTGCAAAGCCGCCAATGCGCCAGCTTGTGCGGCGCGGTTCATGCCAAAATGATTGCGCACTTTGTTAAACGCCGCGATGAGCACAGGATTGCCAATCGCATATCCGACACGTGCACCCGCCATGCCGTAAGCCTTTGAAAATGTGCGCATACGGATCACACGGGGATCATCTGGATCAACCTTGGCTTCGGTTCCGGCAGGGGCGGTTTCAACGTAAGCTTCGTCCAGAACCATTACGCAGCCTTTTGGCAGGGCATCTAGCGCTTTAAGTATTGCGGTGCCTTTGTGCCAAGTCCCCATCGGATTGTCTGGATTGGCCAGATACACCAGTTTCGCGTCTGTTTCTGCGGCCTTTTTAACTAGGCTTGTCGGGTCCTCGTGATCGTCGACATAAGCGATTTTGTGCAAGGTGCCACCAAAGCCAGCGACGTGATAATTGAAGGTTGGATAGGCACCGTCCGACGTGACAACCGCGTCACCTTTGCTCACAAACAAGCGCACCAAATAGCCAAGGATTCCGTCGATCCCTTCGCCCACCATAATATGATCTGGCGTGCAGCCGTGATGTTTGGCCAATGCCTGACGTAAATCATGGCTTTCTGGGTCGCCGTACATCCATTGTGGAGTTTCAGACATCGCTTGGATCGCTTTTGGTGAGGGTCCAAAGACGTTTTCGTTCGCCCCAAGGCGTGCCTGAAACGAACGACCTTGCGCCCGCTCTTGGGTCTCGGGACCAACAAATGGCACGGTTGAGGGGAGCGATTGGGCAAGGGCGGTAACGCGAAAATTTGTCATTTCAAAGGGGTACCCCAAGGGACACAAGGCGAGCAAGCATTGAAATATGCTGCTGGAATGCTTGTATGAGAATGGCTCGCAACTGGAGGGCCGTAAATAGCTAAGTCGACCCGCAGAGGATTTATGGCAGCAGGCGTCGCTGCTGGTGCGGTGCGCTTTTTGCCAGCACGTGTGGGCGTGAGTGCCCAAGTGGCAAAAGGGCGTTGGATCACCGAACTGGTCTACGACAAGGGCCTTGGAATGAAGCGGGCCATTGAACGTTTCGTACCATGACGTGGCGCTTCGTGCCCTAACGTATCGCTGGCAATTTTACGCCCAATCGGCTGATGTGTCCCAAACCTGAACTGGAGAAACATCATGGCCCGCGTATCCGTCACCTATGAAAACCACATCGCGCATGTGCGCCTTACCCGCAGCGACAAAATGAACGCGGTAGATCAGGATATGATCACAGCGATTATCGCAGCGGGGGATGAGGTCGCGACCTCGGACGCCCGGGTTGTTGTATTGTCAGGTGAAGGCAAAGCGTTCTGCGCTGGTATTGATATTGGCAGCCTTGGGCAGATGCTGGGTGGCACGCCTGCGGATAAATTGATGCCGCGCACGCATGGAGACAGCACCACAAATCAATGGCAAGAGGTGGCGATGATCTGGGCGCGTTTGCCGATACCGGTGGTCGCCGCGCTGCATGGTCCGGTGTTTGGGGCAGGGTGCCAACTGGCGCTGGGCGCGGACATACGGATTGCTGGACCTGATACAAAAATTGCGGTGATGGAGCTGAAATGGGGCATCGTCCCTGACATGGGCGGAATGGTGTTGCTGCCTAAGTTGGTGGCGCCAGATGTGATGCGCAAACTGACATACACTGCTACGCCTGTGGGCGCAGATCAAGCGCTGGCGTGGGGATTGGTGACTGAATTGGCGGATGATCCGTTAGCCGCTGCGATGGAATTGGCGGCTGAGATTGCAGGGCGCAGCCCAGCAGCCATTCGTGCGGCGAAACGGTTGATGGTGCTGGCAGAAACAGCGACGGATGCAGACATCCTGTTGGCGGAAAGCCAAGAGCAGGCGGTGTTAATCGGCAAGCCAGAGCAAATGGAAGTGGTCGCGGCGACGCTTGGCAAACGTCCAGCTGTCTTTCAATAACTATTGCGCCCCTCGCTTGGGGCGCAATAGCGATTTAATTTAGCCAAGCTCGGCAAGGCGCGACATTGCGTCTTTCAGCTTGGCTTCTTCATCTTCGCGCAGGGCCAGATTGGCTTTGGTCTCTTCAAGGACCTCTGGCGGCGCACTGGCTGCGAATTTGGGATTGTTCAGGCGGCCACGTAAGCCACCAAGTTCCTTGGCGAGTTTCCCCAACGTCTTCTCAAGCCTTGCTTTTTCCGCTGCCACATCGATGATGCCATCCAATGGAATGCCAAATGCGCCGCCGCTGACAGCCAACGCTGCTGTGCCTTTCGGCATTGTATCAACGGACGTCAAGGTTTCGATACGGGCAAAGCGTTTGATTAAAGCCTCGTTCTGCGCCCATGCGGATTTTGCACCCTCATCCATGCCCACAACGACCAGCGGCACAAAATCACCGCCCGGTACGTTCATTTGGGCGCGGGCGGATCGGATGGCTTCGATCATCGCGACGGTCCATGACAGATCCGCGTCGGCTTGTGCGTCAACCAGATTGGCGGCTGTGTAGGTTGGCCAATCAAAGTGGACGAGCATTTTGGGCCGCTCTTTTGCGCCCCACAATTCCTCGGTCACGAATGGCATGATCGGGTGCAGCAAGATCAGGCATTGATCGAAGGCCCACGCATATGTCGCTTTGGTTTCTGCCGCCGCCGCTGCATCATCACCGTCCAAAACGGGTTTGGTGAATTCCAGATATTGCGAGCAGAAGGTGTTCCAGACAAAGCTGTAAAGCATGCTGGCCGCATCGTTGAAACGGTAGGTTTCCAACGCTGCGTCCACGGCTTCGCGGGTCTTGGCGATCTCGCCTTTGATCCAGTTGTTCAGTGGCAGATTTGTGTCCGGCACACCATCCGCGTGGGGCACATCAAACGTGCCTTTGAAATCGCCGTAGGTGCCGGCGTTCCACAGTTTGGTCACGAAGTTGCGGTAGCCTTCGATCCGTTTTGTATCCAGTTTCAACGCACCCCCAAGCGAGGCCATCGCGGCATTGGTAAAGCGCAGCGCGTCGGCACCGTATTCGTCGATGATGTCGAGCGGATCGATGACGTTGCCCGTTGATTTGCTCATCTTCTTGCCGTTGGCATCGCGCACAAGGCCGTGCAGGTAGACGGTTTTGAACGGGATTTCATCGGCAACAGCCAGCTGCATCATCATCATCCGCGCGACCCAGAAGAACAGGATGTCTTGGCCTGTGATCAGGTCAGAGGTCGGGAAATATCGTTTGAGCGCGTCTGTTTCTTCGGGCCAGCCAAGCGTGCCGATGGGCCAAAGGCCGGACGAGAACCATGTGTCTAGGACGTCAGGGTCGCGTCCCAGCTGAACAGATTCAATGTCGCGGTTTTCATCGAGCCAATAGCCATAGGCCCCATCAGAAGTGAAATTGATTGAAACATCCGAGCCGTAATATTCTCTCGCTAATTTTTCAGCAGTTTCGGCGTCTGGGGCACAAAAGATCTTAGACCCATTTTTGTAGTACTCAGCAGAACCAGATGCGGCTTCGAAAAGCTCATGTGCGGAAGCTTTTGACGGCCCATACCAAACTGGTATCTGATGACCCCACCAAAGCTGGCGCGAGATGCACCATGGCTCGATATTGTTCAACCAGTTGTAATACACCTTCTCGCCGCTTTCTGGCATGATTTTCACATCACCATTGCGTACAGCGTCCAGCGCAGGCTGGACGATCTGGTCTGTGTCCACGAACCATTGATCCGTCAGCAACGGTTCGATCACAACCTTTGATCGGTCACCGTAGGGCTGCATGATCGGCTTGTTCTCAACATACGGGATAAGCGTGGAACTTTCTTGGCCTTCCTCGTCGATATCAACGACGGAAACCATGACGGCCAACCCTTCGTCGGTGATATCTTTGATGACTTTCTTGCGGGCCTCGAACCGATCCATGCCGCGGTATTCTTCGGGCACAAGGTTCATCGCCGCGATCATCGCCTCGTCGAATTCTTGGGTTCCATTTGCAATTGCTTGGGCAATCGCAGCTTCCTCAGCATACGGTTCCCCATCAGCCCGCATCGCGGCCTTTGTGTCCATCAGATTGAACATTGGGATGCCGCCACGCTTGGCAACTTGATAGTCGTTAAAGTCGTGGGCACCGGTGATTTTCACCGCACCAGACCCGAAATCCTTGTCAGGATATTCATCTGTGATGATCGGGATCAAACGGCGGTACTCTTTCGGGCCAACCGGAATTTCGCAAAATTTTCCAACGATTGACGCGTAACGTTCATCCGATGGATGCACTGCAACTGCGCCGTCGCCCAGCATGGTTTCAGGACGGGTTGTTGCGATTGAGATGTAGTCACGCGTTTCCTCAAGCGTGACGTTCCCGTCCTCGTCTTTTTCAACGTAGGTATAGGTCGCGCCACCCGCGAGTGGATATTTGAAGTGCCACATGTGGCCCGGTGTTTCGATGTTTTCGACCTCAAGATCGGAAATCGCTGTTTCGAAATGGGGGTCCCAATTGACCAGACGTTTGCCGCGATAAATCAGGCCTTTGTTGTACATCTCAATAAAGACTTTGATCACGGCGTCAGGAAAATTACCCGACATGGTGAACGCTTCGCGGTCCCAATCACAAGATGCGCCAAGGCGCTTAAGCTGGTGGATGATCTGGCCGCCGGATTCTTCTTTCCATTCCCAAACTTTTTCAAGAAACGCCTCGCGCCCCATTTCAGCGCGGGAAGGTTGCTGTGTTTCAGCAAGTTTGCGTTCCACCACCATCTGCGTCGCGATGCCTGCGTGATCGGTGCCCGGTTGCCACAAGGTGTCAAACCCCTGCATCC